>PLIQ01000120.1:11867-21096 GCA_003140115.1 Actinomycetota bacterium | reverse complement strand
CGGGCAGCCAGACCGGCACCGTGGGCGCCGCCGCCAGCGTCCAGATCGCGGCGACCGACTCCTCCTCCGGCCAGACCCTCTCCTACAGCGCCACCGGCCTGCCCGCGGGCCTGTCGATCAGCTCCACCACCGGCCTGATCACCGGCACGCCCACCACCGCCGGCTCGAACAGCGTGACGGTCACCGCCAAGGACACCACCGGAGCCACCGGATCGGCGTCCTTCACCTGGACCATCAGTTCCTCCGGTTCGGGCTGTACCTCGGCGCAACTGCTCACCAACCCGGGCTTCGAGACCGGTTCCATATCACCGTGGACATCCACTTCCGGTGTCCTCGCCAACACTGACGAGGGCGTGCCCGCGCAGGCGGGTAGCTGGCTGGCCTGGCTGGACGGCTACGGAGAGGCCCACACGGACACGCTCGCCCAGACGGTCACCATCCCGTCCACCTGCGTGAGCGCGGTGTTCACCTACTGGGTCGAAGTCAACTCGAGCACCACCAACACCGCGAACAAACTGGTCCTGGAGGTCCTGAACTCCTCAGGCACCGTGCTTCAGACCGTCCCGGTGGTGACCGCTGCGAACAACGACAGCGCGTACGTCGAGTACACCACCAACCTGGCCAGCTACATCGGCCAGAAAATCACCCTCAAGTTCATCGGCACCGAAGTTAGTGGTGGGAACACCAACTTCTTCGAGGACAGCAACGCGCTGAACGTCCACTGACCTGACGCGCACCCGACCGGGTGGCCGTATCCGATACGGCCACCCGGTCACGCGTGTTCAGCCCTGGTTCGTCCCGGCTCCGGCCCGGATGGGCCCGGTGATCGTCAGGTANNGCTGACCAGCCGGTCATGGTAGGCGAGGGTCGTGTGCGCGGTGGCACCAGGCGCGAGGACCACCCGGGGCGCGACGGTCAGCAGGGGCCGGCCCGCCGGGCTGCCGAGCCGGACCCCGGCCCGGCTGATCGCGGACACGACCGGGTAACCGGACAGGGAGCAGGTGTACCTGCCGGTGTTTGTGAAGTCCAGCGGGTAGTAGGTGGTGCCGGATGCTTCGTGGCCATGGTTGACCGCGACCCTGGCGCGGATCGTGTTCGCGGTGCACGCAGAGATGTTGGGCGCCGCACGCGCGGCAGGGGAGGAGGACGCTGCGTAGGCGGCCGAGGCGATGCCGCCTGTTGCGGCGGCCACGGCCGCGGCCGCGAACAGTCGTAGGGTGATGGAGCGAGCGCGCAGGTAGCTCATGAATATTCGTCCTTACTGCACGGAACCCATGCCCTCAATCAGGGAGCGATGCGGTTCTCGACGCGAGCGTGGCAGGTTAGGAACGAGAGCCCCGAATCTGGCTATCGCCACCCACGCTACCATCAGCGATGCGAGTTACCGAGCCTGAGCCGGGCCGGCGCCGATGGATCGTCTGGCCGAGAGTCACATCGCGTGTTGCCAGTCCACCTCTCGGTCTGCCGCCTTTGCCATCGCGTCCTGGGAGAACTCGGCGACCAGCTCGCCGTCGGGGGTAAAGACCTGCCCCCGGCCGAGGACCCGGCCGCTCGCCGCCTTGTCAGCCCAGTGCGCGAGCAGCAGCCACTGCGAAACATCGAACGGCTCGGCGAAGTGGATCGTATGACCGATGACTCCGGTGTTGAGCGTGCGGTGCGCTTGGTGGATGTCGACCTTGTCCCGGTGCGCGCTGAACGCCAGCCCGATGATGTTGCCGCACGTGGACCAGCTCAGCACGGCCTGGTTCGCGGCGGGAGTGCCCAGCGCCTCGTCGAATCGGTGCCAGGCGTACATCACCGGTACCCCGTCCACGATGCGATCACCTGGCACCGGGCGCCAGTCCACCCCGGGGAAGGCCAGGCCACTGGGCTGGGACTCCAGCTCGCCGGGACCCGGCAGATCGGCCGGCACGTCTGGCTGGTGCCGCATCAGGTCGGGGTCCTGCGAGGTCATCAGCACGAGCGAGCGGCACAGCAGCCGCCCGTCCTGGTAGGCGGTGATCGAGTCGCTGCCCCACGTCCGCCCGGTGTGCAGCACCTCCACGTGCAGCTCGATCGGCTTGGTATAGGAGCCGACCCGGGAGAACAACGTATGGATCGAGCGCGGCGACTTCTCGCGTTCTTCCCTGGCCTCCGCCGCCATCAGCATCTGGGCGATGTACTGGCCGCTGAACACGACGTCGCGGCCCTCCGCCGATTCCGCCGGCTGAGTGACCTCGAACCGCCCGTCGCCCATGTCGGTCAGCCGCAGCACATCGGGAAGATCGGCCATTGCGCTCAGGTCCCCTCTTGGTTCCGCCACACGCGCTTCGATGAGCGTCGCAGCTACAGGATCGAATGATTCGATAATTTTAGTTTCTTTGACTCATAATCCGCAAGATCGCACCGGCAGCTATCGACCGCCGCTGCCGGGGCACGCGGCATGGGTACCAGCGGGTGGTGGGGTGCCTGTTATCCGGCCTGGGCCGCCAGCAGTCCGGTGGCGCGGTCGATCTCGTCGTCGGTGTTGTAGTAGTGCGGGGAGAACCGGATCAGCGGATGGACGGCGCGGTCCTGCGTGTCGAGCGGGTTGTGCTCGGGCACGGTGGTGCTGACGTTGAGCCCGGCCCGCCTCAGGGCGGCCGCGACTTCGTCGGCGGGCCGGTTGGCGACCTTGGCCGTGACGATGGCGCAGCGGGTCTGGCCCAGGTCGTGGGTGGAGACGCCCGGCAGCTCGCCGAGCTGGTCGCGAAGCCGGGTGCCCAGCGTGACGGCGCGCTGGGCGATCGCGGGCAGGCCCAGGTCGAGGGCTTGCCGCACGGCCGCGCCTAGGCCCAGGACGTTGACGTAACTGTGCTCCCAGGTCCCGAAACGGCGGGCACCCTGTGCCCAGGTGAACCCCCCGTGCCCGTCCCAGGTCGCGGATCCGATCTCGGCCACGAACGGGTCAAGCCGCTCAAGCGTCTCGGTGCGGACCCACAAGAACCCGGTTCCCCGCGGCCCGCGCAGGAACTTGCGGCCGGTGCCGGTGAGCATGTCGCAGCCGATCGCCGCCACGTCGAGCGGGAGCTGGCCTACCGACTGGGTGGCATCCAGCAGGAACAGCGCACCGCAGGCCCGGGCGATCTTCCCGATCTCGGCCACCGGCTGGACCAGGCCGCCGCTGGTGGGCACGTGGCTGACCCCGATCAGCCGGGTCCGCTCGTCGGCCATGGCGGCGAGCGCGGCCACGTCCAGCTGGCCATACCGGTCGTTGGGCACCACGACCACTTCGGCGCCCGTGCGCTCGGCGGCCTGCCAGTAGGCCAGCACGTTGCTGCCGTATTCGGCGCGGCCGGTCAGGATCCGGTCACCCCGGCCCAGCGGCACGGAGTAGAACGCCGCGTTCCAGGCATGGGTGGCATTGTCGAACAACGCCACCTCCTCGCTTCGCCCGCCGACCAACTCGGCGATCGCGGCATACACGGCAGCGATCCCCTCCCGGGCCTGGTCGGCGGCCTCGTACCCGCCGATCTCGGCCTCCAGCCGCAGATGGCCGGTCATCGCGTCCAGCGTCGGCTGCGCCATCAGCGCGGCCCCGGCATTGTTCAGGTGGATGCGGTGCGCGCACCCGGGTGTCTGTGCCCGCAGGGCGTCAACGTCCATCATCGCGTGCGCTCCCATTCCGTCTGCCATGCGACGGCGGATCCCTGTCGGCCGGCCGCGCGATATTAAGCTAGTGCCACCCTCAGAAACGTTCGCCTCGTACGCCTCACCAATTGCCCGCCGCTCGTCTCACGTGGGGCGCTCGAAGGATCGTGGACCGCCACCACGTTGTGTAAGCGTTCCAAAATAAGGCGCGTTTCCGGCGTGTCTGAGGTCAGCGATGTGCTTAGACGGCGCGCTGCGGTTCCGCGGCCTGGGCCGTGGCGGGTATTTGCCCGTTTTACGGCTTTCTTTCGCATGCTGAGCGCGCCGGTTACCAGGTCGGTAGCCCTTTGTGCCAGTTCTACGACTTCACCTTCGGCTGACATCGCGGTGCCGAGGACGCCATTAAGGCTGGACGTCCGCACCTTCCCGGGGCGAAGCTAGCCAGCAGGTGCCGGCAACTAAAGAAGGAAGGCCGCCGATGACGACGACCGCCCCGCAGACCGACGCAGCGACCGCAGCGACCGCNNGCAACCGCCGCAACCGCCGCGACCGCGGTGACCACCTGGCTCGCCGAGTTCAATGCGGCCCTTATCGCGAACGACCCGGCCCGAGCCGCCGCCCTGTTCACCGAGGACTGTTTCTGGCGCGACCTCATCTCCTTCACCTGGAACATCCGGACCTTCGAGGGCCGCGCCGAGATCACCCGCATGCTCCAAGCCACGCTGCCGCGGGTGCAGCCCGCCGGCTGGACGGTCACCGACGGCGAGGAACCCGCCGAGACCGGCGGCATCACCGAGGCCTGGATCGATTTCGAGACCTCGGCCGGCCGGGGACACGGCCACCTGCGGCTGCGCGGCGGCCAGTGCTGGACCCTGCTCACCACCCTCTACGAGCTCAAAGGCTATGAGGAGCCGAACGGCGAGCGGCGCCCGATGGGCGCCGAGCACGGCGCGAACCCCGACCGGACCACCTGGCTGGAGGATCGCGAGGCCGAGCGGCAGAACCTGGGGGTCACCGAGCAGCCGTACGTGCTGATCGTCGGCGGCGGCCAGGCCGGCATCGGGCTCGCGGCCAGGCTCCGNNGTGCCCACGATCGTCATCGACAAGCGCGCCCGCCCGGGTGACCAGTGGCGGAGCCGGTACAAGTCGCTCTGCCTGCACGACCCCGTCTGGTACGACCACATGCCGTACCTTAAGTTCCCGGACAACTGGCCGGTATTCTCGCCCAAGGACAAGATCGCCGACTGGCTTGAGTCCTATACCAAGGTCATGGAGCTGAATTACTGGCCGAGCACCGAGGCCAAGAGCGCCAGCTACGACGAGGCCAGCAAACAATGGACGGTTAACGTCGAACGCGGCGGCGAACCGGTGGTGCTGCACCCCAAACAGCTCGTCCTGGCCACCGGAATGTCCGGCCGGCCCAATATCCCGTCCTTCCCCGGCATGGACATATTCCGCGGCGACCAGCACCACTCGTACGCCCACCCGGGCCCGGACGCCTACCAGGGCAAACGGTGCGTGGTCATCGGGTCTAACAACTCGGCGTTCGACATCTGCGGCGCGCTGTGGGAGAACGGCGCGGACGTGACGATGGTGCAGAGGTCATCCACCCATATCGTCCGGTCCGCGACGCTGATGGACATCGGTCTGAGCGCTCTTTATTCCGAACGGGCCGTGGCTTCAGGTATCACAACCGGAAAAGCCGACCTTATCTTCGCTTCCATTCCGTACCGGATCATGCACCTGTTCCAGATTCCGCTGTACGACCAGATGCGGGAACGGGACAAGGACTTCTACGACCGGCTGGAAAAGGCCGGCTTCGACCACGACTGGGGCGAAGACGGCTCCGGGCTGTTCATGAAGTACCTGCGCCGCGGGTCTGGCTACTACATCGACGTCGGCGCCGCCGACCTGGTGGCCAACGGCGACGTGAAGCTCGTCCGGGGCCAGGTTGACCACCTGACGCAGGACGCGGTGGTCCTGGCCGACGGCACCGAGCTGCCCGCCGACCTCGTCGTCTACGCCACCGGCTACACCTCGATGAACGGGTGGGCGGCCGAGCTGATTTCCCGGGACGTCGCGGACAAGGTCGGCAAGTGCTGGGGGCTGGGCTCCGACACCACCAAGGACCCCGGCCCGTGGGAGGGCGAGCAGCGCAACATGTGGAAGCCGACCCAGCAGGAAGCCCTCTGGTTCACCGGCGGCAACCTGCACCAGTCCCGGCACTACTCGCTCTTCCTCGCGCTGCAGCTCAAGGCCCGTCAGGCCGGCGTGCCGACCCCCGTCTACGGCCTGCAGGAGGTCCATCACCTGAGCTGACCCGGTCTGCAACCGTTCTGCACCCGGCCCGGTACCCCGCTGCTACCGGGGTCGGGGATCGTTGGCACGTGAGCGTTATCCGCAGGCGCACCGTGATCACGGCTGCGGTTACCTCGGTGGCGGCCGTCGCGATCCCCCCAGGAGTGCAGGAGCAGACGGTGAGCTACGTATTCGCCGATGAGTTCAACGGCCCGGCGGGGTCGCCGCCTGACCCCTCGAAGTGGCAGCACGAGACGGGCCGGTGGACCGACAACAACGAGCTGGAGACCTACACCGACGCCGTCGCGAACGCCTACCTCGACGGCCAGGGCCACCTGGTCATCAAGGCCCTCAAGGGGGCCGGCGGGCACGGCGGCTATACCTCGGCCCGGCTGACTACCGAGGGCCTGTTCGCCCGGAACCACGGGAACTTCGAGGCGCGGATCAAGTTCGATCGCGCGACCGGAGCCTGGCCTGCCTGGTGGATGCTCGGCTCGGACTACCCCACGGTCGGCTGGCCGCGGTGCGGCGAGATCGACATGATCGAGGTCTACGGCCAGCCGGGCTGGTCTCCGGACTCGACCGTCCATACCGCCGACCACAACGGGAACGACACGACCAAGGAAATGCCGGTCCCGGGCGGCGTCGACACCGGCTGGCACACCTGGCACCTGCGGTGGGACGGCAATACCGGGCAGATCCAGTTCTCCAAGGACGGCGAGGTCTACCTGACCGTCAATCCGGGTGAGCTGCCCAACTGGCCGTTCGGTGTGCCGGGGGCTCGCGGCGGGAACGCATTCATGATCCTCAACCTGGCCATCGGCGGTGACGGCGGCGGCCCGGTGCCCGAGAGCTTCACCCAGTCGACCATGACGGTCGATTACGTCCGGGTCTGGTAGGCCATCGGTAAATCCCGTGTGAACAAACTGCCGGTAACCGTTTGGTCTCTGCCGGTCCCGGGCATGGGGCCGGTTCGGATCGGATCAGACCTGGATCCCAGGAGCATGCCATGAGCAGTCCCGACAAGTCTCGTCACGTTGAGGTCAAGGAAGGTGGCCAGACGGTCGCCGCGGCCGAGGTTACGACTTCGGATGGTCCCGAGGGGACCGTCCGGGCCTCGCTGCTGCCCGCTCACGGGCACGCGCCGCCGGGTAGCCGGGCGGGCCTGGTCGATGCGGTGATGGATCTGCCCGAAGTGCAAGCCAGCTCGCGGCTGGAGGCCACCGTTCCGCTCGGCGACGCCGACTCGCTGCAGCGACTGCGGGAGCGGACCCAGGACCCGGTCACCCGCCCGGCCGGCTCGACCGCTCTGGTAGATGCGGACATACCGCCCGCCGGCCAGACACCCGCCTCGTGATCGCTACTGGGTGACAGGTCCCGGTGGTCATCAGGATCGGTACGTCGGGCTGGAGTTACGACCACTGGCACCCCGAGTTGTACCCCCCGGGGCTTCCCGCCCGGGACCGGCTGGCCCGCTATGCGGCCGCCTTTCCCACCGCCGAGCTCAACAGCAGCTTCTACCGCTGGCCCCGGGCCGCGGCGTTCAGCAGCTGGCGGGATAGATTGCCGGACGGCTTCCGGCTGTCGGTCAAGGCACCTCGGGGCCTGACCCACGGCCGCAAGCTGTACGCGCCGGAAGGATGGCTGCAGCGCATCGCGGCAGGCTGGCACGAACTGGGTGATAAACGGGCGGTGCTGCTGGTCCAGCTGCCGCCCTCGCTGCCGCGTGATGATGCCCGGCTGGCGTATTTCCTCGGGCTGGTCCCGGACTGGATGCGGGTGGCGGTGGAGTTTCGGCACCGCAGCTGGCACGGCGAGCAGACCTTCGCGCTGCTGGAAGCGCACGGGGCCGCGTATTGCGTGATGAGCGGGGCGGACCTGCCGTGCACGCTGCGCGCCACCACCGATTTCGTCTACCTGCGGATGCACGGCCCGGATCATCATCACCTGTACGCCGGCTCCTACCCCGACGCCGACCTGACGTGGTGGGCTGACCGGATCCGGGAATGGGACCTGGCCGGCCACGACGTGTTCGTGTACTTCAACAACGATGGCAACGCCAACGCGGTACGCAACGCGCGGACCCTCCTTGCGCTGCGCCTAGCCGCAAACAGCACGCGGGGCTGAACAGAAGCGGCCAATCCACGCTCCAATCGTGACCCGCGTTCCGAAGAAAGAATGATGCGGATATAACGCTCCGTAGCAGGTATTGAAAGAATCGCCGCCCGGTCTTGCGGCCGACGTGGCCCCGGTTAGTGCGGGCCTGTAGGGACCGATGGCAACGGCGTGGTTGTACGCTGGTCTGGCTTGGATTGTATACGTTGATGCGCCAGAGATCAGTGGAAGGAATCGAGCGTCCGTGGCTCAGAAAATTCAGACCCTATTCATCGATGACCTTGACGGCAGTGCCGCCGAAGGCACCCTCCGTTTCGGTCTGGACGGTACCGAGTATGAGATCGACCTCAACGAGAAACACGCCGAGGCCCTGCGGGAAGCACTTGCGCGTTATGTGAGCGCGGCCCGGCGGGTCAGCGGTGCTACTCGTCGGCCGGCGCGAACCGGGCGCCGGGCTCCGGCGGCCGGGCCGAACACCACCGAAGTCCGTGAGTGGGCCAAGGCCCAGGGCATCGAGGTAAAAGACCGCGGCCGAGTGCCCGCCGACCTGGTGGTCAAATTCAAGACCGCCACCGGGCAGTAAGACCCGGCTAAAACGGCCATACTCATCGACGGATCAGGCACGCCTACCAAAACCTGCCAGGCCGCGGCCGCCGCCCAGTTGATCCGAATGCGTAAAAGGGAGGAGTCTGCACTCAGCCGGCGGGGGCGACCGTTTCGATGCCGGCCTGAATTCCCGCCCCCGCCTGCTCGAGCGCTCGGGCCCTTCGCCAGCGCCGCCGGTCACTAGCATCGGGCAGGATGGACGCATGCCAGGTTCGCGTCTGCCGGTCATCGACGTGGGCCCGCTGGTCGGTCGCGGGTCGGCTGCGGCGCGCGCCGGCGTGGCCGGGCAGATCCAGGCCGCCTGCCGCGGGCGCGGCTTTTTCTACGTCACCGGCCACGGCGTGCCGGCCGGGCTGCTGGACCAGCTGGCCGAGGCCAGCGCCGAGTTCTTCGCCCTGCCGCTGGCCGACAAGCTGGAGATCGCCATGGAGCGCGGCGGCCGGGCCTGGCGGGGGTTCTTCCCGGTCGGCGCCGAGCTCACCTCCGGGCGGCCCGACCTGAAGGAGGGCCTGTACTTCGGCACCGAACTGCCCGGCGATGACCCGCGGGTCCGAGCCGGGGTCCCGCTGCACGGCGGCAACCTGTTCCCGCGGCAGGTCCC
>PLIQ01000120.1:0-11856 GCA_003140115.1 Actinomycetota bacterium | reverse complement strand
GCGAGCACACCGACTACGGGCTGGTGACCCTGCTCGCCCAAGATGACCGCGGCGGGCTGCAGATCGCCGCGCCCGAGGGCTGGATCGATGCCCCGCCCATCCCCGGCACGCTGGTCTGCAACATCGGCGACATNNTGTTCCCGCGGCAGGTCCCGCGGCTACGCCCGCTGGTGCTGGCTTACCTTGACGCGCTGGCCAGCGCGGGCCAGGCCGTCCTGGCCGGGGTGGCGCTGAGCCTGGGCCTGGACGCCGGGTACTTTGCCACCGGGTACACCGCGGACCCCACCCTCTTGTTCCGGATCTTCCACTACCCGCCGTCCCCGCCGCAGACCCAGGACTGGGGCGTGGGCGAGCACACCGACTANNCTGGTCTGCAACATCGGCGACATGCTCGACCGTCTGACCGGCGGCTGGTACCGGTCGACGCCGCACCGGGTCCGCAACCTCAGCGGGCACGATCGCCTCTCGTTCCCGTTCTTCCTGGACCCGGGCTTCGCCGCCGAGGTGCCGCCGCTGCCCGACCGGGCGGCCGCCGGCGACGGCGGCCGCCGGCGCTGGGACGGGGCCGACCTGCGGGCCTTCACCGGCACCTACGGCGACTACCTGCTGGGCAAGGTGTCCAAGGTCTTCCCCGAGCTCCGCCGCGACGTCCTGGGGTAGCTGCCGGGTCCGCGCTACGTGGCGCCGGTTCCGGTCAGGCCGAAACCAGGTCGCACACGAAGATGAGGGTCTCGCCCGGCGCGATCACGCCCCCGGCGCCCCGGTCTCCGTAGGCCAGGTCCGGCGGGATGATCAGCTGCCGGCGCCCGCCGACCTTCATGCCCTGCACGCCCTGGTCCCAGCCGGTGATGACCTGCCCGGCGCCGAGCCGGAACTCCAGCGGGTCACCGGTATTCCAGCTGGCGTCGAATTCCTCCCCGGTGGAATACGCGACCCCGACGTAGTGGACCCTGACCAGGTCACCCGGGCGCGCCACGCCGCCGTCTCCTTCCCAGATGTCGGTGACCTGCAGTTCGGCCGGCGGTTCGCCGCCGGGAAAGTCGATCTCCGGCCTGGTGATGCTCATACTCGCCCTCTCCTGGAGTTGCTGACCGCCCGAGCTTACGCGGCCAGCAGATTGGATAGGGACGCTTCGGCTACCCGGAAACCCCCTGACGGAACGCGGCGAGCGCATCCGGATAGCCGGCCAGCTGGTACGGCGGCACCCCTCGCAGGGACGGGCCGGCGTAGCTCGGCACGGTCAGCGGCACCAGCGGGACGCTGAGGATGAGCTGGTAGCCGGCGTCCTGCCAGGGGGCCAGCACCGGCTGCGCGGAGGAATCGGAGACGGGCTGGTGGTCGTCCAGGAACGCCTCGGCGTACTGCAGCCGGCCGCCGAGCAGCAGGCCCAGGTCGTTGACCCCGGCCGGGTTTCCCGCGTACGCGCCCAGGCCGGCCAGCACCGGGCCGGGCGGGAGGACCTGATCAGCGACCACGTGCTCGACCGCCCAGTAGACGCCGATCGCGTGGTGGGCGTGCAGCCAGGTGAGCATGCGGGTGATGAACGCCGGGTCGTCATGGCCGCCGAAGCTGTGGAAGTCCAGCCCCCACTCCGGGATCGCGATCGGCTTGCCGGTGAGCTGGGACAGCCGGGCGAGCCAGTCCAGGCCGCCGGGCTGGGTAAGGATCTCCTGCCACTTCGCGTCGTGGTCCAGCTGCCCCGACGCGGTGTGCGGGTAGGTGTTGTCCGGGCCGCCGTACCAGTCGTAGACGTCCGTGCCCACCAGGTCCACGTAGCCGGCGCCGGGCCACGCCTCGATCGCCGCGGCGGTGCCGGGGAAGACGGTCCACAAGAACCGGAAGTGCTGCCCGGGCACCGACCGCATGGCGTCCACGGCGTGCCGCCAGGCCAGGGCGTAGCAGCCCGGCTCGGTGCGCGGGCATTTCTGCTCGCTCCAGTTGTACCAGCCGCCGGTCATCTCCCGGCCGAGGTCGATGATGGCGCCGGCGAAGCCGTCCTTCACCAGCAGCGCGCCGAGCGCGCGGAACCGGGCGTCATCCGCGCCGGCCGCGGCCGCCTCCAGCGTGGCGCTGGGCGTCTCCCAGTAGCCGGGCGCGGTGTCCAGGGTTCCCTGCCGCAGCAGCGCGGCCAGCGCGGCCGCGGCGGCCGGTGACATTGACCTTGACGAGCTGGCGTGCGGCCGCGGCACGGCACCGGTGCTCGGCCGGCCAAGCAAGAACGCGATGATCCCGGCCGCCGCGATCAGGGCCACAGCCACAGCCACGAGAACACCACGCCGCCTGGCCACGCCTCCACGGTACGTCCGGCCGGCTTAGCTCCTGCGCAGCACCGCGGCCTGCTTCTCCAGCGGGAGGATCTCGGAGCCGAAATCCGGGTATGCGTCAAGCCAGAGCCGCAGCACCTTCTGCATGTCCGGCACGACGAGGTCGTCAAGGACGGCGGTGACCACCGGGCTCAGCGCTCCGCTCAGCAACGGCAGCGCCGGATAGCGGGCCAGGTGACCGGTGGTCGCGGGCGGCCCGTCCACGAAGAGGAGATCGATCCCGGTCAGGTCCTGCCACGCACGCCTCGCGTACCAGGAGTAGGTCTCGCCATCAAGGCTGAAGCTCTCCAGCGGGGCGTCGCGGACCTCGGCCAGATCGCCGACGTCATGCCTGGCCAGCAGGTCGCGGGTCTTGCCGCCGAACACCGGGTCGTGATCCAGGGCGACGATCCGGCCGTCGATCCCGAACCGCCGCATGGCCAGCGCGAGCCACAGCGTGGACGCGCCGCTGCCGCATTCCACCACCAGCGACGGCCGTTCGGCGACCACCAGGTCGACCAGCACCGCGAGCAGGTCCGGCGACGCCGCCCAGCCCCGGGTGGCGGGCAGCACGTCGTTGGCGGGCAGCACGGCGTTCAGGTTCTGCAGCGCTTCCAGCTGCCGGAAGGTCTGCTTGATCTCTTTCTTGATCTCTATCTTGGTGCCGGTTTCGATCCGCCGCACCGTGTCCAGGATGCGGGTGGATTGCACCGCCAGGTTGCCGATCCGGCTGGCTAGGTCGAGGTTGTGCCTGATCAGCAGCAGCAACCCGCCCAGCAGCAGCCCCAGCGCCATCAGGGCCACCGTCGGCACCGCGCCCGCGCTCGTGGCCAGCCCCAGCCCGAGCGCGCCCGCCAGCCACGCGGTGACCAGCACGGCTACCGTCTCGGTGCGCACCAGCCGAAGGATCACCCGGCGCATGGCGGACTCCTTTATCCTGCGGCGTTTCCCGCGGCCCGACAGGCGATGCGCGGTTCGAGATCGACGAGGTCCGAAGATGCTAGCAGCCCGGCCGACCTTCACGGTGACCCGTAGAGCCCCGGCCCATTGATCTTCAGCTCGTCCAGGAACACCCGCGCCGCCTCGTACGCGGTCTCGATCAACGTCCCGGTCTGCCGGAAGTCCAGCGGGGAGATCCGCTGCGGCTCCGGCCCGTGCAGGTACACCACCGGAACGTCCGTGGCCACCAGCGGCGCCTCCAAGATGGCCTGCGACCGCATCGTCACCATCACCGTGTAGAACACCACCTCCGCGATCGACCCCGTCACCTCGGGGATGTTCCCCGGGAAGTTGCAGTCCAGCACGACCAGCGACCGCGCGCCCATGGCCACGGCCTGCCGCATCGGCACGTTGGCCACCAGGCCGCCGTCGTACAGCCGCAACGGGCCGAGTTCCACCGGCGCGTAGATACCCGGGATGGCCGCGCTGGCCAGCAGCGCGGGCAGCAACAGGCCCTCCTGCAGCACCCGCGGCCTGGCGGTGGCGATGTCGGTGGTGATCGCCGCGAACGGCAGCGCCAGGTCGGCGAAGGTCACGTCGGCCCCGATGAAGTCGCTGATGACGCCGGCCAGCCCGGTGCTGGGGAACAGGTGCGTCCTGGTGTGCTGCAGGGTGCGGGCCTGGGCCAGCAAGCCGCCGGGGAACACCCGCTCCCGCGACAACCGGGGCCACAGGTGAGACAGCCGGTTGGCCGCGCTCCTGGGGTCCATGGCCAGCACCACGCCGTTGAGCGAGCCGACCGAGGTGCCGGCCACGAGGTCGGGCGCGATGTCCCGCTCGGCGAGCGCCTGCAGCATCCCGACCTGCACGGCGCCCAGGCTCCCGCCCCCGCCGAGCACGTATCCCACCGGACGCGGAAGGTCCGCGATGCTCATCTCCATCTAGCCGGCACGCGCCGCCAGTTCCTCCCCAGGCTGGCCGCACTGCCGCGCCACGTCCTCCAGCGCGAGGCCGAGCGCGGCGGCCAGCGCGGCCACGGTGAAGAACGCGGGCGTGGCGATCCGGCCGGTCTCGATCTTGCGCAGGGTTTCGGCCGGGACGCCGGATGCCGCGGCGATCTCGGCCATGCTGCGCGTCCCGCGGGCCTCGCGGAGCAGCGTGCCGAGCCGTTCCCCGCGGGCGTGCTCGTAACGGCTAAGTGGCGGCCGGACCATACCGTGATGATAATACCGGTATAGTTATACCGCAAAAGGAGGGATGGCTCATGGTGGAGATCAAGACGCCCGGCGAGATCCAGGCCATGCGCGCGTCGGGCCGGGTGGTCGCGCAGATCCTGGCCACCGTCCGGGCCCGGGCCCAGGCGGGTACGCGGCTGACCGAACTGGACGAGACCGCCCGCGCGGTGCTGGCCGAGGTCGGCGCCACCTCGCCGTTCCTGGGCTACCGGCCGTCCTTCGCCCCGGTCCCGTACCCGGCGGCCATCTGCACCTCGGTCAACGACGCCGCGTTGCACGGCATCCCGGACCGCTACCGGCTGGCCGACGGTGACCTGGTCAGCGTGGACTGCGGGGCCGTGCTGGACGGGTGGGCCGCCGACGCCGCGATCTCCTTCACCATCGGCCCGCCGCGGCCCGCCGACGCGCGGCTGATCGCCACCACCGAGGCCGCCTTGCGGGCCGGGATCGCCGCGGCCGCCCCCGGCGGCCGGATCGGGGACATCTCCGCGGTGATCGGCGCCGCCGGACGCGCGGGCGGCTACGGCATCTGCACCGACTTCGGCGGTCACGGCGTGGGCCGGGCCATGCACGAGGATCCGCACATCCCCAATGAGGGACCGCGCGGCCGCGGCCGCCGGCTGGCCCCGGGCCTGGTCATCGCCATCGAACCGTGGTTCCTGGCCGGCGGCAAGGACAGCTACTACATCGACGACGACGGCTGGACCATCCGCAGCGGCGACGGCAGCCGCGCCGCCCACGCCGAGCACACCGTCGCCATCACCCCCGACGGCCCCGAGGTCCTGACCCTCCCCTAAGGCTCCCTTTTTTATGCCGAACGGCCCAGGGTGCGTGCACTGCGGCCCAGTCCGACGCCACCCCTTAAGCCGCCCCGCGGCCCTGCACTCCTGGTCGTCCCGGGTCGCCCCCCGCGTCCTTGCGGTCCGCCCTCATCGGGGCGCGTGACCCAAGGACCCCGATAAACGCAACCGAATGGGGCGTGTGACCCACAGGCCCCGCCCTACGGGCCGGGGTGCCACACGCCCGGCATCGCGGGTGCATCATGGCGCCNNCGCCGCCAGGTTCGCCTCCGCGCACGCCTGGCCCGCGCCCGCCGCGCCCCGGAGACCCCAGCCGCCCCGCAGACCTCCGCAGCCCCACCCCGGGCCAGGACCGCAGCGGCACCAATGTTCCATCGCTGCCGTCCAGACGACACCGATGTTCCACCGGTGCTGCCACAGCCACATGGACCGGCCGCCCAGCGCTCTTGACAAAGATACCAGCTGGCCGCCTTCCAGCGGGACCGGCTGCGGGCCCTGCTGGCCAGCGCCATCGAGCGCTCGCCGTTCCACGCGGCCCGGCTGCGCGGCCTCGACCCAGCCCGGTTCGAGCTAGCCGACCTGCCCCGGCTGCCGGTCATGACCAAGACACAGCTGATGGACAACTTCGATGCCGCCGTCACCGACCGGCGGCTAAGCCTGGATCTGGTGGAACGGCACCTCGCTTCGTCCCACGTGGAGCCGTCGCTGCTGCTTGGCGAGCACGTCTGCGTGCTGTCCGGCGGCAGCTCCGGGCTGCGCGGCCTGTTCGTCCAGACCATCGGCGAGTACGCGGACTTTGTGTGCGGCGTCATGCGGCGGCAGATGGCCGCGGCCATCGCCTCCGGCGGTCCGCCGCCCGAGGGCCTGGTGATCGGGTTCGTCGGCGCGGGCGCGCCGGTGCATTCCAGCGGGCTGGCCGCCGCCACCGCCATCAGACCGCCGGTTCGGCTGATCTCGGTGCCGGCCACGCTTCCTACCGCCGAGATCGTCCGGCGGCTGAACGAGGCCCAGCCACCCGCCCTGATGGCCTACGCGGCCAAGCTGGCCGAGCTGGCCCGTGAGCAGCGCGAGGGCCGCCTGCGGCTGAACCTCAGGGCGGTCACCTCCTTCTCCGAGGCGCTCAGCCCGCCCGAGCGGGCCGCCATCGGGGCCGCCTTCGGCGTCCCGGCGGTCGACGTGTTCGTCTCCACCGAGGGCCTGATCGGTCACAGTGACCCGGGCGGTCAGGTGCTCACCTTCGCCAGCGATCTGTGCCTCGCCGAGTGCGTCGATGACGACGGCCGTCCCGTCCCAGACGGTGTGGCCTCGGCCAGGGTCCTGGTGACCAACCTGCACAACCTGACCCAGCCGATCATCCGCTACGAGCTGTACGACCGGTTCACCCCGGCCGACGCCGGCGCGGGCGGCTTCTTGCGGGCCAGCGTCGACGGCCGGGCCGACGACCTGTTCCGCTACCCCTCGGCCAGCGTGCACCCGTTCGTGATCGGCGCGACCCTGCTGCGCGCCCCTGCGGTCCGCGAATTCCAGGTCCGCCAGACCGAACGCGGCGCCGACCTCGCCGCGGTCATCGACGGTGACCTCGACGCGGCCGCGCTGACCGCCGCCGTGCGGGACAGCCTCCGCCAGGCCGGCCTGGCCGGCCCGCAGGTCACCCTGCGCCGGGTGCAGGCCCTCGACCGCGACCCCCTGACCGGCAAGGCCAGGCGGTTCATCCCCCTCGGGCGCATACCATGAGCGGACGGGGTGAGGAACCATGCGGTACGCGTCGGGACCATGGCCACTGCTGCCCGGAGCCCGGCGCGCGGCGGGCACCGCGCTGCTGGTCGCCTGCCTAGCGACGGTTCTCGCCGCGTTCCTGGCCGGCCGGGGGGGCCCGGGCCGGCTCGACGCGGCGCTCGACCCCCGGATCCAGTCCGGGCTGGTCCGGTTTCCGACGCTGCTCCACCAGCTGCCTCGCCTCGGCGGACTGCCCGAGGTAGCGCTGATGACCCTGGCGCTGGCCCTGGTGTGCGTCGCGACCCGCAGGTGGTCCGGGGCCGCCCTGGTCGTGGTCGCCGTGCCCGGTGCCGTCGGCCTGACCCAGTACGTGCTCAAGCCGTCCCTCGGCGTGCTCCTCGGCCAGGCCTTCCCCAGCGGTCACGCCACCAGCTCGTTTGTCCTGGCTGCCGTCTTCGCGATTCTGCTCGCCGATCCGTTGTACCGCCGGGTGCCCAGAGCGCTCCGGGTGCTGCTGGTGCTCGTGGCGCTGGTGCTCGCGGCGGCCGTCGGCGCGGCGATGATCGCCAACCACGCGCACGTCTTCACCGACGTCGTGGCCGGCGCCGCGGTGGGTACCGGCGTGGCCCTGGCCTGCGCGCTCAGCCTGGACCTGGCGGTGGGCCGAGCGCGCCGAGCACCAGCGGAGCAACCTGATCCTGCCGCGTGACCGGCGACGGGCCCCCCCGGGGGATGCCCGGCCCGGCCGCCGCCACCCAGGCCGTCGCGACCTCGGGCTCGCGGCCGCCGTGCCCGCCCTGGTCGAGGTGCCCGTGGTCGGTGACCACCACCGTGGTCCAGCCTTCCTCCGCGTACCCCGGGCGGGACCGGACCGCGGCCAGCAGCCGCCCCACCCGCCGGTCGGCGGCCCGGGCCGCCTCCCGGTAGGCCGCGCCCGCGCCGACCGCGTGCCCGGTGAAGTCCACCGCACCCAGGTAGACGAACGCCAGCCGCGGACCGTCCTCGGCCAGGATCCGCGCCGCGAGTTCGGTCGTGTCCTGGTCGGCGGCATCCCACGCCGCCAGGCTCACCTCGGCCACGGCGACGAACTCCCGCCGGGCCGCCTCGGCGAACAGCGGGCCGCCGTCCTCGGCCAGGGCCAGCGGCGGCCAGCCGGTGACCGCGAGCAGCGTGGGCAGCCCGGCGCGGGTGGCCACGGTCACGAAGTCGGGGTGCTCCGCCAGCCGGTGACCGGTCAGGTCGTTGCCGGTGATGCCGTGCCGGTCCACCCCGGCGCCGGTGACGATCGTGGCCCAGCACGGGCCGGACCAGGTCGGCGTCGTCTCGTCGATGGGCACCGGGCCCAGGAAGCCGTCGCGGCCGAAGTCCCAGATGACCGGGGTCACCTCCGGGCTCAGCAGGTCGAAACGGACTCCGTCCACTCCGATGACCAGCACATGGCGTAGGGTCGGCGCAGAAAGGAGCACGATGACATCCTCGCCGGAATCAGAGCACCTCGACAACCGCCACCGCAACACGCTGCGCCAGATCTTCCAGCACCCGGTCAGCCACAACATCGAGTGGCACGCGGTGACCTCGCTGCTGGACGCGATCGGCTCGGTCGACGTCCACCACGATGGCCAGGTGGCCGTCCGGGTCGGGTCGGAGAGCGCGTTCATCAAGCATCCCGACGGCAAAGACATCGACGAGCAGATGGTGGTCGACCTGCGCCGGCTGCTGAGCAAGGCCGGTTACGAGCCGTCCTAGCACCGCGGCGGGAGGCTCCGAATGCAACGAGTGATCGTCGTCCGGCACCACGACATCGACTCGGCCGGTTTTATCGCCGACGCGTTCGAGGCGCGCGGGGCCGGGCTTTCCGCCCACCTGTTCCCCGATGGCGGCCCGCTGCCGGCCTTCGACGGCGCGGACCACATCGTGGTGCTCGGCGCGGTCAGCTCGGTCAACGACCCCGACCCCTGGATCGCGGCCGAACTGGCCTGGCTCCGCGCGGCCGATCAGGCGGGCGTGCCCGTGCTGGGCATCTGCTTCGGTGCCCAGGCGCTGTGCGCCGCGTTCGGCGGCCGGATCGAGGCGATGGGCCGCCGGGAGATCGGCTGGACCACGGTCGACTCGCCCGATCACGACCTGGTCCCGGCCGGTCCCTGGCTGGAGTTCCACGACGACCGCTGCCTGCCGCCCGCCGCCGCGACCGTGCTGGCGCGCAACGACGTGGCCGTGCAGGCGTTCCGCATCGGCCGGCACCTCGCGGTCCAGTTCCACCCGGAGGTCGACGGACCGCAGCTCAAGCGCTGGCTAGACGCGCATCCGGAGTCCGACGCCGCTTCGCTCGGGATCGACCCCGATCAGTTCCTGGCCGATACGATCCGCGAGGAGCCCGCCGCCCGGGAGCGCGCCGGCCGCCTGGTCGCCGCCGCGGTGCAGATCTCCGGCGGCCTCAGCCACTGAGGCTCAGCCGCTGAGGCTCAGCCGCTAGGACCGGGCCGTTCGCGCACCGCGGTCATCGTGGCCTGCATGGCCGCGAACGGCCGGTCGGCGCCGTCGGCGAACGCCTGCCCACGGCAGACGATCAGGGTCCGGCCGGCCCGGAGCACCTGGCCGGTCATGGTGAACCGCTGACCGGCCGCGGGCGCGAGCAGGTTGATGGTGTAGGTCACGGTCAGCACCGAGGCGTCCGGCGGCATGACGGTGTACGCCGCGTACCCGCACGCGCTGTCCAGGACCGAGGCGACCGCGCCGGCGTGCAGGAACCCGTCGTGCTGGGTGAACCGGTCGTCGTAGCGCAGCGCCATCTGCACCCGGCCCCGCTCGATCGCGATCACCTGCACGCCGAGGGTGGCCATCATGCCCTGCCGCTCGACGCTGGCCCGGACCCGCGCCACCATCGCCTCGCCGGGCTCGGGGTGGGTCACGGCTTGCGCCCCACGCCGCCCCACAACGAGGTCGGTCCCTCGGCCTCCACCGCCGAGATCGGGCGCCACTGGGTGACCTTCACCACGCCCGGGTCGACCAGGTCCACGCCCGCAAAGAACCGGGCGACCACGTCCCGGGGCCGGCCGACGTGGTTGCCCTCGGCCAGGTGCTCGTTCATCCGCCTGATCATCTCGGCCATCTCCTCCGGTGAGATGTCGCTGGCCGCGTGCGAGATCGTCAGGTAGCTGCCGGACGGGACCGCACTGATCAGGCGGGCCACGATCCGCTGGGCCTGGTCGAGGTCCGGGACGTAGTGCAGGATGGCCAGCAGCATGATCGCGACCGGCTGGCTGAAGTCCAGCGTGTCCGCGGCCAGCTCCAGGATGCGGTCGGTATCCCGCAGGTCGGCGTCGAGGTAAGCGGTGACGCCCTCGGGACTGCTGGTCAGCAGGGCCCGCGCGTGCGAGAGCACCAGCGGGTCGTTGTCGACGTAGACGATCCGGCTGCCCGCGGCGACCGACTGGGCCACCTGGTGCGTGTTGCTGGCCGTCGGCAGCCCGGTGCCGATGTCNNGCCGCGATCGTCGCCTCGCCGGCGATCCGGTCCGCCTCGAAGTTGTCCTTGCCGCCGAGCCAGTAGTCGTACACCCGGGCGGGGTGGGCCACCCGGGCGTCAAAGCCGCGGTTCCCGCCTGCCGTCATCGTCGATCCTTCCCCAGCACGATGTCTCCGGGTGAGACAGCTGATCGCTCGACACTACGCGCCAGCCTCGCGGGATCATCACCACCCGCCGCATGCGCCACGTACCCACGAGGCTATCTTGGCTGCCTATGAGCACCGAAACACCGCCCGCTCCCGAAGCACACCTGGTCGTGGGGTTCGACGGCTCGCCCCCGGCCACGCGGGCCCTGGACGCCGCGGCCCGGCTGCTGTCGGTCCGCCGGCCGGGCCGGATCACGGTGGCCTGGGTCGCTCACCTATCCAGCACGGTGGAGCTGTCGGCCGACGCGGTGGCCATCGTGGAATCCGACTTCCACCAGGTCGCCAGGGAGCTTCGCACCACGGCCGCCGAGCGGCTGGCCGACAGCGGGTTGTCATGGGATTTCCAGTGGCGCCAGGGCCAGATCGCGCACGAGCTGATCGCGATAGCCGAGTCGGCTCAGGCGGCCCGGCAGGACGACGTGGTGGTCATCATGGTCGGCAGCTCGTCCGGCGCCATGCACCGCATCGTCGGGTCGGTCGCGGTCAGCCTGGCCCGTCACGCGCCGGTGCCGGTCATGGTCGTGCCGTAGCGCCCTGCGACGCAGCGCCCTCCGACACAGCGCCCTCCGACACGGGCCCATGGGCCCGGGCGGCGGCCAGGATGAGCTCGATCACGGCCTCCAGCGGCATCGCGGTGGAATCGATCACCAGGTGGTATAGCGACGCGTCGGCCGGGTCGCAGCGGTACAGGCGGCGGACGTAGGCGGTACGGGCCTTGTCGGCCGCGCGCAGCCGCACCAGGGCCTCCTCCTCGCTGATGCCCTCGACGACGGCGCCCTGAGCCACCCGGCGTTCGGCCGGGCCGTCCAGCCGGACGTGAAAGCCGCGGTCCTTGCCGAGCACGACCGCCGCCGCCCGGCCCAGGATCACCCCGCCGCCGACCGCCAGCAGGCGGTGGATCCCGGCCTCGCCGTGGCCGCGCAGGTGCCGGTCCTGGTGGTGAGCGGACGGCGCCGACTGGGTGGGGCCGACCGGCATCGCCTCGGTGAACGCCACGAGCAGCCGGTGCACCGGAGTGGCCTTGAGCTCCTCCTCGGTCAGCTGCTCATCGCAGGGCCCCGGCGCCGCCGGGTGCCCCTCCGAGGTCGTGACCCGGTGCAGGAAAGGCAGGCCGAGCCGCTCGGCCAGGGCCGGCGCGACGACGCTGCCGCCGGCGCCGTAGGACGCCGACACGGTGACCAGCCGCACGCCG
>PLIQ01000182.1 GCA_003140115.1 Actinomycetota bacterium | reverse complement strand
GTCGCGGCGCTGACGCCGGCCAGCCGGGCCAGTTCCCCGGCCGCCAGCGGGCGGTCGGACAGGAGCGCGCGCAGCATCGCGGCCCTGGTCGGGTCGGCCATCAGGGCGGCGGCCTGGGCGATGTCGGTGTCATACGGAACGCTGTCGTGGGCCGGTACGGTCATATTTCGACCGTAGCGCAGCGGTGTTTCGACCAGGATCGAAGCATGGCGGATCTTAGCGAAACGCGGTTCCGAGTTTGCGCCGGCGGCAGGATCGGCTACAGTTCTNNGGTTCGAATCCCGTCGTCCGCTCCGAGGGTCCGTGTGCCCTAGTGGCATGCCCTTTGTGGCGGAGTCCCTTGTGGCGGAGTGGCCGAGTGGCTTAGGCAAGGGCCTGCAAAGCCCTGTACACGGGTTCGATTCCCGTCTCCGCCTCTCAGCGTTTCCCCATTGCCGGAAGACGTGAGCGTCAGCGCGTGCTCTCGGCGCCTGGCTGGATCAGGCCGGCTTCGTAGGCGAGCACGACCACCTGGACCCGGTCGCGCAGACCGAGCTTGGCCAGAATCCGTCCGACGTGTGATTTCACCGTGGCCTCGGAGACGTACAAGGCGGCAGCGATCTCGGCGTTGGACAGCCCGCGGGCCACCGCGATGAGTACTTCGCGCTCGCGTTCGGTCAGGGCGGACAGCCGGGGGTATCGCTGCTGCATCTGGCTCGCGGACAGAGGAAGAACCCGGGTGTACTCCTCCAGCAGGCGCCGGGTGACCCGCGGCGATACGACCGCGTCGCCCGCGGCCACGGTCCGGATGGCGGTGACGAGTTCGGCGGGGCGCACGTCCTTGAGCAGGAAACCGCTGGCCCCGGCCCGCAGCGCGCCGAAGGCGTACTCGTCGAGGTCAAAGGTGGTCAGCACCAGCACCCGGAGCCGGGCGTCGGCGGCGGTGATGCGCCGGGTGGCCTCGATGCCGTCGGTACCGGGCATCCGGATGTCCATCAGGACGACATCGGGCGCGTGCCGGCGAGCCTCCTCGACGGCCGCCTCGCCGTCGCCAGCCTCGGCGACCACGGTCAGATCGCCCTCGGCCTCCAAGATCATCCGGAAGCCACGCCGAAGCAGCGGCTGGTCATCGACGAGCAACACGGAGATGCTCATACCGACACGGCCTTGGGTCGCAGGGTCGCCTCGACCAGCCAGCCGCCGTCGTCGGCCGGGCCCGCGTGCAGTGCGCCGCGGTGCAGGGCGGCCCGTTCCCGCATGCCCTCGATCCCGTGGCCATGCCGTTTCGCCGCCGGGGGCGGCTGGACCGCCGGGACGACCGTCTGGTCCGTGACGCCGTCGTCTGCCACCCGGATCCGCACCTCGGGCTCGTCGTAGCTGATCGTGACCCACGCGTGCCGGGCCGCGGCGTGGCGGAGCGTGTTGGTCAGCGCCTCCTGGACGATGCGGTAGGCGGTCAGCTCGGCGGCGGCGCCGAGCGGGAACGGGGCGCCGTCGACGGACAGGCTGACCGCCAACCCGGTAGCCCGGATCCGTTCCATCAGCGCGCTGAGCTGGCCGACGCCGGGCTGCGGGGGCTGGGGGGCCTGGCCGGCCTGCGACTCGTCGGTCCGCAGCACGCCGAGCATGGCCCGCATGTCCGAGAGCGCGTGCCGGCCGACCTCGGAGACTTCGGCCATCGCGTCGGCACCCTGGCCGGGATCGGCCCGGCTGACCAGCGCCGCGGCGTCGGCCAAAGTGATCACGACCGACAGGCTGTGCGACACGATGTCGTGCAGTTCCCGGGCGATCCGGGTCCGCTCGGCGGCCGCCGCGATCGTGGCCTGCTGGTCCCGCTCGATCTCCAGCCGCCGGGCGCGCTCGTCCATCCAGGCCAGGTAGCGGCTGCCCGAGGCGGCCGTCATCCCCGCGAACAGCGCGGCCACCACGGTGGCGGTGAGGAACGCCAGCGAGCGCAGCAGGGTCCCGGCCGGCTCCCACCTAGCCGCGGCCATGACCGCGCCGACTTCCATCACCACCGCGGCGAGCAGGGCCCTGGCCCGGGATTCATGGGCCGCGACCGTGTACAGCGCGATCAGCAGGGCCACGTCGCCGAGGAGCGGGAAGCCCAGCAGCCACTGCGCCAAGCCGATGGCGCTGGCGGCCAGGAATACCGCGGTAGGCCAGACGCGGCGGGCGGCGATCACGCCGATCAGCGCGGCCTGGACCAGCCCCGCGCGCAGGCCGAAACCCGCCTGGGCCAGCCAGACCGTGCACACCGCCAGGAGCACGGCCGCGACCAGCGCGTCGATAGCCAGCGGGTGCGCGTGGCCGACGCGGCGGCCCTGGCCGAACAGGCTGCGCGTGATCTCGTCCGGGGGCTGGAGGGTGGTCTGGCCCCGGGAAAGCTCGGTCATAGCGCCCAATGTGCGTCCTTCGTGCTCAGCTATTCGCAGGGTACCGCCTGCGCGGCGGATCGGCCGACGGCCTCCATGGCATCACCGCTGGTCACGGACCCTGCGCTCGGGTCGTCGTCCGACTTGAGGATGAGCCGGGGCGGGGAGATTTCGTCCCGCGGGCTATCCCGGGGACAGGGTGGTACGGCATACTCTTCGGTTCATCATCGCCGACGTCTGGAGGGGGACGTTGTCTCCTGAGCTGCCGCCACTACTCGACCGGGCGCTTGGCCTGGTGCGGGTGGACTTCGCCCCGTCCCACCGGCAACCGGCCGGCGCCCGGGTGATCGCGGCGTCGGTCGTCTCGGTGATCGGATCACTGGCCGCCGACGCGCTCCTAGTGGTGATCGGCACGGCCATCTTCCCCTCGACCAAGGGGTATGGCCACTTCCAGTTCTCCGACTACGCCAAGCTGACGGTCATCGGCGTGGTCATCGCGTGCCTGGCCTGGCCGGTCGTGACCAGGATCAGTTCGGCGCCGCGCTGGCTGTTCTTCCGGCTGGCCATCGCGGTCACGTTGGTCTTGTGGCTGCCGGATCTCTACATCCTGTACCGGGGCGCGCCGGGTCGCGCGGTCGCGGTGCTGATGGTGATGCACCTGGCCATAGCGCTGATCACCTACAACTGCCTGGTGCACATCGCGAAGGTGGAGCCGGTCGCTCATGGCCACGCGAGGTCATCCGGCTCCGAGGCGGGTCGTGTCGCCCGGCGCGGGAGCTAAGGGCTGATGACGAGCCACGAGAGGCGGTTCTTTCCCGAACCCGTCGCCGCCAAGGTGCCGGAGATCACCTTCCTGTTCTGGGTGATCAAAATCCTCACCACCGCGGGCGGCGAGGCCACATCGGATTACCTGGCCCTGGACCTGGGCAGCCGCCTCGAGGCCGGCTGTATAGAGGTCGGGATCTTTGTGGTCGCGCTGCTGTGGCAGTTCCGGACGCGGCGCTACGTCGCCGCGGCCTACTGGCTGCTGGCCTACGCCATCGCCATCTTCGGGACTGGTGTGGCCGATGCCATGCACCTGTTCATCGGCATCCCCTACGCGGGCACCACGGCCTTGTGGGCCGTGGTGCTGGCGCTTATCTTCTACCTCTGGTACCGCAGCGAGCACACGCTGTCGATTCACAGCATCGTCACCCGGCGCCGGGAGACGTACTACTGGTGCACGGTGTTCGCCACCTTCGCGCTCGGCACCGCCCTGGGCGACTTCACGGCCACGGCAGCGCACCTGGGCTATCTGGCGTCCGGGATCATGTTCTTCCTCGTCATCTTGATCCCCGCGGTGGCCTGGTCGCGCTTCGGGCTCAACCCGGTGGTGGCGTTCTGGTTCGCCTACGTGGTCACCCGGCCGCTGGGCGCCTCGTTCGCGGATTACTTCAGTAAGCCGCACTCGATCAGCGGCGCCAACTACGGCGACGCCACGGTGGCCGCGCTCGCGACGATCATCGTGGCCGCGCTGGTCGGATACCTGTCCGTGACCCGGCGCGATATCCAGCGACCCCAGCAGCAAGAACCGGACCGTATCGCGGTTAGGGACGACGCCGTGGGTAGATAGAGATCATGGTCAGGATTCGGCGCTGGGTCGTTGGCAAGCGCAAGAAGGTCGTGTGGTCCGAGCCGCAACTGCCGCCGTACGTGAAGATCAACCCGGACAGCCCGCCTGGCCACGATGGGGGGCTCCAGCCCGGCGACATCTCCATGGGCGCCGTGGCCCAGGAGTTCCTGTTGACGGACGAGGGCGAGGACGAGGCTCTGGCCTAGCTGAGCTGCGCCCGGATGGCCTCCAGGGCGGCCTTGATGTTCTCCACTGAGTTGGCGTAGGAGAACCGCAGGAAGCCCTCGCCGTACGGGCCGAAGGCGGTGCCGCCGAGGGCGGCCACCCCGGCGTTCTGAAGCAGCCTGGCCTGCAGTTCCGCCGACGTCAGCCCGGTCTGGGTGACGTTCGGGAACACATAGAAGGCGCCTTGCGGCTCCAGGCAGGTGATGCCGGGGATGTCGTTCAGGCCGGCGACGATGATGTCCCGCCGGCGGCGGAACTCCGCGACCATGTCGTCGACCGGCTGCCACGGACCCTCTAGGGCCGCGATCGCCGCGTACTGGCTGAACGCCGACGTGCAGGACACCGAGTTGATGGCCAGCCGGGTGATGGGCTCGACCAGCGCGGGCGGGAAGACGCCGAAGCCGAGCCGCCAGCCCGTCATGGCGAACGTCTTGGACCAGCCGTCGAGCAGGATCGTGCGGTCGGCCATGCCGTCCACGTCCAGGACGCTGGCGTGCTTCCCGCCGTAGCGGATGGCCCAGTACACCTCGTCGGTGAGCACGGTCAGGTCGTGCCGCAGCGCGATATCGGCGATCGCCTCGCAGTCTTCGCGGGTCAGCGCGCTGCCGCACGGGTTGTGCGGCGAGTTGATGATGAGCAGCTTGGACCGGTCGGTGACCAGCCGGTCCAGTTCATCGGTGTCGATGCGGAAACCGTTGCGCTCGCGCAGCGGTACCGGGACGGGCACCGCCCCGGCGAACGAGGTGATCGACTCGTACATCGGGAAGCCGGGGTCCGGGTAGAGGATCTCGTCGCCCTCGTTGGCCAGGGCCAGGATGGTGAAGAACATGATCGGCTTGGCGCCCGGGGTCACCACCACCCGGTCCGGGGTCACCCGCATCCGCCCGGTGCGCTCGAGGAACGCGGCTACGGCCTCGCGCAGCGGGGGGATTCCGGGCGCGGGCACGTAGTGAGTGTGGCCGGCCCGCAGTGCCTCCACGGCAGCCTCGACGATATGGCTAGCGGTCGGGAAGTCGGGCTCGCCGATCTCCAGGTGAATGATCTTGTGGCCGGCGGCCTCCATGGCCTTGGCTCGGGCGAGAACTTCAAAGGCCGACTCGGTGCCGAGCCTGCCCATGCGCTCTGCCAGCCGAAAGTCTGTCATGGCCCCGATGATAGGTCTGTGGCGGGTTTGGTGGTAAGAGTCACTGTGAGGTCGGTGCTGCACAAGGAGGTGCGGGAATGGGCGATGGGCCCGTGGCGCGGTCGGGCAGTGGATCGGATACCGGGCAGCTCTTCGCCGCCGCGGAGGCTGACTTCGCCCGGTATGAGGTGGTCAAAGACCTGATCGACGAGTGCATCGACCTGTCCCTGAACTACCGCCAGAGCGGGCACCCCGGCGGATCGCGGTCCAAGGTGCACATGCTGGTCGCGCTGCTGCTGTCCGGGGCCATGCGCTGGGACCTGCTGCGGCCGTGGCGCCGGTTCGGCGACCGCTTCGTGCTGTCCGCGGGTCACACGGTCCCGCTTGTCTACGCCACGCTGGCGGTGCTCAACGAGGCGGTCCGGGCGCGGTACGAGCAGTCGAACGACTCCTTGTTCGCCTTCCCCGACGACGGCCGCTGGGCGCTGACCTGGGAGTGGCTACTGCAGCTGCGCCGGCACGGCGGGCTGCCCGGACACGCCGAGATGGAAGGCCGGACGCTGTTCCTGAAGTTCAACACCGGGCCCTCCGGGCACGGGATGCCGCCCGCCGCGGGCGAGGCGCTAGCCCTCAAGCTGGCCGGGGCGGACCAGGTGAAGGTCTTCGTGTTCGAGGGCGAGGGCGGGCTGACTCCCGGCTCCGCTCACGAGACCAAGAACGCCGCGTGGGGCCTGGGCCTGCACAACCTGATCTTCATGGTCGACTGGAACGACTTCGGCATCGACCCGCGGCCTTTGTCGAGCATGGTGGCCGGGACGCCGGTGGACTGGTTCGCGCCCTACGGCTGGCGGGTGATCGGGACCGAGCACGGCATGCAATGGGGTCCGGTCGCCCGGACCGTGCTTGAGGCTTCGTGTGAGTCCGGCGACGTCCCCACGATGGCCTGGTTCGTCACCCAGAAGGGCCGCGGCTACGGCAAGGTCGACGCGGCCAGTCATGGCACGCCCTGGCCGATGAACGCCGCGCAGTTCTGGGATGTGCGCAAGCAGTTCATGGCCCGCTATGGCGTGACCTACGAGGGGGTGGACTCCCCCGCCCCGGCCGACCCGGCAGCCGCGGCGGCCCAGGCCGCCGCGAACCTAGGCATCGCGATGAGCGTGCTGCGCCGCGACGAGGACCTGGTGACCTGGCTGTCGGACCGGCTGCTGGCCATCGCCGAGACGGTCCCGGACTCGCTGAACGGATTCCGGCTCGGCCGGTCCGAGGTGTTCTCTGACCGGCGGATCTTCGACGTAGCGAACTACCCGGACAGTATGTGGAAGAAGCCGGGTGAGAAGGCGCCGAACCGGGCCGGACTGGGCGCCTGGGGCGCGTACGTGAACACGCTCGCGCTGCGCGACTACGGCCGCCCCCTGTTCATCGCGGCCTCGGCCGACCTGGCCGAATCGACCAACCTCGCCGGGTTCGGCCAGGACTTCGGCGGCTTGCCGGGTACCGGGTGGTACGACCGGTCGTCGAATCCGTTCGGGGCGCTGCTGCCCACCGAGATCACCGAGTTCACCAACGCCGGGATGGTCGCCGGGCTGGCCACGGTCAACCTCGCGTCAGATCCGTTCTCCGACTTCGACGGGTTCTGGGGAGCGTGCTCGACCTATGGGTCGTTCTCCTATCTCAAGTACGGGCCGATGCGGCTGTTCAGCCAGCTGGCTCAGGACAGCGAGCTGAAGGTCGGCAAGCTGCTGTGGATCGCGGGCCACTCCGGGCCGGAGACGGCCGAGGACTCCCGCACTCACTTCGGCATCTTCGCCATCGGGGTCACCCAGCTGTTCCCCGACGGGCACGTGATCGACCTGCACCCGTGGGAGTACAACGAGGTGCCGGTCATGCTGGCCGCGGCGTTCGGGCTTGACGTGCCGATCGTGGCGCTGCACCTGACCCGCCCGCCGGTGGAGATACCCGACCGGGAGGCGCTGGGCATCCCGTCCCACCTGGCCGCGGCGCGCGGCGCCTACGTGCTGCGCGACTACCGGCCGGGGTTGGCGCGCGGTGGCACCGTGTTCGTGCGAGGCACCATGCCGGTCCGGAACCTGGTCAACTTGCTGCCGTCGCTGGACGACCGCGGAATTAACGTGAAGGTCGTGGCGGCGCTGAGCCCGCAGTTGTTCGCGCGGCAGCCCTTGGCTTACCGGGAGTCGGTAGCCAGCCCTGCGGACCGGCTGGACGGCATGGTCATCACCAACGGCGCGTTCAAGCTGATGCGGGAGTGGGCCGACGGGCCGCTGGCCCGGGAGTACTCGCTGTCCTCGGACTGGGACGACCGGTGGCGGACCGGCGGCTCGGTGGCCGAGGTCATCGAGGAGGCGCATCTGGACGAGGCGCACATCCTTACCGCGCTGGAGCGGTTCGCCGCTTCTCGGCCGGAGCGGCTGCGCAGGATCCGGGAGATGCTGGACGGCGCCTAGACATCCAGGATGAACCGGGCGGCCGGGCTCAGAGCGGCCAGGGTCTGCGGGCGGATGTACTTCTTCTGGTCCAGCTGCTGGCCGTGACCGCGGCGGGTGAAGTAGGAGTGCAGGGCGCGGCGCGGGCGGTCGCTGCGGTTCTCGGTGCCGCCGTGCCACAGGTGGCTGTTGAAGACGACGACCGTGCCCGCCGGCCCGGTGACCAGCACCTCGTCGGGGTGGCGGGCGGCCGGGTCCGGCAGCGCCAGGCGCGGCACCGTGCCGGCGCGGTGCGAGCCGGGTACCACCCGGGTGGCGCCGTTGCTGGCGGTGAAGTCGTCCAGCAGCCAGATCGAGTTGCAGACCTGGTACTCGCCGGGCTCGACCGGACCGCCCCAGTCGGTGTGCAGGTTCTGGTGCCCCTGGCCGGGCAGCGCGGCCCGGAAGTTCAGCGAGGAGAGCTTGAAGTCGCCCAGCACGTGGGTCATGCAGGCCAGCAACCGGGGATCGGTGAAGGCGGGCCAGAACATCTCACCCTTGTTGACCAGGTCGGCCAGCCGGTGGGTGCCCACCTCCTGATGGACCTCGAGCCCGGCCTGGTCGCCCTCGGCCGCCAGCAGGTCGGCCAGACGGCCCCGGATCGCCTCCAGCTGGGTCCCGTCCAGGACGCCGGGCAGGGGCGCGTAGCCGTCACGATCGAGCCGTTCGGCCGTCCCCGCGTCCAGAGTGGCCCCGGTGACGCCGAGCTCGGCGAGCGCGGTCGCCATGTCCATGACTGCCTCCCGTGCCAAGCTTAGGCGGGAGGGGTCAGGGCCGGGAGGGGTCCGCTCAGCGGGTCAGGGCACTGTCGGCGGCCTGCGCATACAATTCGGCGGCCCGCCAGCAGTACCAGGCCAGCACCGACCGGTAGGGCCGGTACGGGTCCCCTAGCGGGTCCAGTTCCCGCGCGGTCGGCGTCGGGATCTGCCAGGCCAGCCCGAAGCCCCGGCGGATGCCCAGGTCGCCGACCGGCCAGACGTCGAGGCGGCGGAGCTGGAACAGCAGGAACATCTCGGCCGTCCACCGGCCGACGCCGCGGACGGTCGACAGCCGGGCGATGATCTGCTCGTCGCTTTCGCGGGCCAGGCCACGCGGGGACAGCACGACCGTCCCGTCCAGCACCTTGGCCGCCAGGTCCCGCAGGGATACGACCTTGGCCCGGGACAACCCGACCGCGCGGAGCGTCTCGTCGGACAGCACGATCAGCGCTTCGGGCTGCACGTCGCCGCCGAGCGCGGTGATCAGCCGCCCGTGGATCGCGGCTGCTGCCCGCCCGGCCAGCTGCTGATAGACGATGGCCCGGACCAAGGTGGCGAAGTGCGACTCCGACGGCCGACTCAGCCGGGGCGGTCCGGTTTGCGCGAGCAACCCGGCGATGACGGGATCGCGGTCGGCTAGGATGCGCGCCGCTGCGGTGAAGCTCACCTTGCCCGGCGAGACCTCTGAGGTGGCGGTCATGCGTCAAGTCTGGCGCACGATCCGAGCCGTATCGGTTGCCCGGCCCGCCGCCGGCCGGCTGTGATGGGATCATGCCGGATCACTCGAACATCACGCATCCCCTGCTGCGCCTCGGCCAGCTCCCGCTCGGCCCTGGGCTCCGCGACCTCACACCGGGCTCGGCCCCGTCAGACCT
>PLIQ01000148.1 GCA_003140115.1 Actinomycetota bacterium | reverse complement strand
CCGTCGACGTACAGGACCTGGCCGGTGATGAAGCGGGCCCGGTCCGAGGCGAGGAACGTGACCGCGTCGGCCACCTCGTCGGGATGGCCGAGCCGCTCCGCCGGGACGAGCGATTCCAGGCTCTCCCGGTTGTTGTCCTTGTCGAGGTAGGCCTTGGTCAGGTCGGTCTCGATGTAGCCGGGCGCGACGGCGTTGACCGTGACGCCGTGCCGGGCCCACTCGCGCGCCATGACCCGAAGCATCTGGTTCATTCCGCCCTTGGTCGCCGCGTAGGGCGCATGGCTCGGATGAGCGAGCAACCCCGAGACCGACGACACGAACACCATGCGGCCGTATCCCTGCTCGACCATGAGCCGTCCGACCGCCTGGCCGAGCCAGAACGCCGAGGACAGGTTCAGGCTGAGGGTTTCCTGCCAGTCGCCGTCGGCCAACTCCAGGACCGGCTTGCGCACGTTGCGCCCGATCGCGTGCAGGAAGACCTGCGGCGTGCCCACCAGGCCGACGGCCTCGCGGACGGCCGCCCGGCAGGCCTCCGCCGTCCGCAGGTCGGCGACCAGCGGTTTGACCTCGCGGCCGGCCTCCTTCGCGGCGCGCACGACGGTGTCCAGGTTCTCGGTGTTCACGTCGACCAGCACCACCCGCGCGCCCTGCCCGGCCAGGCTCAGCGCGCTGGCTCCGCCGAGTCCGCCGGCTCCGAAAACCAGCGTCGGGCGTCGGTCGAGCGTGAGCCAGTCCTGCATGGGCTATCCTTCGCCTCGGAATTCTCGTATTATGAAAGTCGCTTTCTGAATACCGTAGCCGACCTGCTGTCCGGCTGTCCAGGGCCGGTAATGGACACCGTCACCGTAGGCTGAGGACGGATCCCATCATCAGAGGAGGATTCCATCCATGCCTCGCCGCACCGCCAGCTCCTCATCCACGGCGCTCCGTCCCGCCACGGGGGCGGCCGACTCTGGTGAACGCCCGGAATACCGCGTCGAGGCCCTGGCTAAGGGCCTTCGTATCCTGTCGCTCTTCGACGAGCAGCGTCCGACCTGGCGCGTCAGCGACCTGGCCACCGCCGCGGGGCTGCCGATGCCGACCGTCTACCGGGTGGTGATGACGCTGGCGTCCGAGGGCTACCTGGACCACCTGCCCAACGGCGACTACCGGCCGGGCGTGCGCACGCTGACCCTCGGCACGGCCGCGCTGCGCAGCCTGGACCTGGTCGCCATCGCCACGCCCAAGCTGACCGAGCTCGGCGAGCGCACCGGGGAGACGGTGAACCTGGCCGTGCTCAGCGCCGACCGCGTCCTGTACCTCATCCGGCTGCGCAATTCCGATCTGGTGACCGCGAACATCCAGGTGGGCTCCACGCTGCCCGCCGTGCACACCTCCATCGGCAAGCTGCTCCTCGCCTACCTNNCGCACCATCCGCGACCAGGGCTGGGCCATGCAGGACGAGGAGCTGGCCTACGGGCTCCGGTCGGTCGCCGGCCCGATCACCAGCGCGGACGGCCGCGTGCTGGCCGGCGTCAACGTCGCCGTCCCGTCCCGGGACTGGTCCACGCAGCGGATCGTCCGCGAGCTTCGGCCCGACGTGCTCGCCACCTGCGCCGAGATCTCCGGCCTGCTGTCCGACACCAACGCCGGCGCCCTGTGACCGGCGCGCGCATCCCCAAGCTCGAGCCCTCCGCGCTGGACGACGACCAGCGTTCGCTCTACGACGCGATCGCCGGGGGCCGCCGCGCCCAGGGCCCGCAGCTGTTCCGGCTGGCCGACACGCAGGGGCGGCTCGAAGGCCCGTTCAACGCCTTCCTGCTGCAGCCCCGGCTGGGGTCGGCGCTGCAGGCCCTCGGCTCCTCGGTGCGCTACGACACCGGGCTCGACGACCGGTGCCGGGAGATCGCGATCCTCGTGGTCGCCACGCACTGGCGCTCCGACTTCGAGTGGTACGCCCACGAAGCGGTCGCCCGTTCGGTCGGCCTCGGCGACCCCGAGCTAGCCGCCGTCCGGGACGGCCGCCACTGCGCGCTGGCCGGGCGCGAGGCCGTGGTCGCGCGCACCGTCGCCGCGCTGGCGGCCCGCGGCGACCTTGACGACGCCGAGTACCGCGAGGCGGTCAGCCAGGTCGGCACGGCCGGGGTGTTCGAGCTGCTCACCCTGGTCGGCTACTACGCCACGCTCGCCCTCCAGCTCCGCGTGTTCCGCGTCCCGGCCCCGGACGATGCCGCCCGGCCCGCCTGGGAACGCCCGCTTGACACCGCCCCCGGCCGGCCCCAATGATGGAACGAAAGCTACTTTCGTGTAACGAGAGCGAGTAACGAGAGCGAGTCGTGTCATGAAGCTGGTCACCTTCGACGCCGGCCGGGTGGGCCGCCTGGAAGACGAGGTCGTGGTCGAGCTCGACTGCTCCTCGACGCGCGAGTGGTTCGAGCGGGGCGGCCAGGTCGACGAGACCGGGGAGCGCCTCCCGCGAGCAGACGTCCGGCTGCGCGCGCCGATCGTGCCGAAGAAGTTCTTCCACACCGCGGGCAACTTCGCCGACCATCACGAAGAGCTGCAGGCCGTCGACTGGTCGCACCCGGTGCACAAGGGGATCGTGTTCTTCCAGAACGTCGACGCGATCATCGGCCCGGACGACGCCATCGTCTATCCCGAGGGCCTGACCAAGGAGCTCGACTACGAGCTCGAGCTCGCGATCATCATCGGCAAGGCCGGTAAGTTCTTCGGGCCCGACGAGGCCGCGGACTACGTCGCCGGGTACACCGTCTTCAACGACATCACGGCCCGCGACATCCAGCGCCGGGAAATGCAGTCCGGGGTGTTCTCCTTCTCCAAGGCGATCGACACGTTCTGCCCGATCGGCCCCTGGATCGTGACCAAGGACGAGGTGCCCGACGCCCAGGCGCTGGCCATGGAGCTGAGGGTCAACGGCCAGGTCCGCCAGCGCGGCAACACGGCCCAGATGCTCATCTCGATCCCGCACCTGGTCGCCTACCACTCGGCGCAGGGCTACTCGGCCGGGGACATCCTCACCACCGGCACCATCTCGGGCGTGGCGGCGGTCCAGCCGAACCCGTTCGAGTTCTACCTCCAGCCCGGGGACAACATCGAGGCCGAGATCGAGGGCGTCGGCGTGCTTCGCAACCACGTCGTGCCCTGGGCCGCCGCCCACAGCACCCCGCCCTACTCCACCGACCTCTATTCGGCGACCAGCTGATGCACGTCCTCATCGCCGGCGGGGGCCTGTCTGGGCTGGCCCTGGCCCAGGGCTTGCGCAAGGACGGGCATACCTGCGAGGTCTTCGAGCGCGACGCCGACGACCGCCGCAAGATCGGCTACTACCTCCACATGAACGCCGACGGCGGCGAGGCGCTGCGCCGCTGCCTGCCCGCGGACCTGTTCGAGCTGTACGTGGCGACCTCCCGCCGGACCTACGACCGGCGCGAGTCGGTCGTCCTGGACGACCAGCTCCGCGAACTGAGCTCGCAGCCGCACCTGGGCCCGCCGAACGAGAGCGACCCGCCGCACACCGGGGTCCACAGAAGGACGCTGCGCGCGATCCTGCGGGCCCGGCTNNGGTATCCGCTCGGCCGTCCGCACCCAGAAGCTGCCCGGCACCACGGTCATCGACGCGGGCGTGCGCGGCCTCGGCGTGTTCGGCCGCACCCCGCTGACTCCCGAACTGGCCGCCCAGCTGCCGCCGCACCTGTTCGAGGGCGTCATCATCGCCGCGGACCGAACGGGCTCGCGGCTGCTGATCGCCGTCTACCGGCCCCGGCAGCGCCCGCAGGCCGCGGCGGCCGCGATCGCGCCAGACGTGACCCTCGAACCGGTCGACGACTACGTCATGATCAGCTGCAGCGTGCCGCCCGGGACCCTGATCCCGCCTTCATCGGAGTGGACCAAGAACACTCCGGCCATGCTCCGCGACGCCATGCTCGAAGCAATCGAGGACTGGCACCCCGCCGCGCGGGCCCTGGTCGGGGGCGTCGACCTGGACTCGATCTTCGTGATCCCGTTCGGGTTCCTCGAGCCCGCGCCGCCCTGGGAGCCGAGCCGGGTGACCCTGGTCGGCGACGCCGCCCACGCCATGCTCCCCACCCTCGGCCTGGGCGCGAACCTCGCGCTGCGCGACGCCGCGCACCTGCTCGACCAGCTGTCGGCCGCCGCGCGCGGCGAAATCCCTCTCACGAGCGCCATCGGCGCCTATGAGCAGGGCATGCGCGATTACGTCTACCCGTTCATGCGAATGACCATGGACCACGACCGGCAGTTCGGCGGCGGCGCGCTCCAGGGTCGTGACCAGGCACGATGACGAGCCTGCACCACATCGGCTACTGGGTCGAGGACCTGGAGGGCGCGATGAAGCAGTGGGGCCAGGACCTCGGCGTCGGCCCGTTCCACGTGATCGAGCACGTGACGTTCGAGTCGTTCGTGCTGACCGTCGGCGAGCGCACCTACGACGACGTCGTGTTCGACCACGCGGCCGCCTTCGCCGCCTGGGGGCCCGTCGTGGTCGAGCTCAACCAGGTCCACGCGATCGATGACCGCCTGGCCGCCGCGCTCAACCCAACCCCCGGCGCGGTCAGCCACGTGTCCTGGGTGGTGCCCGACGTGAAAGAAGAAAGCGCGCGGCTGGCCCGGCTGGGCTGCCGCCTGATCAACACCGCCCGCTCGGGCCCGGTCAACGTCGCCTGGCACGACGGCGGGCCGCTGTTCCCGCACCCGGTCGAGGTGCACCAGCACAACCACGTCCTGGCCGGCATGCACGCCCGCCTGGTCGCCCTGCGAGGCTAAGAGGCTAAGAGGCTAAATGCCAGCGACCACCATCCCGGATTTCTCCGGCACGGTAATCCGCCCGGACCAGGTCGGCTACGATGCCGCCCGCGCCATCTGGAACGCCATGCACGACCGCCGGCCGGCCCTGATCGCCCAGCCGCGATCTGCAACGGACGTAGCCGCCGCGATTCGCTACGCCCGCGCCGAGGGCCTGCTCATCGCCGTGCGCGGCGGCGGGCACTCGATGCCCGGGCACAGCGTCTGCGACGACGGCCTCGTCATCGACCTGCGTCAGCTCAGCGACGTAAGGGTTGACCCCCAGACGAAGCGGGCCACGGTCGGCGGCGGGGCGTTGCTCGGCGAGGTCGACCGCGCGACTCAGGAGCACGGCCTGGTCCTTCCGGCCGGCGTGGTGAGTCACACCGGCGCGGCCGGGCTCACCCTCGGCGGTGGTGTCGGCCGCCTGATGCGCCGCTTCGGCCTGACCATCGACAGCCTGCTGGCCGCGCAGGTCGTTACCGCTGACGGCCAGATCCTGCGCGCCTCGCCCGGCGAGCACCCCAGCCTGTTCTGGGCGCTGCGCGGCGGCGGCGGCAACTTCGGCGTCGTCACCGAGTTCGAGTTCACGCTGCACGAGCTGTCCGAACTGACCATCTTGGCCACCTTCCACCCGCTGGCGGACGCCCGCCAGGTGATCGAGCGCGGTCGGCGCGAGATGGCCGACCCCGGCGCCCGCGACGAGCTGCTGTGGACCAGCTTCCTGCGCCGCGCCAGTGACGTGCCCTGGATGCCGCGAGCCCTGGTCGGCCGGCACGGCATCATGTCGCTGGTCGAATGGTCCGGCGACCCCGAAGAGGGCCAAACCATCCTGGACAAGATCCGTGGCGAGCTGAACCCGGCCGCCAGTGACCTGTCGGTCGTTCCGTTCCTGTTCATGCAGACCATCACCGACGACCTGTTCGCCCACGGCTTGCGCACCTACATCAAGGCCGGCTTCGCCGACGACCTGCCCGACGGGCTGATCGACGCGCTGCTCGACCGTGCGGCCGCGCTGACCTCCCCGATCTCGCAGGTCGAGCTGCTGGCGCTGGGCGGCGCCATCGCCAGGGTCGACTCGCAGGCGACGGCCTTCCCGTTCCGCCAGGCCCGCTGGCTGATTAACATCCCGGCCACCTGGCGTGACGCCGCCGACGACGAGCGCGAGATCGCCTGGGCCCGCGCCACCCATGCCGCAGTCCGGCCGTTCTTGACCGAAGGCACCTACGTCAACTTCATGGGCGACGACGAAGAGGCGGGCGTGGCCGGCGCCTACGGGCGCACCATCGAGCGCCTCCAGCAGGTGAAGGCGCTCTACGACCCGGGCAACGTCTTCCGGCTCAACCAGAACATCACCCCGGTCACCTCCGCCGCGCAGGTCCAACGCCAGCTATGGGGCACCGACCCCCGGGCCTGGGCCGAACTGGCCGAAGCGCACAACCGGCCGCTGTTCGAGGCGGTCCTGCACGCCGCGGGCGCCGGCCCGGGCACCCGTCTGCTCGACGTGGGCTGCGGCACCGGTCTCACCCTGGTCCTGGCCCAACAGCGCGGCGCGATCCCGGCCGGCCTGGACATCAGCCCCGGCCTGCTGGGCATCGCCCGGGAGCGGCTGCCAGCGGCCGTCCTGCGCGAGGGCGACATGGAGTTCCTGCCCTTCGGCGACGACAGCTTCGACGCCGTGACCGGGGTCAACGCGTTCCAGTTCGCCGGCGATCCACAACAAGCGCTCCGCGAAGCAGCCCGCGTCACCCGCCCCGGCGGACGCGTGGTGGCCAGCCTGTTCGCCGCACCCGAGCGGTCCCAGGGCACCGTGGTGCACGAGGCCATGAGCGCCCTCATCCCGCCCGAACGGGCCGCCGACCACGCCCCGTACGCCCTGTCGGCACCGGGCAACCTGGAGGCCGCCCTGGCCGACGCCGGCCTACGCGTCACCGATCACGGTGAGGTGGTATGCCACTGGCGGTACGCCTCGATGGACGAGGCCGTCCGGGCCTTGCTGTGCTCCGCGGGCGGCGCCCGGGCCGTCCAGGCGGCCGGCCACCCCGCGGTCCGCGACGTCCTCGAGCGCGCCCTGGCACAGTTCCAGGACCCGGAAACCGGGATCGTCTGCCTGGCGAACACCTTCCGGTGGGTCGCGGCGTCATGACCGGGCGCTGCGGCTGGCCAGCACGATCTGGTCCGCGCGGTCCCAGGCCCGGTCGGGTTCGGCCGGCAGGTAGCTGGTCAGCCGGACCGCTTGCCGGATGAGGGACCGCATCTGCGCCAGCGAGGCGGCCGCGCCGAGCGCCCGGGCCTGGATCAGCGCGTTGCCCCAGCAGGCCGCCTCGGTCGGCCCGGCCACCACCGGGAGCTGGCAGGCGTCCGCGACCAGCTGGCAGAACACCGGGTTGGCCACGCCGCCCCCCACGATGTGAACGGTCCGCACCGGCCGGGCGGTCAACCGGACCGCGTCGCGGACCGCGTGCCTGATCGCCACCGCCATGCTGTCCAGGATGCAGCGCAGGATCTCCGCCTGCCCCGACAGAACAACCCCGGTGCTCCGCAGGCAGGCCTGGATGATCCGCTGCGTCATCCCGCCGGGCGGCAGGAACACCGGGTCCTGCACGTCGATGAGGGCCCGCGGCCCGGCAACCCGTTCGGCCGCCCGGTTCAGCTCGTCCAGGNNCCCGCCCGACGGGCCGGCTCGGTGATAACCGGCTCCGCGAGCTCCACCCCCACCAGCGCCCACGTCCCGGTGCAGACGAAGGCGAAGCCCTGGCCGGCGGCGGGCACGCCGGCCACCGCGGCGGCGGTGTCGTGCGACGCCCCGACGATCACCTGCGGCGGACGCGCCAGACCCAGGTCGGGAAGGGCGGGCCCGGCCACCTCGCCCGCCGTCCGCAACCGCGGAAACATATTTATCCGAACGGCCAAAGCGTCAGCCACCTGGTCCGCCCACCTGTTCACCCGGGTATCGAGCAGCCCCGTGGTGGAGGCGTTGGTGATCTCGGTGCCCAGCTGCCCAGACAGCCAGTAGGTCATCAGGTCCGGCACCAGCAGCACGTGCCGGGCCCGGTCCAGGTCACGCTCGGCCATCAGCTGGAACACGGTATTGATCGGCTGCGCGGCGATCCCGGTCGCCTGGTACAGGCGCGCCGCGTCGACGCCGTTCACGCCGCCCCCGGTGCCGGTGACCGCGGCGAACGGCGGCCCGGTCCGGGGATCGCGGTAGCTGGCCGGGTCGGCGACCAGGCCGCCGTCCTCGTCGAGCAGCCCGTAGTCGACGGCCCACCCGTCGACGGACACCGCGTCGACCGGGCCGTCCGCGCCCGCGGCCCGCAGCCCGTCGCAGATCCCGGCGAACAGCGCGCGGGCGTCCCAGCGCAGCACGCCGCCCACGGGCCGGGGCTGGTTGGGGAAGCGGTGCACCTCCCGGAGGCTGAAACCACGCTCCGTTCGGCATCCAATGACGATCCGCCCGCTGGAGGCGCCCAGATCGACCGCCGCGACCCGGACCCCGCTCACCGCAGGAATCCGGCGGCCACCCCGGAGTCGACCGGGATGTGCATCCCGGTGGTCAGGGACAGGTCACCGGCGGTCAGGGCGAACACCGCGGCCGCGACGTGCTCGGGCAGCACCTCTTTCTTCAGCAGCGTGCGCTGGGCGTAGTACGCGCCCAGGTCCTCCTCGGCCACGCCGTAGACCGCGGCCCGCTGGGCGCCCCAGCCGCCCGCGAAGATTGCCGAGCCGCGGACCACGCCGTCCGGGTTGATGCCGTTGACCCGGATCCCGTCGCCGCCCAGTTCGGCCGCCAGCAGCCGGACCTGGTGCGCCTGGTCGGCCTTGGCCGCGCCGTAGGCCACGTTGGCGGGCCCGGCGACCACGCTGTTCTTACTGCAGATGTAGACGATGTCACCCCCGATGCCCTGGGCCTTCATGGCCCGGGCCGCCTCCCGGGAGACCAGGAACGACCCGCGCGCCATCACGTCGTGCTGGATGTCCCAGTCCGCGGTCGTGGTCTCGAGCAGCGGCCTGGAGATGGAAAGGCCGGCGTTGTTCACCACCAGGTCGACCCCGCCGAAGGCCAGCCCGGCCGCGGCCACCGCCGCTGCCACCTGCTCCTCGTCGGTCACATCCGCGGTGAACGGCACCGCGACGTCGGCGTTCCCGATCTCGTCGGCCACCGCCGCCGCGCGGTCGGCGTCCCGGTCGGCCACCACCACGCACGCGCCCTCGGCGGCCAGCCGGCGGGCGATGGCCCGGCCGATCCCGGACCCCGCCCCGGTGACCAGGGCAATCCGGGTCGCCAGCGGCTTGGGCGGGGGCAGGCGCCGGAGCTTGGCCTCCTCCAGCGCCCAGTACTCGATCCGGAACTTCTCCGTCTCGTCGATGGGGGAGTAGGTCGACACGGCCTCCGCGCCGCGCATCACGTTGATCGCGTTGACGTAGAACTCCCCGGCCACCCGGGCCGTCTGCTTGGTCGCGCCGTAGCTGAACATGCCGATCCCTGGCACCAGCACGATGGCCGGGTCCGCGCCCCGCATCGGCGGTGAGTCCGGCCCGGCGTAGCGCTGGTAATAGGCGGCGTAGTCGGCGCGATAGGCCGCGTGCAGCTCCGTCAGCCGGGCCCTCACCTGCTCGAGCGGGATGTCCGGCGGCAGGTCGAGGACCAAGGGTCGGACCTTGGTCCGCAGGAAGTGGTCCGGGCACGAGGTGCCCAGCGCGGCCAGCCGCGGGTGCTCGGCCCGGGCGACGAAGTCGAGCACCGCCTCGGCGTCGGTGTAGTGGCCGACCTGCGGCCGGTCGGTGCAGGCCAGGCCGCGGATGACCGGGGCCAGTTCGGCGGCGCGGGCCAGCCGCTCGGTCTCGGGCAGCGGCTCGTAGCCGGAGATGACCGGCCCGAATGGCTCGGCGCGGCCGTTGGCCGCGATGAACTGCGCGGCGGTCCGGATGATCTCCAGCGACCGGGCCTCGCACTCCTGGCTGGTCGGCCCCCACGCGGTGATGCCGTGCCCGCCCAGCACCACCCCGATCGCCTGCGGGTTGGCCGCGGCGATCCCCGCGATATCCAGGCCGAGCTGGAAGCCGGGCCGTCGCCACGGTACCCACGCCACCCGGTCGCCGAAGCACTGCGCGGTCAGCTTCTCCCCGTCCGCCGCGGTGGCCAGCGCGATCCCGGAGTCCGGGTGCAGGTGGTCGACGTGCGGGGCGTCGACCAGCCCGTGCATCGCGGTGTCGATCGACGGCGCGGCGCCTCCTTTACCGTGCAGGCAGAAGTCGAACGCCGCCACCATCTCATCCTCCCGCTCGACGCCGGGATACACGTTCACCAGCGCGCGCAGCCGATCCAGCCGCAGCACCGCCAGCCCGGCCGGCCGCAGCGTGCCCAGGTCACCGCCCGAGCCCTTGACCCACAGCAGCTCGACGTCCTCACCGGTCACCGGATCGACCGCGGTCCCCTTGGCCGAGGTATTGCCCCCGGCGTAGTTCGTGTTCCGCGGGTCCGAGCCGAGCCGGTTCGACCGCCCGATCAGCTCATCGACGACGGTCACGCTTTCACGCTCCCCACCCCGCGGGTGCCCCGCCGGTCCGTTCCGCAATGATCTTCTCCGCATACCCGGATCGCTGGTACGCCGCCACCGGATCCGGCTCTAGCCCAGTCTCCTCGCGGAGTTCGGCCAGCAGCGGGCGCACGTCGGTGTTGTAGGCGTCCATCAGGGCGGCGTTCGCGGCCAGTACGTCCCCGGCCTGCTGGGCCTCGCCGAGCGCCGCCGCGTCGATGAGCAGGGCCTTGGCCGTGGCCTCCTGGACGTTCATCACCGAGCGGATCTGGGCCGGGATCTTGGGCTCGATGTTGTGGCACTGGTCGAGCATGAACGCCACCCCGCCAGCGGGGTGCAGCGCACCGGCCTTGACCACTTCGTGCAGGATGCGGAACAGCTGGAACGGGTCGGCCGCCCCCACCATCAGGTCGTCGTCGGCGTAAAAGCGGCTGTTGAAGTCAAATCCGCCCAGCCGTCCGGCGCGCAGCAGCAGGGCCACGATGAACTCGATGTTCGTGCCCGGTGCGTGGTGGCCGGTGTCGACCACGACCTGGGCCTGGGGGCCCAGGACGGTGCAGTGCAGGAGGCTGGTGCCCCAGTCGGGCACGTCGGTGGTGTAGAACGACGGCTCGAACAGCTTGTACTCCAGCAGCATCCGCTGGTCCGGGCCGAGCCGTTCGTAGACCGCCCGCAGCGCCTCGGCCAGCCGGTCCTGGCGAGCCGCGATGTCGTCCTGGCCAGGGTAGTTGGTGCCGTCGGCGAACCACAGCTTCAGGTCCCGCGACCCGGTGGCATCCATGACGTCGACGCAGTCGAGCAGGTGGGCCAGGGCCTTCTCGCGGATCCTCGGGTCCGGGTTGCAGACGCTGCCCAGCCGGTAGTCATCGTCCTGGAACACGTTCGCGTTCACCGTGCCGATCCGGATCCCGCGCTCGGCCGCGTACCGGGCCAGGGCGGTGTAGTCGTCGACCTTGTCCCAGGGGATGTGCACCGCCATGCTGGGGGCCACCCCGGTGAAGCGCTGGACCTGGGCCGCGTCGTCGGCTTTCTCCCAGGGCGTGCGGGGCACCCCGGGCTGGCCGAATACCTTGAACCGCGTCCCGGTATTCCCGAACGCCCAGGAGGGCAGCTCGATCTTGTGCTGTCGCAGCGCTGCCTTGACGGCGGCCAGGTCGCGCATTCCGTTCATCTCCACTTCGCCCACACCCGCTCATGCCGTTTCCGATACTCCTCCGACCGCTCCGCCCTCACCCGCCCCACAAAGCACACCCTCCCCACGCGCCCCGGCCTCCGTGCCCTGGTTACTGGGTCGATGGGCCATCGTGCCAGCTCTTACTGGTACAACGGCCCATCGACCTCCATCCGGCGTACTAGAAGTTGAAGTTGTTGATGTTGGAGGAGCTGAAGACGTAGGGCGGGCCGAGCAGAACGGTCTTGTCGGCGCCGATCGTGAACGTGCCGAGCTTGCCGCCGCTGAACGTCTGGCCCTGGGTGCCGTTGATCTTGCCCGAGGCGAACTCGACTGCCGCGTACGCGGCCAGGTAGCCGAGGTTGGCCGGGTTCCACAGCTCGAATTGCTTGATCGTCCCGTCGGCGACGTACTTCTTCAGCGAGTCCGGAGTCCCGAGCCCGGTCAGCGCGATCTTGCCGCGGTACTTGGCGGTGTCCAGGACCGCCGCCGCGGCGGCGATCCCGACGGTGGTCGGGGAGATGATGCCCTTCAGGTTCGGGTACTGCTCGAGCAGGCCCTGGGTCACCTGGGTGGCCGTGGTCGGGTCGTCGTTGCCGTAGACGGTCGAGACCAGCTTCATGTTCGGGTACTTGGCCAGTTCCTGCTTCATGTAGCCGATCCAGGCGTTCTGGTTCGTGGCCGAGGCGGCGGCCGACACGATCGCGATCTCCCCGGTGTCGTGGATCTCCGCGGCGAGCAGGTCGATCTCACTCGTGCCGATCTGGGCCGTCGACGCCTGGTTGATGAACAGG
>PLIQ01000263.1 GCA_003140115.1 Actinomycetota bacterium | reverse complement strand
GCAAAGACGCACGTCGTATGGCTCATAACCCAGAGGGCGCAGGGTCAAATCCTGCCCCCGCTACCAAAGTCAGAGGCCCTTCTCGAACACGAGAGGGGCCTCTGGCATGTGGTTGGTGCACGGATTTGATCTAGCCGACCGAGGTAACCCCAACGCACTCCGAGGCAAGCTCGGTCGTGGTTCCGTTGGGGTCCTTTTTCCAGGTGACGGCACAGTAGGTCCCGTTAGAGATCTGGCCGCCAGGGACCCACGAGAAACCGCTTCCGCTGCCGCGGGGCACATACGAGTACCCGGTGCAGCCGACCGACACCCCGTTGCGGTGCAGGCAGACGTTCAGGACGCGCCCCGAGTCTTTGACTTGCGCGCTGACCCCGACGCTGGTGTCGCCCACGGAGACACAGGTCTGGACGTTGCCGTTGGAAGAACCGTATCCGCAGTTGTTCGTCGAAGCGGACGCTGCCTGGGGTGCGATCGTTACCACCGCGATGACGGTGACGGCCAGTACGGATAGGACGGCCATCCCCCGGGCCACTCGCCTTCTCATCTGGCCGATGCTCATCCAGCGCTCCTCTCCGTAGCAGCCGTCCCCGGTTCGTTACCAGGCGCCAACATTACTAGTGACCGGGAAAATTAGGTCAGACCATACCGGAAGTCGCTCCTCCTGACTCAGGGACTGCCGCCGAACCGGCTGATCAGATCGTCGCGGGAAAGGCCGTGCTGCCTTGCAGGCGGAAGATGCAAGAGGTGTGCTGAGGTCGCGTTGCCTGCACTGCCATGAGTGCGGGCTGGGCAGGGAGCAATCGTGCGCGATAGTCAGGTCCTGGTAACACCGCCGGGAGATCCCGGCAACGTCGGGTATCCGATCGAGCTGGTAGAGCTTGACGATGAGGCCGGAGTGTGGGCAGGAGCCTTTCCCGGCTGCCCGGACGCCTACGGCAGCGCGGGAGAGGTGCTCGCGGCGCTGACCTCAAGACCACTCGATGATCCGTGGGTTCGTGAGGTGGTAGCGGCTCTGGGCCGTGACCGGGAGTGGGCCACCCGGTGGGGAGCTGGCACCGGCCGGCTGCGGCAGCATCTTGAAATCGTCCGAGGCCGGGGTACGCGGGTTCACGCGACAGCCGCCGCGAACCGGGAATCCATCGATCGGCACGGCCTGGATTGGAACCGGATGGGACGAGCCCCGGGGCTGGCCGGAAACGCCAGGCCTGAGCTCCCGGCCATCTTCGTCTGCGAGGACCTGGACGACGTGAGCTTCCTCCTGCGTATGGCTCAGGTCCCCACCGATATCTGGTCTGTCGATGTTGACGGGATATGGCTGGAGAACGCCCCGAACGGCTGGCACGTCATCAGCCATCCCGTCGCCAGAGAGCGCCTTACCCTGCTGGTCCGTGACATCCCGGCCGGCGGCTTCAGAGCGGACCCACGTGAGCCTCAATCCACCGACTGAATTCTGAACGGGATCACGGCGTTATTGCTGGCCTGGCGGATGAGGCGCTAGTGCCGGGTGGCGGAGTTCGAGCTGACCGCGGCCGTTGAGGTAGGCGCCGAAGATGATGCCGATGGCATCGGCCGGGACCTGGGCGGTGACCTCGTGGCGGGTCCAGTCGCGGGTCCCGGTGACGAGGGCGAAGTGGTTCTCGGGATCGTGCCAGGGATCTGGTGGGGACGGTCGCCATCCGTGGCGGGGGATGCGGAGCGCCAGTCCGGCGCGGTCGGCGACGTCGGTGGTGCGCAGTTCGGCGCGGAAGGTGACGGTGCGGCCGCGGTAGTCGTCGGGTTCGATTTCCTGGGCGAGGAAGGCGAATCCGGCCGGCTCGGGGTCGGCCGCGGCCAGGATCGCTCGCCCGTCTTCGGTGGTGGCGGAATAGTCGAACCCGGTGCCCTGGCGCAGGAAGGTGCCGCGGAGCTCCCATCGGTCCAGGCCGTCGGTGAACGCCATGTTGCGGGGCTCGAACCGCCGGCTCGAAGACCTGGGGGGTGTCTGCTGGTCGCGGAACTGGCTGAGCAGGTCGGGGCCAGTGACGGGCCTGGCGAGCCGGTCCATGACCGGGTCGTCAACGGCCAGCGGCGCGCCGGTGATGACGGCGAGGGTCAGGCCGTCGGCGAGGCTCGCGGTGACCGGCCGGGTTCCGCCGGGCCCGGCGATGCCTATCCGCGTGGCGGTCACCCCCGGGCCCAGGTCGGTGACGGTCACGCCGGCCAGGGTGACCCCTGCTCCCTGCAGCAGCCGGCCGGTCATCTCCTCAGCATGAGCGCTCAGGAGGTCCTCCTCGTGGAGGTCGTCGGGCCGGCTGAGCAGGCGCCAGAGCTGTGCGGGGCTAGGGAGCCGGACCGGCAGCGCCCGGTGGCCAGCGTCGTCGGCGAGGATCACGAGCACGTGGCGGATATCCATCCCCCCGTCTGGTGTGCGTCCGGGCCAGGGGNNCGGTGCGCGGTGATGTACTCACGCAGCCGGCGGCGGGCCTTGTGCAGGCTGGCCTTGGCGGCGCCGGGAGTGCCGGCGACCTGCCCGGCGGGCTGGTCGGCGTAGTAGAACGCGGTGACGGCGTGGCGCTGCCCGGGGGGCAGGCCGGCCACCGCGCGGCTGAGCACGTCGGCGCGGTCCAGGTCCTCAGCCGATGGCAGGCTGCCGGCGGAGGCCGGGTGCAGGTTCTCGGGCCAGTCGCCGAGCAGGGTCAGTGGCGCGCGGCGCCGCTGGGCGCGGCAGACGTTGGCCACGATGCCGCCCAGCCAGCCGGCGAACCGGTCGGGGTCGCGCAGCCGGTCCAGCGCGAGGAACGCCTGCAGGAACGCGTCCTGCACGGCGTCGTCGGCGTCGTCTGGCTGCGGGCACAGCCGGGCCGCGCGGGCGCGGGCCATCGGCAGGTGCCGCTCGACCAGCAGCCGGAACGCGGCCGGGTCGCCGTCGCGGGCGAGCCGGACCAGGTCGCCGTCACCGATGTCCATGCTTGGCTTTACTCCTGGGTTCCCGGCGGCGCCAGGGTGAGTTCCGCGCCGCGCAGCTCAACGCGGCCGCGGCCGGCCATCCAGATGCCGAACCGGATGACGATGGCCGCGCCGGGGACGGGCACCGTGACCTCATGCCAGGTCCAGTCGCTGCTGCCCGGGGCGGTCAGGCTGCTGCCGTGGCCGAGCAGGGGCCTGGTAGCCGTCGATTCCGACCGCGGCCCGCTCACGGCCAGGTGCAGGTCGGCAGGGCCGGCCAGGCCGACGGCGCGCAGTTGTCCGCGGAAGGTGACCGCGCGGCCGCGGTAGTCCTCGGCGGCGATGGCCTGGATGAGGACGGCCGAGCCGGCGGGTTCCGGGACCGTGGCGGCCAAGACCGCGGACTGGTTCGCGGCGGTGCAGGAGTAGTCCGGCCCGGCCGGCTGGCCGTCATCGGAGAAGCTGCCAGCCAGTTCCCAGTAGTCCAGGCCCTCGGTGAACGCCATGTTCCGCGGCTCGAAACGCCGTGATTGCCCGGGGCGGCCCGGCGGCCGGGCGTCCGCCGGGGGCAGGAACGGCGCCAGCATGTCCTCGCCCGGCACCGGAACCGCGAGCCGGTCCATCACCTCCTCGGCCACCCGGACCGGCGCCCCGGCCACGGCGGCCAGCGCCAGGCCGTACTCGGCGCTGACCGTCACCGGCGGCCGGGTTCCCGTGGCCGTGGTTAGCCCGACGCGCGCCGTGACCGTGTCCGAGCGCAGCTCGGGCACATCGTCGCTGGCCGGCTCGATGTCTACGGCGCTCACCTCCGTCCCGGCCGTCCGCAGCAGCCGGACCGCTGTCTCCAGCAGGCCACTGGTCACCTCGGCGTCCACGGCGGGCCGGCCCAGCCGGCCCAGCAGCCCCTTATGACCGGCAACTAGCCACAGCGGCACCGCCCGGTGGCTCGCGTCGTCGGCCAGCACGATGAGACGCTGATGCGGCCACCAGTCGGGCACGTCACTCCCGTCCGGGGCCCGTGGGGGCCGGATATGGCGCGCAGGAACGATGCGGACAGTCGTCACGGCGATCCTCCAGCAGACGGCGAGGCAGCGATTCGGCTCACACTCATTAGTGTCCGACGGCCCGCCACCGGTTACCCGACAGGGCCGTTTGACGGTCCATCGATTTTTGGTCATACTTTTGACTATGACAGTGCTTCCGCTGGGCGAGGTTAAGTCGCACCTGTCCGAACTCGTCGGCCGTGTTCACGACCATCACGAGCGGGTGACCGTCACTGTGCATGGCAGGCCCTCGGCCGTTCTTATCGCCCCGGAAGACCTGGAAGCGCTAGAGGAGACCTTGGAGATCATGCGCGATGCCGCGACGATGAACCGCCTGGCCGAGTCGGATGCGGAGCTGGCTCGGGGTGAGTACGTTTCCGCCGAGGAACTTGCCGAAGCGATGAGGCGGCGCCAGGCACATTGAGCGGCGAGCCTGCGTATGGATCCCTACGAGTTGCGGACGACGTCAACCGTCCGCCGAGCTCTGAGCCAGACCCTGCCGGAATCCGTTGCAACGGCTGCGTATGAGTTCATCACAGGCCCTCTGCTTGCCGATCCCCACCGGATCGGCAAAAGGCTGCTCCCGCCAATGGATGACAGGTTCAGCGCCCGCCGTGGCACCTACCGGGTAATTTATCGGATCGACGACAAGGACCGTGTGGTGACGGTAGTAGACGTCGTCCACCGCACTTAAGTAGTCCGCGTTGCCGCGCATCAACAGCCAGCCCCCCGCATAACAGGATTTAACCTGCCACGGAATATGATGTGACCGGTCGCCTCTAGCGCGATTACGAGGGCGAAGATTCCGACGATGAGAATCCACACGAGCAGCCTGGTAATCCGGCTCGCTTGCTTTTTTTGATGAGGGCGTTGGTGTGGCTTGTTACTCATTATGTTCCCTGATGGAACGGCGTCGATCGAATCGTAGATGATTTCAGGCTGACGGACCAAGGCCCAGCGGCGCCGCGGTTCGGGACGAAGGGGCGGCTGACCCGCTAGTCCGCGGTGGCGTGGAGCTTGTCCAAGATCGCTGGGGCGAGCGGGTTTCGCGGCACCGGCTGACCGGTGCGCTGCGACCATCGGTCGAGGGCCCAGGCGTACAGCTCTGCCGTGGCCCGCAGGGAACGGCGCAGCTCTGCGGGCTCTGCCGAAGTGGGTGCTGCGCGGTGGATGCGATCGATGTCGGCGGCATCCAGGCTGTGGTGGGCTGAATGGCCGGCCGTTCCCAGCAGCGGCAAGATGCGGTTGTTGANNCCAGGTGCCGCCATCGAACGCGGCCGCGTCAAATTCGCGGGGCTGCCAGCTGCCGAGATCAGATCGCAGCCGCGCCGCGACCTCGGCCTTGTCGACGACCGGGAGGAATCCCCGGGTGAGCGCAGCCCACGGCTCGACGTGCTCCTCGTCCAGGGTGAGATCCAGCTCGGTCAGATTCTCATCCCAGCTCTGGTACCGGTAGGGCCGCTGCCACAGCGGTTCCTGATGCCATACCGCGTGGCGGCCATGGAGCAATTCGCTGATCTGCTCCCGCCGATTCCACAGCGCGTCGCGCTGCCCGGGTTCGGCGACGATGATCACGTCGAGGTCGGAGTCGTCATCGGCCGTTCCCTGCGCGAGCGAGCCGTAAACGATCATTGCCCGCACCGCGGCGTCGGATTCCGCCCATGCTGCGGCTCTCTGGGCAATCTGTTCAGCAGGAATGGTCATCAGCATTCCCCGGCCATCGGGTTACGCGGGTGGAGCGAACAACTCAAGCGCGATGTTGTCAGGGTCGCGGACCGACAGGCCCGACCCGTAGCTGGCGTCCAGGATGTCGCCGTGAGCCACGCCCAGCTCGTCCAGCCGGACTACCCATTCGGCGAGCTCATCGCGGCTCGCGACACCGAACGCGATGTGATCCAGGCCCGGCTTGCGCTCGTTGAAGGGTTCCGTGCTGACCAGGTCGGGGAAGCCGTTCAACCCGAACACCGTGTTCCCGAGCTGGTAGACAATATGACGGAACGGCCCTGTGTCCTCGTCGAGCACGGGCTTGACGCCAAAAACCTTCGTGTACCACGCCTCGCTGGCCGCGAGGTCAGTGACGGTCACGGCGACATGGGTGATGGCAGGCATCGTTGTTGCGCTGGCCACTCTCGTCTCCTGTCTGGTCATGGCGATCGTCCAGAGTGAGCTTCTCACAGCGCGTCTAGTCCGCGAGGGGGTCGGGGTCGGTGCGGAGGCGGCTGTAGAGGTAGCCGTCGCGCCATTCGCCCGCGCGGAACTCGGCCGCGCGGATGACGCCTTCGAGGGTGAACCCGGCCTTTTCTAGTGCGCGCTGCTCTGCGGTGTTCTCCGCGTGGGTGGCGGCCTCGATTCGCTGCACTGGCGTGTTCTCGAACAGGTAGGAGCAGAACATCGCCTGCGCGCGCCAGCCGATGCCCTGGCCGCGCCACTCCGGCAGCAGCGCGATGCCGATCTCCCAGCAAAACGCCTGGGTGCCGTAGTACCGCCGCCGATAGGACACCAGGCCGGCCGGTTCCCTTCCAGGCTCGGTTCCCGCCGTCACGTCCACGATCAGCCGGCCGTTGTCCTCGCCGAGATAGCTGTCTGTGTCGAATCTGCGCTGGACGGCCTTCGGGTCCCGGAACCCGGACCAGTCCAGGCCGACCAGGCCTGGCTCGACCACGAAGCGGCGGAACATGTCGAGGTCGGCCTCGGTGACGGGCCGCAGCCTGATCTCGGGCAGGTGGCGTGACATGCGCAGTCCCTTCCTATCTCCCAGGCTGGCCGCCAGGAGATGACGTTAGCGGCTGGCGTTCGCCCGGCCGCGGATGGCCGGCACGATGAACGCCGCCAGGGCGGCCGCGATCGACAGCCCGGTGGCCACCACGAACGCGCGCGAGTAACCCGCGTTGAGGGCGGCCGTCGCGGACGTGTGGCCGTGGCCCGCGGCCAGCGCTGCGTGCGCCCGGTCGGTCGCGATGGTGGCCAGCACCGCCAGGCCGAGGGAGCCTCCGATCTGCCGCGAGGTGTTGAGCACGCCCGAGGCCAGCCCGGCGTCGGTGAAGGCGACGCCGGACGTCGCCGCCGCGGCCAGCGGGGTGAACAGCAGGCCGAGGGCGAGCGCGATCAGGCAGCCGGGCCCGAACACGTGCGTCCAGTACGAACTGTCCGGGGTGATCGCCGACAGCCAGGCAAATCCCAGGGCAGCCAGCACCGTGCCGGTCAGCAGGAGCGGGCGGACCCCGGTACGCGGCATGATCCGCGAACTGGCCTGGGCGCCGATGATGATCGTGACGCCCATGGGCAGGAACGCGAGGCCGGTCCTCAGCGCGCTGTAACCGAGGACGTTCTGCAGGTAGAGCGAGAGGAAGTACCACATCGAGAAGAACGCGGCGCCGACCAGGAACATGACCAGGTTCGCGCCCGAGACCGACCGGGAGCGGAGCAGCGCGAAGCGCATCAGCGGAGCGCTGGCCAGCCGCAGTTCGATGACGGCGAACACCGCCAGCAGGACCGCCGCGGCACCGAGCAGCGACAGCGTCGTGGCGCTGCCCCAGGGATGAGTCTCGGTTCCGACGATCGCGTAGACGAGCGCGCCCAGCCCGGCGGTGACGGTGACGGCACCCGCGACGTCCAGCCGCGATCTGGGCTGACCGGCGCCCTCAGCTCTTTGCCGCTCGGTCAGCCAGGCTAGCGCGGCGGCCATCGCCGCTACGCCGATCGGGATGTTGACGAACAGCACCCAGCGCCACGACAGGGCCGAAGTGAGGATGCCACCGAGAATCGATCCCGCCGCTCCGCCGGCTCCGGCGACGGCGCTCCAGATGCCCAGTGCCCGAGCCCGGCGGTCGCCGGTGAACGTCGTGACGATGATGGTCAGCGTCGCGGGGGACAGGCACGCGCCGGCCACGCCCTGCACGGCCCGGGCCGCGGTCAGCCAGGCCGCGTCGGTGGCCAGCCCGCCCGCCAGGCTCGCCAGCGTGAACAAGCCCATCCCGAACAGGTAGACCCGGCGGCGGCCGAACAGGTCAGCGGCGCGCCCGCCCAGCAGCAGGAAGCCGGCGAAGGTGAGCACGTAGGCGTTGACCACCCACTGCAGACCGGACGGCGTGTAGTGCAGGTCGCGGCCGATCGACGGAAGGGCCACCGTGACGATCGAGACATCGAGCACAACCATGAACTGGGCGACGCAGGCGATGGCCAAGACCAGGCCGTCGCGGCTATGCTCGCGGCCGGCGCCGGATTGCTGTCCCGGTGTGGCCTGCCCAGGGACGCTGATAGACATGACAGATGTCTATCATGATTGATGTCTGATTCCCACTGGGTTAGGCTCGTCGGGTGACCGTTGAGCGTGAGGGAAGCATCGCTCAGCTGCCGCTGCCCGGCGGGCTGTCGTTCCAGTCCGGCACCGGCTACCTCCTGGGCAAGGTCGGCGCCGTCGCCCGGCAGCGCTGGACCGCGACGCTGGCGCAGACCGGGGTGAGCCCGAACCAGTTCCTGGTCCTGATGGCGCTAGCTGAGACCGGGGAGGTCTGCCAGCAGTTCCTGGCGGGCGTTATCGGCATCGATCCGCGCAACATCGTCCCCATTCTCGACTCTTTGGAGGCGCGCGGTCTGGTCAGCCGGGAGACCGATCCGGCCGACCGGCGCCGGCGCCTGATCGAGCTGACCAGTGCCGGCCGGCGCATCGTCGCGGAGCTGTCCGCGCTGGGCGCGCAGACCGAGCGCGAGCTGCTGGCGCCCGTGCCGCAGGCCGACCAGGAGTCTTTGCGCCGCATCCTGCGCAGCGTGCTGGACGCGGCCCGGCCGCCAGGCTGACACTCAGGCCGCGCGCCGGCNNACCCGGTAGGCTCGGCGTCGCCGGAGAATCCCGTGAGCAGCGCGGTCAGCACCCGGGTCAGCCGCGGGCCGACCTCGACGACGGCGTGCGCGAGGCGGGGATCGCTACGGTACAGCGCCTGGACCTCGGGGCCGGGCGTGGCCATCTGCCAGAGCGCGCCGGCCAGGCTGGTCGCGGTCGCGATCACGTCGACGCTCTGCTGTTCGGCGAGCCCGAGCAGGCGGTGCAGTTCGGCGCTGATCGCGCTGACCTCGTCGAGGGTGACCAGCTTGAAGGCGCGCACGGACTCGATCGACACGTTCCGCTCCAGGTTGAGCGGGGCCTGCGCGAGCAGATCGCAGAACATCGGACGTGCCGCCAGCGAGCCGGCCAGCGCCTGCGCGACGGCCGAAACCGGCATGCCCGGACTCAGCCGGCCCAGCTCCTGCCGCAGCACCCCCGACCATTCCCGCCAGCCGTCGGCGGTGAGCCGCAGGAAGATCTGCTCGCGCGTCTCGAAGTAGCGCAGCATCGCGGACTTGTGCATTCCCACCGCGTGGGCGATCTCAGTGAGGGTGACCTGCCGGATCCCGCGTTCGGCGCCCAGCCGCGCCGCGGCCGTCAAGATGGCCTCTTCGCGCTGCTGCTTGGCCCCGGCCGACCGCGCGCGCTGAAACTCAGCCGACCCCGCGGGCTGGACCTCAGCCGACCGCGCAGGCTGGACCTCAGCCGACCNNCGCAGGCTGGAACTCGGGCATCACCACTAGGCCAATGTAGCGCAACAGAGTTGCGTAAATAACGAAACGGTGTTTTACTAAAGGCATGCAGCAGACCTGGTTCATCACTGGCTCCTCGCGCGGCCTCGGGCGCGCTCTCGTCCAGGCGGCCCTCGACGCGGGCGATCTCGTCGTGGCCACCGCGCGCCGGCCCGAGCAACTCGCCGATCTCACCGAACGCTACGGCGACCGGGTGCTTCCGCTCGCGCTCGACGTGACCGACGCCGAGGCCGTGCAGGCCGCGGTCGACGCCGGCGCGGAACGCTTCGGCCGCCTCGACGTCGTGGTCAACAACGCCGGCTACGCGAACATCGCGCCGATCGAGACCGGCGACGAGGCCGATTTCCGCACCCAGTTCGAGACCAACTTCTGGGGCGTCTACCACGTGTCCAAGGCGGTCATCCCGGTAATGCGCGCCCAGGGCGGCGGCACGGTCGTGCAGTTCTCCTCGGTCGGCGGCCGGGTGGGCGGGTCCCCCGGCATCGCTAGCTACCAGGCCGCCAAGTTCGCCGTGGACGGCCTCAGCCGAGTGCTCGCGGTCGAGACCGCGCCGTTCGGCGTGGCGGTCATGGTCGTCGAGCCGAGCGGCTTCGCCACCGACTGGGCCGGCTCGTCGATGACGATCTACGACATCCCCGCCGAGTACGACACGACGATCGGGGCCATGCACCGCCGCGTGCGGGCCAACCCGGCGGGCCCGGCCGGTGACCCCGAACGGGCGGCCGAGATCATCGTGCAGGTCGTCAAGCGCGGCAACCCGCCCTCCCACCTGCTGCTCGGCACGACGGCCGTAGAGATGGCGCTCGACTACTCCCGGCGGCAGATCGCCGAGGCTTCGGCATGGGAGAAGGTCAGCCGCTCAGCCGACTACGCCGAGCCCTATCCGGCCGAGTTCCCGGTCGACGAGCCGCCAGGGGAGCACTAGCCGGAGAGCACTAGAGCGTGTAACGCGACTGCGGG
>PLIQ01000264.1 GCA_003140115.1 Actinomycetota bacterium | reverse complement strand
GTTGCCGAGGTGGAACGGCCAGGACGGTGTCGCTTCGTTCCTGTTGAACTGCGAGTTCGACTTGACTGCCGTCTGGAGCATGTACAGGTAGGGGAACAGCCCGACGAAGGCGAGGCACGACAAGATGGCGGCGGCGGCGAGGTCCGTCAACCGTCTGGGCGTAAGGGGACGTGCCCGCACCCGTGATGGTGGCGCGGGTACGCCGGCCATCANNGCGTTGTCTGGCCCGCCCTGGGTGGCGATGTACGGGGCGAACCCGTACTGCAGCACGAAGACGACGGCGAGGAAGAACAGCAGCTTGATCTGACGCAGCAACAGCGGCAGGTCGATGACGAGGAACCGCTTCCAGCGCCCCGCGCCGTCGATCGCCGCCGCGTCGAAGATCTCGCCGGGGATGTTCTGGAGGCCGGCACTGAAGATGAGGAACGGCAGGCCGGCAATCCAAGGAAAGTTGATGAAGATCAGCGCCCACAGGGCGGTGTTAGGGTCGCCGAGCCAGTTCTTCTCAAGCGCGGTGAGACCGACCTGGCCAAGGAACCCGTTCAGCACGCCGACGTTGGGATCGTAGATGAACTGCCAGGTAAGGACCTGGATCACCGGGGAGAAGGCGAGCGGGACGATGAGGAGATAGCGGAAGAACAGGCGCCAGCGCGGCCGCGAGAGGGTGATCAGTAGCTCCGCCGCGGCGAGCGGGATCACCCACATCGCCGTCACGGCCACGACGAAGATGATCCCGATGTGGACGAACGCCTCCCACCACAGGCTGTCGTGCCACATGGCGCGGTAGTTGGCCAGTCCGACGAAGGGGGAGCTGAAGCCTGGCTCCCAGTTCGTCAGAGAGTGAACCAGCCCGTTGATGTCGGGGTAGTAGCCGAAGAAGCCGAGGAGCCCGAGCGTTGGGACAAGCGCGAGGTAGACGCCCCAGGGAATACGGCGCCGTCGGCGAAGAACCTCGGGCTGCTCAGCCCTGACTTGCCGAGGGTCACGGGCTCTGTCCGGGCCACCGCTAAGACCGGAGCTCATCTGACCTCATCCGAACACTTAAGGAAACGACCGTCACCCACGCCACTACCGATTGGCCCCAGAGGCAAACCGGCGGACTGGATCGAGCTTCACGTTCAATGTACGAACGGGTGCTGCCCAAGGGCCGGCTGGCGGTGCTGAGGGAACTACCCCGGTTCCCAGTCGAAGAGAAACGTGAGGTGGCGGTCGGGTTCGCTGTCGAGCACGCCGTAGGCGGCGTGCGCCCGGTCGGGCGTGATTGTTCCGCTCACGAGCCGCTCCGTTGCGACGGACCCGGCGACGAGCCGCTCGAGTACCCAGCGCGTGCAGCCGGCGACAGAGCGCTCCTCGCCATAGTGCGGGACCTGCCACTCCCAGCCGCTACGAAGGGACAGGAATCGCTCGAACACGCGGGCCACCACTGAGCTCGCCGCGACTTCCGGCTCGCGTCGCCACGGGGCCCCGACCAACATCACCTCACCGCGGCGAGCGCAGATCTCCGTGGCGAGCAGGACCGCGTGCTGGCTGCCTGAGCACTCCAGCACGAGGTTGGCGCCCGCGGGCGCGACGGCATCGCCGGCTTCCTCTGGTGCGACGACCGTGCTGAGTCCGGAGGAGCGGGCGAGCTCTCGACGACCGGGCGAGCGCTCGACCGAAACCACCCGGTACCCCAAGTCTTGGGCCAACTGGGCGACGAGGTTGCCCACCGGCCCGAGTCCGATCACCGCCACCGTGTCACCGGGCCGCGCAGCGGTGAGCTGCAAGCTGATGCCGCCGATCTGGCCGAGACGGGCAAAGGGCGCAATGTCGAAGTCGATCCCGGCCGGCAGCGGCAGGCAGACGTGCTGGCGGGGGTCAAAGCGGACCACACTCTGGTGCGGGGTGTGCGACAGAACGGGCGTTCCGACCACAAAGCCGCTGTGGAGTCCGGCGGCGAGGACAGTTCCGGCCATGGCGTAGCCCGGATGGAACGGCTGGGGCGGGCGCTGGGCGGGCGGGAGCAGGCCAACGAGGGACTCGCCGCGATAATGGGCCAGCTCGGTGCCCGGGCTGATCACGCTGCGGCAAGCCTGCACGACGACCTCGTGCGGCCCAAGCTCGCGGAGGTCAACGATCACCTCCTCGAGCTCGACCCGGCGGGGCTCGGGGAACACGACGCGCGTCGCAGAGCGCTGATCGGCTGGCGTCGGGGTGGCGGTCATCTGCTCGCCCGGGGTCCTTCCAGTGACCCGCGGGCGGTCATGGAGGGCTCGACCATCGGGTCGGGTGGCAATCTGGGAGCTGGCCTGCCAGGTTATCGAAGTCGTCGTCCATCCCCGCTGGCTGTCGCGTCTGGGCAACGATCCGGTAGGCGAGAGGGTCGCACCCGACGGCAGCGAGGTGCTCGCGGAGCAGGTCGGTGGCTCGCTTGCCATTGCCGGAGGCCGCGGTGCGGACGACCTCAATGTGGTGGCGTTCCCAGTTCATCTGCCCGAGGCTGGGACGTTGGCCTGAGGTTCCGGCAATGGCGTCGAGGTCAGCGAGGGCGAGCTCGAACGCCGGGTCGGCTTCGACGGCGTGGCGTAGCGCTGTGGCAGCTCGGCGGCGGTCGATGGCTCGCTGTGCCTGCCGGTACCACGCCGCGGCCTGCAAGCTTGCGGTGACCGCGCGGCCGTGTTCCTCAAGGGCGGGCCCGGAGGCGTCCAAGTGATCATGCTGGCTGACGGGCTGACCTTGTGTTGGCTGCATGAGTCCCAGTTTGCCTGGCTGGCCTGAGGCGACGCTGAGGTGGCACTGAGATCAACCGCGCGAGGCGAAGCGGGCCGAGAGCGCGGCGACATCCGGCTCGTCGGTGAAACTGGTGAGACTGCCGTACGACAAATTCTGGGCGCGCTGCTGAGCGAGCGCGACGAAAGCCTCGGCGTTGGGGCGGGTCGGCTCGGCGAGCGCCCTGACTGCGGCTACGGCGGTATCGGCGAGCAGTTGTACTGCCGGGTCCCCGCTGGCGGCGGCGGCCTGGCAGGCGTCAGCGGCGAAGACCATCGCGTCGTCTGCTTGGCCCGCGCTGACTGCCCACCACGCCAGGCCGGCGAGGACACCGGTCTGGCCGGCCGGAAGGCCCACGTTCCGGTAGTAAGTTCCCGCCGCGTCGAGCAGTGCCCGCGCCCGCGGCAGGTCGCCGAGCCGACGAGCAACCGCGGCTTGGCCGACCATCACATCGGCAGACACCGACGGGTTGACGCTGCATGCGATCGCCTCCTCGTACAGGCTGTCGGCGGCGTCGTCGTCGCCTTGCTTGGCTCGCAGCGCGGCCAGGCGGGAGAGAATGAACAGCACAAAATTGCGTTGCCCCGCTGCGCGGCACCGCTCCAGGAGCGCTCCGTAGGCCGCTGACGCCCCATCGAGATCGCCTCGCGCGGCGGCGATGCCGGCCAGGATGTTCAGCGGGTCGACTGACAACCAGACCTCCCCTTGGGCGTCGAAGCGCTCGACGCTCGAGCGGGCGGCTTGCTCCGCGTCATCGAACTGCCCCAGCAGCGTCAGGTTCCAGGCCGCTATCCAGTCGTGGACGGCCAGCAGCCAGCCGTGCACAGCCGGTTCCAGCAGATCGTGCGCCTCGCTCAACGCGCCGAGAGATCGTTCGGACTCCTGCGCGCGCATCAGCACCGTGGCGCAGAGCAGCAGCGCTTCCGCTCGACGGGTCTGGTCGCCGCTGGTTCGCAACGCGGCGAGGGCCGCGTCACATTCGGGAACGGCAGCGGCTGGGCTGAACGCCATGCACACGAAATAGCCGTGCCAGACCTGGGCGGTCGCGGCCAGTTCAGGACGGCGCGGCCCCGTCGCGCTGAGCGCGTCACCCAGCCAGCGTGCTCCTTCGACAACGTCGCTGTTGATGAACCATAGCCAGGCCATTCCCGACGCCAACGACAGCGCCGCATCGGCGTCGCCTCTTGCGATGAACCAGTCGAGCGCGGCCCGCAGGTTGCCCAGCTCCGAGGTGAGGCGTTCCCGCCACATCGGCCCGGTGGCACCTCGCAGACCCTCGTGCGCGTCNNCCGTATTGCCACAGCGTCTGGAGCTGAATGAACCGGGCGTCACGACCGGCGTTAGGGGCGGCGACGAGGGACTTGTCGACCAGCCGGCTCAGAACGTCGAGGATCTCGGCCGCCGGCACCTGGTCGTCGGCGCAGACCGCCTCGACGGCGTCCAGGCCGCAGCCTCCGGCGAAGACCGACAGCCGGGCGAACAAGCGGCGCTCGTCTTCGAACAGCAGGTCGTAGCTCCAGTCCACCACCGCCCGAAGGGTTTGCTGGCGGGGGAGGGCAGTGCGGGCACCCCCCGGTGAGCAGCCGAAAGCGATCGTCGAGCCGTTCCGCCAACGTGGCCAATGTCAGTGAACGCAGTCGCGCGGCGGCCAGTTCGACGGCCAGTGGAAGGCCGTCCAACCGGTGACAGATCTCATTGATCACAGGACCGGTGTGCCCGTCTGCGGTAAATCCGGGTCGCACCGCCCGAGCGCGATCGACGAACAGCTCGACTGCGGCCGGCCGGCCCAATGGGCCCACGGACACCAGGACTTCGCCAGGAACGCCGAGCGGCTCGCGGCTCGTCGCGATCAGCCGCAGACCAGGCACCGTTCCGACCAGCGTCTCGGCCAGGGCTGCCGTCTGATCTATCACGTGTTCACAGTTGTCGAAGACGACCAAAAGCGACCGCCCGGCCAGGTCGCGCACGATGAGCTCCACCGTCGAGTCCGGCGAAGGCGGGCCAATGAGGCCGGCCGCGGCCACCCCGAGTGCGCCGGCCACAGCCGGCGCAACCCCGTCGGGCTCGGTGACGTTCGCGAACTCGACCAGCCAGGCCCCGTCTCGGTGCTCTTGGCGCAGTGTGGCGGCCAACTCTACCGCCAGTCGGGTCTTGCCCACCCCACCGGGACCGATCAGCGTCACCAGCCGGCTAGAGCGGACCGCCTCGCTCAGCTCCTGGAGTTCCGCTGTGCGACCGACGAAGCTGCTCAATCGCTCCCGCAGGTTGCCCGTTGCCATCGGCGTCGGAACCGCCTCGAGACCTGCCGGGCCGGCTGCGGCGAGTGATGGGTCCTGGGCCAGGATGCGGGCCTCGAGTTCCCGCAGGGCCGGGCCAGGGTCAATTCCCAGCTCGTGGACCAAACGGTCACGAGCTTCGGTGTAGGCGCGCAAGGCCTCGGCCTGGCGGCCGGCCCGGTACAGGGCCAGCATGAGCAGCTCCCACAGTCGCTCGCGAAGCGGATGCTCCCGGCACAACGCCTCCAGTTCGCCCACGAGCTCGCCGTGACGGCCCAATACCAGGTCGGCTTCGGCACGGGTCTCGATCGCCACTAGGGTCAGATCGGCGAGATGCGCTCGTTCGGCATCAGCGAAGCCGGCGTACGCGAACTCGGTAAGCGGCTCCCCCCGTCGCAGCCGTAGCGCTTCGCCCAGCGCGGTTGACGCGAGCGCCGTCTCTCCCTCCTCAAGCAGGCGCTGTCCCTTTGCCACCAGCTGTTCAAAACGGACTGCGTCGACATCATCCGGACCGATATCGAGGGCATAGCCGGCGTCGGAGGTGACGATCGCCGTTGCGCCGAGAGTGCGACGCAGCTGGCCTATCTGGGCCTGCAAGGCGTTTACCGGGTTGGCCACTTGCCCGTCACCCCANNGCCAGGACCGTTCGCTGCTTGGCGCCCCGGACCGGCACCGGCACGCCGCTTTCTACTGCCTCGAACTCCCCGAAGAACTTCACCTCCACACACCCACCCTACGGCCGCCGGCCCAGCCCAGCACCTGAGCAGCCTCCGACCGCGCTGAGGTCCGGCCTCAGCGCCACGGCAGTCCCACCTCAGGCCCTCGGCGCATTCTGTTTCAAAACCCAAGAGCATCGAGGGTCCGATAACCCGCATCCGCGAAGGAGACCGACGTGACCACCACCCTGCGAACCACGACAACCAAGCAAACCAGGACAGCGAAGCGCGGGCCGATGGACAAAATGCGGAAGACGGCGCTAATCGCCGGCGTGTTCTACTTGATTACCTTCATCTCGATTCCCACGCTCGCCCTCTACGGCCCGGTGAAGAACCACCGGGACTGGATCCTCAGCTCCGGCGCNNTCGCCGGCATCGGCACCGCTGTCACGCTGTACCCGGTGGTCAAACGGCAGAACGAAGGCGTCGCGCTCGGCTTCGTCGCCGCTCGCGTCCTGGAAGCCGGCATGATCTTCACCGGCGTCGTCAGCCTCCTGTCGCTGGTGACCCTGCGGCAGGCCGGAGCTACCGGGGCAAATGCGGCCGCGCTCGTCACCACGGCCGCGTCGCACGTCGCGGTCTATAACTGGGCGTTCCTGCTCGGGCAGAGCCTCATGCCGGGCATCAACGCGCTGCTGCTGGGCTCCTTGGTGTACCGGTCCCGGCTCGTGCCCCGCATCATTCCCGTGGTCGGGCTCATCGGAGCCCCGCTGCTCATCTGTACCGTCATCGCCACGCTGTTCGGTGGCTTGAAGCTGGGCTCCCCCGAGTTCGCTGCGCTCCCGGTGGCCGCC
>PLIQ01000517.1:4128-4270 GCA_003140115.1 Actinomycetota bacterium | reverse complement strand
TGCATTCTTGCCTGTCGCCCGGCGGCTCAATCGCAGGGGTTAGCCAGCCGTTGCCGGCGACGGTGAGCCGGCTGCCCCCATTTTGGCCGGCGGCCGAGCCCGGGATGTGACCGGGCCGTAGGGCCGGGGGGGGGGGGGGGGG
>PLIQ01000517.1:0-4059 GCA_003140115.1 Actinomycetota bacterium | reverse complement strand
ACGCCGAGCGCCATCGTGTCGTTCCCGCAGAAGACGGCGGTGACTTCCGGATCCGCCGCCAGCTGCCGGCCCTGCTCGTAGCCGGACGCGGCCGACCAGTCGCCGGCCAGCACGGTGGGTTCCGGCGCGCCGGACTCTCGCAGCGCTCGCCGCCAGCCGTCCACCCGTTCCTGCGCGTCCAGGTGGGCGGTCGTCCCGGCGACATGGTGGACGGTCCGGTGTCCGAGGCTGAGCAGGTACCGGGTCGCGGCGGTGGCCCCGGCCGCGTTGTCGATCGCCACCGAGGTCACCGCCGCCCTCGTGCCGCAGCCCACGGCGACCAGCGGCACCTGCGGGGGCACGTGGCCGAGCGCGGCCACCGCGGTGTCCTGCGTCGCGATCACGATGATGCCCTCGACGCCCTGGCCGAGGAANNGGCAGGCTGGCGATGGACACGAAGTAGCTGTCGTGCGCCGCGCGCTCGAAGCCGTACAGCATGGAGGCCGGCCCGTACAGCATGGTGTCGAAGCTGATCACGCCCAGCGTGTGGGTTCTGCGGGTGACCAGCGTCCGGGCTGCGGCGTTCGGCCGGTAGGCCAGCTCGCGGATGGCGGCGAGCACCCGGTCCCGCGTCGGCGGGCGAACGTTCGGGTGGTCGTTGAGCACCCGAGACACGGTCTGATGCGAGACCCCGGCCAGCCGCGCGACATCGGCCATGACCGGCGGCCGGGCCAGGCTGCCCGGGCCGCTGACCACCGACGGCATCGGCCGGCTCTTGGCTCTCTCGCCCGGTGACCGCGTCACGTCGAACCTCCCTTGCCGCGCGCAGTGCAGCCAGCGATCAGCCGGGGCCGACGTTAGCGCTAACATCCGTGCAGATCCAATGGCAGTCGAAGCATATATACCCCCCACGGCGACAGGCACCTCTACTCCGCCCGCCCGGATTTCGTGCCTCTCAAGCCTAGCCGTCGTCCGGCTCCCGCGGTACCCGCCCCGCGCCAGCCTCGCCCGGCGTCAGTCCCGCCCCACGTCAGTACCGCCCCACGTCAGTACAGCCCCACGTCAGTACAGCCCCGCGCCAGCCTCGCCCAGCGTTAGCTCACCCCCCGACGCCGGCGTGCCGCGCCGACGTCAGGACTTGTCGCGATTGCTCGCGCTGTCCCGCAGGTCACGGAACGCGGCCTTGGCCTTGCGTCCGGTCTCGCTGTCCCGCAGGTCCTGCAGCGCCTCGCGCGCCTTGCGCCCGGCGTCGCTCTCCCGCAGATCCTTGAGGGCCTCCCGGGCCTTGCGTGCCGCCTCGCCCTCGCGCAGGTCGCGGATGGCCGACTCGGCCTTGCGCCCGGTCTCGCTCTCCCGGAAGTCCGCCATGGCCGCCTTCGCCTTGCGGGTCCCCTCGGCGGGCTGTCCGCCGTGCAGCCAGGCGGTCAGCTTGGTCCACCACGTCCGTAGTTGCTGCTCAAAATCGGTCATTGTCGGCTCTCCTTCGCCTCGAGCGCTCAGCGCTCTCAGGCATGCCAATAGACAGGCCTGTTCCTTCAAGATATAACGTGATGATGGAAGGAGCCAACCCGGGCTCGTGTGAGTGCTACCCGCCCCCTTCTCGGCCAACCCCCTCGTCTCGGCCCTTCTCGGCCAACCCTCGGCCCGCCCCCTCTCAGCCAACCCTCGTCCCGGCCCGCGTGAAAGAATGCCTGCCGTGCAACGTCAGCGCATCAGCGGCCATTCGCCCTACGAGCCGGTGTTCGGCTTCTCTCGCGCCGTCATCGTCGGTGACCGGGTTTTGGTCGCCGGAACCGCGCCAGTCCCGCCTGGCGGCGGGCCGCCCCCGCCCGAGGCCTACGCCCAGGCCAAGTTGTGCCTGGACCTCATTAACGAGGCCCTAACCCAAGCCGGCACCAGCCTCGAGAACGTCGTCCGGACCCGCATGTTCATCACCGATGCCGCCCACTGGCCCGAGGTCGCCCGCGCCCACGGCGAGGTCTTCGCCGACATCCGCCCAGCGGCTACTGCCGTGATCGTGGCCGGCCTGCTCGACCCCGCCTGGCAGGTAGAGATCGAAGCCGAGGCCGTCCTGCCCGATCTCTAACGGTCTTCCCCAGGCAGCGGTTGTGCGGGATCGTAGGGGAACGCCGGTGCCATGGTGCCGCTGTTCCTGGCGGGACCAGGGCTGGCCGCAGTCCGACACGATGCGAGGGAGGCCGCGATGTGTTTCGTCCACTCGGGTAGCGCGGAAGGCGGTTCCCTGATCCAGCAGACCGCCCTCGGCGCGGCGGCGGCGACCGCGTTCTCCACCCTGGCCGCTGGCGGCGGGATTAAGGGGGAAGGGGAGGTGCGCAAGCTATTTGTGGAGGGCATGGATGTCGCCGGCTCTGGCACACCGGATGTCGTGACCGGGCCGGACGGGGCGCGGGTCGTGGACGGCTACGGCCAGATACTGCATACCCGCTGGAACCGCGACCTGCCGCCGGTAGTCGTGGTACGGCCCGGAGAAGTGATCCAGCTACTGTGCCGCGACGCCCTGGATATCGGCGAGGCGGCCCGCACCCTGACGCCCGAGGCGAGCCTGACCCTGGATCTGGGCCGGGTGCACCCACTGACCGGCCCGGTCGAGGTCGAGGGAGCCGAGCCCGGCGACATCCTCGAGGTCGAGATCCTGGACGTTGCCCCGCTGGTGGACTTCGGCTACGTCGTGATCGGCCCGGCCCTGGGCATGTTCGGGTCGCTGCGACCGGACGTGCTCGCCCCGATCACCCAGTTCACCGAGGCCTCCCAGATCAGCGACCCCAACCCGGGGCCGGTGCCGGGCGCGATTCCCGAGGATCAGCCCTACAACAGCGGTTCGCCATTCGTCCAGCTGTTCACGTTCGAGCGGGGGCAGAACACCGGGTTGGCCACCTTCATCGGCGCCGACACCGGCCGGCAGGCGCGGATCCCGGTCGCTCCCTTCATGGGGATCTACGGCGTCGCGCCGATGCGCAAGGGCATGTACCGCACCTTGCCCCCCGGCGTCAGCGGCGCGATGGGCGGCAACGCCGACATCCGGCAGTTCACCAAGGGAGCACGGATCCAGTTCCCGGTCTACGCGCCTGGCGCGAAGTTCTCGGCCGGGGACGGGCACATGGCCCAGGGGGACGGCGAGGTCTGCGTGACGGCCATCGAGACCCTGATGGCGGTCACCCTGCGCTTCAGCGTGATCAAGAACAGCATCATCGCCTCCCCCCGGGCGATCGTGCCCGCCGCGGACCCCACCCAGCTGGCCATGCCCGCCGAGATGCTCGCCCACGGCTACTACCACACCACCGGCATCGGCCCCGACCTGATGGAGAACGCCAAGAACGCGGTCCGGGACATGGTGGACTGGCTGGCCACCGACCAGCAGCTGAGCCTGCACGAGGCCTATGCCCTGTGCAGCGTGGCAGGCGACCTGAAGATCAGCGAGACCGTCGACCTCCCGAACTGGGTCGTGTCCATGACGCTGCCCCGCGGGATCTTCGCCGCGTAGCAGCCGCGGTATTTCGTTTGCGCGGGCCGAGGCCGGAGCCCACGATGGCGGCATGGAAGCACAGACCGAGGCACGCCCCATGCTGGTCGGACGTTCCGTCAGGATCCGGCCGGGCCACCCGGACGACGCCCCGCGGTTGCAGGCGATCCTGGCTGAGCCATCGGTGTCGCGGTGGTGGGGCGAACCGGCTCCGGTGGCGGCGATCGAAACCGACCTGCGGGGTGGTGATTCCGCGGTCCTGCTGGTGATGGAGATCGACGGGAAGGTCGCCGGAGGCATCCAATACGAGGAGGAGAACGAGCCGATGTACCGGCACGCGGGGATCGACATCTACCTCGGCGACCGGTTCCAGGGCCAGGGTGCCGGGACCGAGGCGGTCGGGTTGCTGGCCAGGTTCCTGTTCGAGGAGCGCGGTCATCACCGGATCACCATCGACCCGGCCACGGCGAACCTTCCGGCCATCCGCTGCTATACCAAGGTGGGCTTCCGGCCCGTCGGCGTGATGCGCCAGTACGAGCGCGGCGGCGACGGCCAGTTCCACGACGGGCTGCTGATGGACCTCCTCCGCGACGAGCTGA
>PLIQ01000277.1:2920-12350 GCA_003140115.1 Actinomycetota bacterium | reverse complement strand
GCCGAGCAAGCCCGCCGCCTCGGCCTGGTCGGGCCCGTCGCACGAGCCACCGGCCTGGCCGTGGACGCGCGGCTGAACGGAGGTCCCTATGCCGAGCACCAGCTAGCGATCGTCACCGCGGACGGCGGCGACGTGCTCGCCCGGTTGCAGGTGATGCTCGGCGAGGCGGCGGAGTCGGCCCGGCTCATCGGCGAGTTCCTGGAGGCGGGCACCGCCGCCGAGCGCACCTCGCTACCCTCCGGCGGGGGTCGGGGTCTCGGCTGGGCCGAATCGTCGCGGGGCGAGGTGCTGGCCTGGGTCGCGCTGGACGAGGACGGGCGGATCACCCGGGCGCGGCTGCGCCCGGGTTCGGTCCGCAACTGGCGCGGCTTCGACGACGCGTGCCGGTCCCAGAACGTGTTCACCGACATACCGATCATCGAGGCCAGCTTCTGGCTGACCGCGGCCGGCCTGGCCCGTTGAAGGAGGTGAGGCGCGATGCCACTGTGGTTTATCCGCGGGTTGCGCCGCGGGGTGGTCACCACCCGGTACCCGGCTCGCCGCGACGACTCGGCGGCGTGTCTGCCGACGCCGCCGGCGTTCCGCCCGCGGCAGCTGACTATCCAGGCCGCCGACCGGATGGTGGCCGTGTGTCCGAGCGCCGCGCTGAGCAGGCGGGACGACATCCTGGTCTTCGACGTGGGCGCCTGCACCGCCTGCGGCAAGTGCGCCGCGGTCGCCCCGGATGCCGTCGCGCAAAGCGAGGACTTCGAGCTGGCCACCACGGCCCGTTCGGCGCTGATAAAAAAAATCCCGATCCGGGGAGGCGAGCGATGAGCCCCGGCCCGGACCAGGCCGAGGCGGCGGCTGGGCGCCTGCGGGACACGATCGCCGCGCAGTTCGGCCGCAGCCTGCACATCCGCACCCTGGACACCGGGTCGTGCGCGGTCTGCGAGCAGGAGATCCGGTTGCTCAGCGCGCCGCACTACGACCTGAACCGGCTCGGGTTCTTCTTTACCCCCGCGCCCAGGCACGCGGACCTGCTGCTGGTCACCGGGCCGATGGTGCGGGCGTTCGACGGGGCGGCGCGGAAGACCTACGAGGCGATGCCCGGGCCCAAGGTGGTGGTCGCGACCGGTGCCTGCGCGCTGGGCGGGGTGTATCCGAAGGACCCGTTCGTGCACGGGAACGTCGGGGAGGTCCTGCCGGTCGACGTGTGGATCCCGGGCTGCCCGCCCAGCCCGCTGGCGCTGCTGCAGGGCCTGGCGGTGGCGGTCGGCCGGCTCGCGGAACGGATACCAGGCCTGACGTTTATCGCGGACGGGGGTGCGGCGTGAACCCGCTGGACATCCTCTACGGCGCGGGCGGGGCCTGGCTCGCGGCGGCCGTGACCGGATTGCTGGCCGGTTCGTGGCGGCCGGGACTGCGCGCCTGCTGCGTGCTGTCCGGGCTCGGCGGCGTCGCCGCGGTGGGCGCCGGCGGCTGGTCACTGGTGTACGGCGATACCCGGGTGGTCACTGCGGGCGGCGGCGCGACCATCGTCGGCGGCCCCCTGCAGCTGCAGCTGACCAGCCTGGCGGGCGTGTTCGTAGCGGTGCTCGGGATCGTCGCGGTGGCGATCTCCCTCTACGCGCCCCGCTATGACCAGCCCGCCCGCGGCACGGCCATATATCTGGCGGCCTACAACCTGGCCCTGCTGGCCTGCCTGGCCGTACTCGCCGCGGGCGGCATGGTGACGTTCCTGGTCGCCTGGGAAACCATGAGCCTGGCCTGCTACCTGATCATCCTGCGCCACCCGAGCCGCACCGAGGTGGCCCGCGGCGCATTCTGGTTCCTGGCCCTGTCCGAGATCGGCTTCCTGCTGGTCGTGGCGGCGTTCGTGATCCTGTCCGCGAAGACGCATGCTACGGAGCTAGAGGTGATGGCGGCCCGCGGCCACCTGGTGCCCGGCGGCTGGCGGGCCGCTGCCTACCTGCTGGCCTTGACCGGGTTCGGGTTCAAGGCGGGACTCGTCCCGCTGCACGTGTGGCTGCCCGAGGCGCACCCGGTGGCCCCGGCCGACGGGTCGGCGTTCCTATCCGGCGTCGTGGTCAAGCTCGGCACGTACGGCATCGCCCTGTTCGCGTTCCGGCTCGATCCGGTCGGCGGGGCCTGGCCCGGCCTGGTCACCATGGGCGCCGGCGCGGTAACCGCCGCCATCGGCATCCTTTATGCGCTGCGGGAACGCGACATCAAGCGGTTCCTGGCCTACTCGACGATCGAGAACACCGGGATCATCGTGACCGCGTTCGGCGCCGCCATGATCTTCCACGCCTACCGGCAGCCCGCGCTGGCCGCGTTCCTGCTCATCGCGGGCCTGTACCACGTGGCCAACCACGGCTGTTACAAGACGCTGCTGTTCCTGGAGGCGGGCGTGGTCGAGCACGCGACCGGGACCAGGGACATGGACCGGCTCGGCGGGCTCGTGCACCGGCTGCCGCGCAGCACGGTGATCGCGTTCATCGGCACGCTCGGGATCGCCGCGCTGCCGCCGCTGAACGGGTTCGTCAGCGAGTGGCTGATCTTCCAGGGCCTGTTCCAGGGCTTCCGCACCGGCAGCCACCTGATCGCGATCCTCATCGTGCTCGCCGCCGCGACCCTCGGGCTCACCGGAGGCCTGGCCATCTACGCCTTCGTCCGCGGCTTCGGGATCCCGTACCTCGGCATGCCCCGGACGCCTTCGGCCGCCGCGGCGCGGGAACCTGGCCAGCCGGTGGCCGGCCCGGCGCTGCTCGGCGTCGCCTGCGTGGCCCTGGCGGTGGGCGCCCCGGTCGTGCTCAGCGCCTTGTCCCGGGCAGCACATACGATCACCGGTGTCGCGCTCGGCCCGCTGCTGCTGCCCGGCAAACTGACCGTCATCCCGGCCCACACGGACTTCTCCGCGTTCTCGCCGACGTACCTGACCGTGTTCCTGGTGGCCGCGTGCGCGGTTCCGCTGCTGATCTTCCTGGCCGGACGGCCGCGCGCCGCCAGCGTCTCGGTCCCGGTCTGGGACGGCGGCATCACGCGGTTCCGGCCGCGGATGCAGTACTCGGCCATGACGTTCTCCGCCCCGACCCGGGTCACCTTCGACGCCCTGTACCGGCCGGCGGTTTCGGTCCACCGCGCCTCCGATGACGATCCGGCCGGGCGATCCGGGCCGGTGCATTACGAGGAGCAGGTGACGCCGGTCTTCGAGCGATACCTCTACCGGCCGGTCATCCGCGCCGTGGAATGGCTCGCCGATGCGATCCGTCCCATGCAGTCCGGCGACGTGAACCTCTACCTGCTGTACGTATTCCTCGTGATCCTGCTCGCCTACCTGCTCGGCGCGGTGTAAGGATGGTGCAGCAGGGTGACCATGACCGGGACCGCGACGAGGGCGAAGCAGACGGCCAGGTTGACTGCCTTGTAGCTGACGAAGACGGCGGCGAACTCGCGCAGGGTGGCGCTCGGCCAGTAGTAGCCGGCGGTGCGCGCGCCGGTTACCTCGCCGCGGACGCCGAGGCGGCGGGCGATCATCGCCGTACGGAACACGTGGAAGTTGCTGGTCACGATCACGCACGTGGCATCCGGGCGGAGGCGGTCCATAATCGCCTGGCTGTTGACCAGGTTCTCCTCGGTGCTCGCTGACTGGTCCTCACGCTCGATCCGGTCCACGGGAAAGCCGCGCGCGGCCAGGTAGCCGGCCATCGCATCGGCCTCGGAGATCCGCTCGTCGCTGCCCTTGCCGCCGGAAACGACCAGCACCGGGTCACCGCCTCGCACCACCAGGGCCCGGTAGACCGCGTAACCCCGGTCCAGCCTGCTGGCCAGCAGCGGCGGGACCCGCCCGCCATCGAGCAGCCCCGAGCCGAGCACCACGACGAAGTCGGCGTTGCGTGTTACGGACAGGCGGCCATACAGGAAGGCGTACAGCACGAACGAGACGCACTGGAACGAGACGTAGGCGAACAGCAGCATGATGATCGTGGCCGACAGGACCAGTTCGCCCGAGCCGGTGAACGGTGTCGCCAGCCTGAACCCGATGACGGCGAGGATGGCCGGGCCGACCAGAAGCGACAGCAGGTTGGCCGGCCGGAAGCTTTCCCGGCGCACCATCGTCACCCCGTTCACCACCAGGTACGCGGCGGCGAGGAACGGGACGACGGCTACCAACGCGAACACCGCCAGCAGCACCAGCCTGCTCGCCGCGTCATGCGCCCTGGCCAGCCGCTCCGACGCCCCGAGCGCGAGCAGCGCGAGCGCGAGACCGAGCAGGACCGCGTTGGCGAAGCTGCGACGATCGCGCAGCACCCCGGCCACGAACAGGACCAGGACCACGATGGCGGCCTTGAACGCGAACACAGTTCAGGCTATGCAACTGCCGCAGGTCAGCTGGCCAGGGCGTCGGGGACGGCGGGGATGACCAGCTCGAACGTGGAGCCCTCGCCGCTGGCGCTGCGGACCCGGACCGACCCGTGGTGGGCTTCGGCGATGGCCTGCACGATGGGCAGGCCGAGTCCGAACCCGCCGGCCTCGCGGTTGCGGTACGGCTGGGCGCGGCTGAACCGGCGGAAGATGCGGTCGAGCTCGGTGGGCGGCATCCCGCAGCCCGAATCGGTCACGGCCAGGACCACGTTCCGGCCCTCGAGACCGACGCTGACCTCGATCAGGTCGCCCGGCTCGGTATGAGCGACGGCGTTCTCCAGTAGCGCGTCCAGTGCGGCGACGAGGCGGTCGCTGTCGCCGAGCACGGTCGCCTCGGCCACCTCCCCCAGCCGCCAGCGGCGCGGGGCGTTGCCCCAGCGTTCCAGGGCGTCCAGGACCAGCGCATCGGCCGATACCGGAGTCACGTGCAGGAAGTCCGGGGTCCCGGCCGAGGCCAGCAGGAGCAGCCGGTTGGTCAGCCGGCGCAGCCGGGCCAGTTCGCCGGTCACCACCCGGGCGTCCGCGGCCACCGTCTCATTGACGGTGGCCCGCTCGATCAGCTCGGCGTGGCCGAGGGCCACGGTGATCGGGGTACCCAGCTCGTGCGAGGCGTCCTGGAGGAACTGGCGCTGCTGCTCCAGGAGCCGGACGTTCTCCTGGGAGATCCGCTGCACCTGTTCCATGGCCGTCAGCCGCTCCTGGGTGGCAGCCAGCCGTCGTCGGCCGTGCCACACCATGACCAGGAACATCAGCGAGATCAGCGGGACTTCGGCCAGGTAGTCGGCGTCTTGCTGGCCCTTGAGAACTTGCACGAAGATGATGCCACCGGTGGCCAGCGTCACGGCGGCCCAGGTCAAGATGGTGGGCTGCAGGCGCCACAGCCGGAACCCGTAGATCACCGTCAAGCTGATCCAGATGGCCAGGAACGGCACCGTCTGCCAGTTCGACAGCACGCGCATGGCGACCAGGTTGAGGCCGACGAATACCGCCCAGGCGATATCCGGTGACGCCGGGCGGATCCGCTGCAGGCTGATCCGCAGCGTGGGCAGGACGTGGACCCCGCGGACGTCGGTGCCGAGCGCGGGCGCGGTTCGCTGGACCTCGCGACTGCGATCCTGCGTCCGCACGATCTTCACCTGATCTTCGACGGGAGCGCTGCTGTTCTGACCTGGTTCGGTGGGGTACATCCTATTGATGGCGGTTCGTCTAGGCACCCCATACGGCCGAGCTGGCTAGGCTAACCCGGTCCAGGCCGGAGCGTGCGGCCAGTCCACCGTCCACGGGTTCCCGGCCAGGTGGCGGTGCAGGCGCAGCAGCGTGGAGCCGATGCCGGGCGCCCCCTGCAGGTAGGTCGTCTCGGGCGGGAGATCCGGCTCCGGCGACCGGAACTCGTAGTTGGACCACCGCATCCCACTGCCATCGGCGATGGCCCGGTCGAGGATGTCGTCCACCAGGGTGACCGCGAAGGCCAGGTCGCCGGGCTGGCCTTCAAGGCGGTGCAGGTCGAGGAAGTACTCGGCGACTCCCGCCGAGCCGCAGCAGCGGGCGACGTTGTCCCAGAACCCGGGCTCGCGCCGGGCCGGGATCCCGCTGATGAGGTCGGCCCGGGCGGCGCGGCGGAGCCAGGGCCGCCAGCTGGCCTCGCCCGTGCTGAGCTCCAGCTGCCGGAACAGCCAGCCGAGCCCCGGCGGCCCGTGGCACCAGCCCAGGGTGAACAGCTCGGTGCCGCCGGGATCGTGATGAAACGCGGCACAGGTGTCCTGATCGGTGCGGACGGTCGTCATGATCCACTCGGTCGCGGCCAGGCTGGCCGCCAGGAACCGCCGCTCGCCGGTCACCTGCGCCAACCGGGCCAGGAAGAACCCGATGCCCGCCGCCCCGTGCGCGAAGTTCGGGAAGCGGCGCTGGTCGTCGGGGCGTTCGGCCTCGTACGCGCGGCCCAGGGACCACCGGATACCCGTGGGTGCGGCCTCGGCCTGGCCCAGCAGCCAGTCACCCGCCCGGACCGCCAGGTCCACAGCGGCCGGGCCGAGGTAGTCGGCGCCCAGCGTCAGCATGAGACACCCGATGCCGGCCGTGCCCCACACCATTTCGGTCAGGTCATGCCAGTGCACCCCGTCGCCGTCGACCGACGCGTGCGCCGCGACCGTCTCGAGCACCCGCCGGGCCAGGCCGCTGGCCTGCTCGTCGCGCGCCGCGGCGGCCAGTTCGTGCAGCACCACGGCCCAGCCGCCGACTCCGGTGAACAGCCCGCATCCTGCCCAGGACCGGCTGGACTCCTCGAGGTGCGCGTCCATCCACCGCGCGCCGGCCCGGGCGGCGGACAGCCAGCGTTCGTCGCCGGTGGTCCGGAACGCCTCAACGAAGAACATCGTCGGGCCAGCGGTACCCCAGCCCAGGCCGGGCACGACCGCGGCGGAGATACCCGGCTGAACCGGCCAGGACCAGCCCTGCGGGCTCCGCTGCGCCGTGGCCAGCAGCCAGTTCCCGGCCTGTTCGGCCGCCGCGAGGTAACGCACGGTACCCTCCCTACGGACGAAAATGCTACTGGAGGTCAAGGGTGGCGCGGATCGCTCGCTACCGGGATCGCGCTGAGGATCGCACGGGCGACGCTGGACTCCGCGCCCATTACGGGCCCGGCCGGACCGTCGACCTGGTGCGCCACAGTCACTGACGGGCAGCCGCGCTGGGGCACACAGCCCCCGCAAGAGGGAAACGCGTCAGCTGTGCCACTATCCGGCCCGCCCGTCGGCTGACCATAGAGGCGACGATGATCGTGTGACAGCTCCGACCTGCCCGCGCTCGTCACAGTCATCACAGGACATCGCTGGCGTCACGGCAGGCGGAGGAGCTCTCCGGTCATTGCGGTTGATTCAGGCTCCGCGGTTGATTGAGGGTGCTGGGGCGCACCGGATACGCCGCGGAATCCGGATACACGGCACCAGACGAGCCTCCATACGACCACCGTCGTACCGGTAGCCCCGCCTGACTCAGCCGTCTCGCCCCGGGACCGGTTATCCGGGAGGATTGGGGCCTATGGGAGGGTTTGGGGGTCTATAGTGCACAAACCGCTCCCGTAAGCCCATATACTCCCGGATCTTGACGCCGGGCGGACGGAGCGACCGCTGTCAGCGGCATCGTGACCTCAATGACCAGCCCACGGCCGAGGCGGACGCGTTCGGACTTGGCATATGGCTCTGGGAGACCCCGGATCGACCACGAAACCCGAATCAACCACGGAAATGTGACGGAAGCGGCGGATGTGCGTGCTGCGGCGCCGAGTCCGAGGGCCGATCCACGATCTTGATTGCCCTTTCGGGCCGGGCCGCAGCCCGCGCGGCTGGTACCGGCAGCAGCGCTGGCCACGGGCGTCGCAGAACCACCGTGGCTTCGACGGTCAGGCGGCAGGCACGCGGGACCTGAGGTGCCCGAGCTAGCTCTGCGTTCGTCAACGGCTCCGGGCGTGCTAGGGGACCAGGTCGAGGGCGGCGCGGATGATGCTGTCGGTGTCGAGGCCGTTGTACCGGTACAGGTCCTCGATCGAGCCGGACTGGCCGAACTGGGCCACGCCGAGCGCGGCGTGCGGGACGCGGTTGATGGTGGCCAGGAAGGCCAGCGTGTGCGGGTGCCCGTCCAGGACGGTCACCAGCGGCGTAGCCCGGGTGACGGGGAAGGCCTGGTCCAGGATCCACGTCTCTCCCCCGGCCGCAAGTCCCTGCCGGACGCGCAGGGCCTGGAAGATCAGGCCCGGGCTGGTGACGCAGACGACGTCGGCGGGCAAGCCGGCCGCGGAGAGCCGCTCCGCGGCGGCCAGTGCCTCCGGCACGACCGCGCCCATGGCCGCGATGGTGACCTTCGGCGCAGCGGTCCGCCGCAGCGGGTAGGCGCCCGCCACGACCTGGCGGCGGCGCCGTTCCCTGGCCGCGGGATCGGCGGGCACGCCGGCCAGTTTCTGGCTGACCGGGCGAGTGGACAGGCGCAGGTAGGCCGAGCTGCCGTCGGGGCGGCCCAGCCGGGCTAGGCTGGCCAGCAGGCACCATTCGGTGTCGATGGCGAAGGCCGGCTCGTAGGCGACACACCCCGGCTGTTCGATCCCGATCGACGGCGTGGTGATCGACTGGTGCGCGCCGCCTTCTGGGGCGAGCGAGACACCGGACGGCGTGCCGACCAGGATCGACTGGCCGCCCGCATAGATCCCGAACGACCATGGCTCGAGCGCCCGCTCCACGAACGGGTCGTAGAGCACCCCGATCGGCAGCAGCGGCTGGGCCCACCGGCTCCAGGTCGCGCCGAGCTCCCCGATCAGCCCGACCAGGTTGGTCTCGGCGATGCCGAGCTCGATGTGCTGCCCGGTCGGCTTCTCCCGCCAGTGCAGGATCGTCTCGGCGTCGTCGGCGAACCAGTCGGTCCGCTCGCGGGCCGACCACACGCCGACCTTGTTTACCCATCCGCCGAGGTTGGTGCTGGAGCTGACGTCCGGGCTGACCGTCACCACCCGCCTGGCCGCTTCGGGCGCCTCCCGGGTCAGGTCAAGCAGGGCCCGGCCCAGCGCCGCCTGGGTGGTGGCCACCCCGGACGGCGTGCGGCCGAGGTCGGTTGGTACATAGGGCGGAGCCTGCGCGGGCACCACCGGGCGCCGCAGCCGCCAGGACGTCTCGGCGCACAGCCGGCCGGCTGCGGTGTCCGGCGCGAAGCGGGACCAGGGGTGGTCGGCATCGGTGCCCAGGTGCGACGCGAGTTCCCGCATCTGCTCGGCGGTCAGCAGCGCGGAGTGGTTCTGCGGGTGCCCCTCGATGGGCAGGCTGTAGCCCTTGATCGTGTAGGCCAGGATCAGCGTGGGCCGGTTGTCGTCGATGGCCCGGTATGCCTCGTCCAGGGAACTGAGGTCATGCCCGCCGAGGTTCCGGATCGCCGCCGCTAGCGTCGCGTCGTCCAGGCTGGCGATGAGCCCGGCGAGCGCTTCGTCCCCGCCCGGCAGCCTGCGGCGCAGCTCGGCGGCGTCGCAGCGGAGCAGTCGCTGGTA
>PLIQ01000277.1:0-2908 GCA_003140115.1 Actinomycetota bacterium | reverse complement strand
CCGTACTTCAGCGTGATGACCTGCCAGCCGGCCGCGACGAACATGCCGCGCAGCCGGTCGGCGGTGATCAGGGGCACCACGCGGTCCAGCGACTGCCGGTTCACGTCCACGACCCAGACGACCTCGCCCAGCTCGGCCACCGCGGGATCGACGATGGCCTCCCACACCGCGCCNNCGGCTGGCGAAATGGTGCTTGAGGTACCGGCTGGCCACCGCGCCCCAGACCGGCGCGGTCGCGCCGATGCCGACCGAGCCGGTCGAGTAGTCGACCGGGTCGGGGTCCTTGACCCGGCTGGGATAGCTCTGCAGGCCAGCGAACGCCCGCAGCGTCGGCAGGTACGACTCGTCCAGCTCCCCCAGCAGGTAGTTGATCGCGTGCAGCACAGGCGAGGCGTGCGGCTTGACCGACACCCGGTCCTGCGCCCGCAGGTGCCCGAACCACAGCGAGGTCATGATCGAGACCATCGACGCGGAGGACGCCTGGTGCCCGCCGACCTTCATCCCGCCGGGATTGGGCCGGACCCGGTTCGCGTGGTCGATGATCGCCGTGGACAGCCACAGCACCTGGCGCTCGATCTCACTCAGCGCGCGGATGCTTTCGGTCTGCGGCGGGGACTGGATGATGTCGGCCATGCGTGCATGACAGCACGCCCGGGGGCGGGGCACAACTCCGGGGCGCCGGCGATCGCGGCCGCGGCGGCCAGGCCCAGGCCGAGAACGGGCCGGGCCGAGGCGAACCCGGCCAGGGCGGCGCTCCCGGCCGCGGTCAGCACGGCGAGTCCGCAGGCGTACCCGGCCAGCAGCCGGCGCAACCGGTGGCTGTGATTTCCGAGGAACAAGCTGCCCACGATACTGCCAATCGAGACCTCGGCCAGCAGCGGGCCTGACGCCCAGAGGGCATGGTGGTGCCGGACGTAGGCGGTGAGCGCGACGTTGGTGAGCGCCGCGGTGATAAGTAGCTCGCGCAGGGCGGCAGACCGCAGCGGGCCGAACCGCGAGCGCCAGGCGGCCGGGGGTTCGGAATTCCCGGGGCGGCCCGAGGGCGTGACGATAATGATCACCGCCGCGCCGGTCAGGGCCAGCAGGACGGCTACGGCCGCCGCCGGGGCCAGGCCGGTCGCCAGCCCGCTGGCCAGTACCGGGCCGGTGATGTAGGCCAGGTCGAACACGGCGGCGTCCAGCGCGAACGCGGTCTGGGTGAGCCGACCCACCCGCGCCGCCGGGTAACGCTCCGTCCGGCTAGCTGCCGAACGTAAAGCCGGTTCCGCTGGCGTTCGTGATCCGGTACGGGGAGCTGACACGGTACGTGGTAAGGCGGCTGCCGGTGTTCGTCCGGTAGTGGCTGACGCGCCCGTTCATCGTCGGGACATGGGATCCGCCTGGCGAGTTGTCGTAGACCTCGCCATAGGTCTGCGTCCCGGTGACGGCGCCAAAGCCGCGCGGCCAGTATGACTCGGGGATGTAACCGAAACGCTTTCCACCATAAGTGAACCAGACCTTACCGCCGGTGATCGAGTAGCCGAACTCAGGGCTCGTGCCTACTGGCGGGTTGAACGAGCCGGGCTTAACCCCCGTTGATGACACGAAGCCGGCTTCATAGCCGTTGAATTTTCCCGCCGTCCAAGCAGTCGTGAAGAGCGTGGGCCGCGTCGTTGCGTTTGTCCCGTCGGAGCTGACGCCGAATTCGAAGGCGTTACCAGCCGCGTCCCGGACGTAGGTCTCCGTTATGGAGTGGTTATCTTCGTTAGAGCCGGTACGGTCCTTCAGGCTCTGGCCCTCGATAAGGAAGTTTTCCTGCATCCAGCTCGGCCCGACTGAACCGCTATCGAAGCCGGTGGCCCAAAAGTACTGCTGGGCGGACGCTTTCTGGCTAGCGGAAGAGGACGTGACGTGCGCGGGGATTGGCTCCTGCGCGGCGTGCTGCGTACTAGCGCTAGCGGCGAGTGCGGGGAGTAGGAGAGCAGCGAGCACGATACTCACTCCGGCCGTGATGGTCCTCTTCATGATTCGTTTCTCTCTGAAACGTTGGTGGCCTATCGCGCCTGAGCACGAAAACAAACCAGGGCCTGAAGTGCGTACCATTCTTTTTTGCTTTATAGGCTTAGTTTGGCTCGCGAGAGTAGCAGCGCGATTTGCCGGACGGTTGCACGCTGGTAGCAGCCGATGTGATCGGTGCGATACGACAGTGGGGTGAGTTCGATCGCAGTTCCGGCGCCTGGCAGCCATGTGCCCGCGGGGCGGCCCCGACCCGGGCGGCCTGCGCCAGCGCGCTGGCGGCCGCGCGGTGCCGCGGCGCCCGGACCGGAGCGTCATCGAGCACAGGGCGTGCGCTGAAGGCTGCGGGGATCAGGACAGCTGCCCGACGCGGACCTGGTGCTGGAATCGCGGCTGTCGACGCTCACCAGCCTGACCCCGCGCCGCCACAGTTAGGCCAGGCGCGGTGCCCGCAAAGGACGGGCCGACCCGTCGGCCTGAACGGCAGGGATTTCGAAGGGAAAGTAGATTTCCGTGATGGGGATGGGGCCCGGCGGTCGAAGTGGGACGCCTCCAGGCGGCCGCGGAGGACGCATGCTTAATGGCGAACGACGGCCGCGAACTCAGTCCCGTCCCGCCTCGGTCCGGGCCGCCACTGATTGCCCTATTTATTCGTTTTGCTCAGCGAGCCTGACCTGGTCGATGACGCATCGTGCCGGTATGAGATCCCGTAACGCGGCTGCCGGGACGTGGCGTCAATCACCTGCTGGTGCTGGCGTGATGCGGCGGGACGTGCGGGGGCAGCAATCGCCCGTCGCCACTGCGTCATCAGCTAGCTCACCAGTTCCATTAGCGCGGATGATCTGGCTTAAGCGGAAATTTTGGGCAACCCCGGCTGCCGCGCTCCACCGCGTAAGCCGGATGCTCCGCGTTG
>PLIQ01000162.1 GCA_003140115.1 Actinomycetota bacterium | reverse complement strand
TCGCCCGCCAGCCCGCCGTCCGGGGTGGCGTTGGTGCCGACGTCGATGACCGTGGCGCCCAGGGCCACGTGGTCCGGGCCGATCAGCCCGGTCCGGCCCGCGGCCACCACGAGCACGTCGGCCTGCCTGGTGATGGCGGCCAGATCCCGGGTGCGGGAGTGGCAGACGGTGACCGTGGCGTCCCGGTCCAGCAGCAGGTGTGTCACCGGCTTGCCCACCACCGCCGAACGCCCCACCACCACCACATGCCGTCCCCCCAGCTCCACCTGGTAATGGTCCAGCAGCCGGAGCACCGCCTCGGCGGTGGCTGGCGCGAAGGCCGGCAGGCCGGTCATCAGCCGGCCAAGTGAGGACGGGTTGGCGCCGTCCACGTCCTTGGCCGGGTCGATGGCCTCGGCCAGCTCGGGCAGCCGCATGCCGCCCGGCAACGGAGTGGTCAAGATGATCCCGGCCACCGTCGGGTCGGCGCTGAGCGCGCTCAGCTGCGCGGTGATGCCGTCCGCGGTGGCCTCCGGGCCGAGGTCCTCGACCTCGCAGACGATCCCGGCCTTGGCCGCCGCCGCGGCGATCGACCGGACGTACCAGGCGCTCGCCTCGTCGTCGGTGGCGGTGACCACGCTCAGCCGGGGCGGATGGCGCAGGACCGCGAGTGCGGCCGCCGCGGCCGCGGTGCGGGCCCGGATGTCCGCGGCGAGTTCCCGTCCGGACAGGAGCGTCATCGGCTGATCTCCTCGCGCACCGCGGCCACCACCCGGTCGGCGCGGGCGACCACGTCGTCGGTGACCTCGGCCATGGACGCCAGCTCCCCCAGGACCGAGGGGTCCTTCAAGCCGCGCAGGTTGACCTCGATGTTGACCTGGGCCGTGACCGCCGCCGCCCGGGCCGCCTCCGCGGCCGCGGCCACGTCGGTGATCACGTTGCGGTTGCCGGCCGGGAGCAGCTCCTCGGCCAGGCTGACCAGGAGCAGCGCCAGCCGGACCACGTCGGCCGGCGGCCGCGCCGCCTCGGCCAGGGCGGCCGCGATGGCCGCCGAGCGGGCCTGCTTCTCCTCGTCGGTGTCCTTGGCCAGCGCGTAGGCGCCGGCCACCGCCCCGAACGCGGCGGCGTCCGCCTCGGCCAGCGTCAGGGCGTCGCCCCTGATCCCGTCGGCTTCGGTGATGACGTGGTTCATCAGGTCGGCGTCGTACTTGGCGCTGTCGCTGTACCTGGCCACCATGGCCAGCAGGGCCGCCGACTGCGCGGCTTGCAGGGCTGCGGTCGCGCCGCCGCCCGGGGCGGGCACCCGGGCCGCAAGCTGGTCGAGGAAGGCGGTGATGGTCTCGTCGCGCATACCGTGAGGTTATCGAGAAGCATCACCTAGAGTTGGGTCATGCACGGTTACACCCAGGACAAAGATGCTTACCTCAAGCGGCTGCGCCGCATCGAGGGCCAGGTGCGCGGCCTGCAGCGCATGGTCGAGAACGACACCTACTGCATCGACATCCTGACCCAGGTCTCCGCGGTGACCCGGGCGCTGCAGGCCGTCGCCCTCGGCCTGGTCGAAGACCACCTCGGCCACTGCGTCGCGCAGGCCATCGAGGAGGGCGGCCCGGAAGCCAGCGACAAGGTGAAGGAAGCCTCCGAGGCCATCGCCCGCCTAGTCCGCTCCTGAGCCCCGTTCAGAACACCGAGAGTCTCGTTCAGAACACCGACCGGGGCAGCTCCAGCGCCGGACCCTCGAACTCCTCGCGCGACTCCTCGAGCCAGTCCTGCACCGGCTGCGGATCGGCGCCGGTCACCTCGCGCACCGTGGCCGTCACGTTGTCCGCGCCGCCCTGCCGGATCCAGTCGAACAGTTCCAGGTTCCCGTCCGCCCGCCACGGGCTGACCCCGCCGGCCAGCATCAGCTCGCGCGCTCGCTCCGGTGCCTGGTCGGTGTAGTCGACCTCCCGCGCGAACACGGCCGAGACCCGCGCCGCGACGTCCTTGAACCGCAGCGCCTCCGGCCCGGTCACCACGTAGGTGGCCCCCGCGTGATCCGGACTGGTCAGCACCCGGGCCGCGACCGCCGCCACGTCGCTGGCCGCTACGAACCCGACCCGGCCGTGCCCGGCTGGCACCGAGACCTCCCCGGCCTCGCGGACGGTGTCCGCGGTGGCCAGCAGGTCCTCCATGTACAGGGCCGACGCCAGGTAGGTGACCGGCAGGCCGGTGGCGTCCAGGTGCGCGGCGACCTGCCGGTGGCTGAGCATGAACCGCACGTCGCAGCCGGGATCGGCGAAGCCGTCGGCCGCGATCTTGACCACGTGCGGGCCGTGGCCCGCGGCCACCAGCGCGTCGATGAACACCGTCTCGAGCTCGGCCTGCTCCTCGATCGCCGGGCTCAGCAGGAAGACCTGGTCGAACCCCCGCAGGATCTCGGCCGACGGCGGATCGTCGAAGCTCGCCACCACGTGCTGCGGCGTCCCCGGCAGGTCGGCGGCCTTGGCGTCCACCCGCACCATCGCCGTGACGTCGGCGCGCGCGTCGGCCAGCGCCTCCAGCACGTGGTAGCCAACTCGCCCGGTCGCTCCGGTCACCAGTATCACGCTGCCGCCCCTCGTTGTCGTCGGTGATCACTGTACAAAGCACTGGACCCGGACCGCCTGGGCATCCCAGTATCCGGCGAGTAACGTGCGTGTCGAGGTCCGGCCTAAGGGGGCAGCGTGACAGACGCGTTGGCGGTCGAGGTCCGCGGCCTGGTCAAGCGCTTCGGCGGCCAGGTGACGGCGGTGGACGCGCTCGATCTGTCGGTCCGGCCCGGGGAGATCTACGGTCTGCTCGGCCCGAACGGCGCCGGGAAGACCACCACCCTGCGCATGCTGCTCGGCCTGGTGCGCCCGACCACCGGGCTGATCCGGGTCCTCGGTGCGCCGCCCGGCGACCCGGCCGGCCTGAGCCGGGTGGGATCGATGGGGGAGACCGCGTTCTACCCGTTCCTGTCCGGGCGGGACAACCTGCGGGCCGCGGCCCGGCGGCGCGGCGTATCCGACGCTCGGGTGGATGCGGTACTGGAGACCGCGGGCTTGGCCGCCCGCGGGAGGGACCGGGTCGCTGGCTACAGCCTAGGCATGAAGCAACGCCTAGGCGTGGCCATGGCCCTGCTGAAGGACCCGGAACTGCTGATCCTGGACGAACCGTCCAACGGCTTGGACCCGGTCGGGCAACTGGAGATGCAGCGGCTCATCCGCGACCTGGGTACAAGCGGCCGGACCATCCTGCTGAGCAGCCATGACATGCGCGAGGTGGAGGAGCTCTGCGGGCGGGTGGCGGTGATAGGGGGCGGCCGGATGCTGTTCGAGGGCACCCCCGGGCAGCTCCGCGGCCAGGCCCGGCTGTGGGTGCGGGCCGAGCCCGCCGACCGGGCGGCCGCGGTGATCGCCGGGCTGTCCGGTCTGGAGGGCGCGGAACGCGCGGGGGAGCTGCTCAGCCTGGCCCTGCGCGACCAGGGCCCCGACCAGGGACCCGACGACCAGGGACGGGGCCAGGCCGCAGCGGTCAACCGGCGGCTGGTCGAGGCGGGCCTGGAGGTCAGCGAGGTCCGCACTGAGCGGCGGCCGCTGCGGGACGTGTTCGTGGAGCTGACCGGCGGCCGCAGCGGCGGGGCGGACTCGCTGCGCCGGCCCGCGACCCGGCGCCTGCGCCGGAGCCGGCCCGGGCCGAGCGGCCGCGTACCCGGCGCGGGCGGGTAGCCCGATGCTCGCGTCTTGGCGGGCCGAGCTGCTGGTCCTGCGCAAGTCGCGGGTGGCCTGGGCGCTGGTCCTGGTCGCGCCGCTGCTGGTCCTGGTCCAGGTGTACCTGTTCCAGTTCCTTACCTATCTCGGCCTGACCCCGGCGATGTACGCCACGTACGGCAGCCCGGCCCAGAACCTGCCGTCCCTGCTGCCGAGCCAGTTCGCCATCCAGACCGTGAACCAGCTGTCCTTCACCGCTCCGTTCAGCTTGCTGGGGGCGGTCATCGTCGGCGGGGCCTGGGGGAGCGGGACCCTGCGGACGGCGCTGCTGCAGGGCCAGGGCCGGGCCCGCTGTTTCGGCGGCCAGGTGCTGGCCATCATGACCGCCTGCGCGGCCAGCGTGCTGGCCAGCTTCGCCCTCGCCGCGCTGGCCAGCGTGGCGATCCGCGGATACGTGGGCGGCGCGCTCGCGGGCGGCGCGGCCGGCGCTTTCCCGTCGGTGATCGTCATGGCCCAGGCCGTCGGGGCCGGCCTGCTCATCGGCTTGGCCTACGGGGCCCTGGGCATCGCGCTGGGCACGCTGTTCCGCAGCGCGGCGGGCGGCGTCGCGGCCGCGCTGATCTGGTACGCGATCGCCGACGGCTTCCTGTTCGAGCTGAGCCTCAACGCGGGCGGGTGGTTCCAGCACCTCTACAACGTCATGCCGGGAGCCAGCCTGATCACGCTCACCTCGATGTTCGGCTCGCCCGGCGGCGGGGCCGCCTCGGCTACCTACCAGCCGGTCAGTCCCTGGAACGCCGCGGAGATCCTGGCCGGCTACGCGGTGGCGTTCCCGATCCTGGCCCTGATCCTGGTCCTGCGGCGTGACATCACCGCCCCGGCCCGCCGGCGGCTCATCCGGCCCCGGGTCCGGCCCCCCGGCCCGCGTGCCTCCCGGCGGCCCGGCCCGCAGGCCCCGGCCGGCGCCGGAGCGGGCCGCGGGGTGCTGGCCTCGGCGCGGTCCGAGCTGCTGGTCATGGCGCGCTGGCCAGCCATGTGGGCGTTCGTCCTGATCCTGCCCGGCGTTACCCTGCTCGG
>PLIQ01000017.1 GCA_003140115.1 Actinomycetota bacterium | reverse complement strand
TCGATTGGGCATCACACTGCTCCTTTACTGCCTGGGGATGGCTAGAACAGCCCGTCTTGGGGGGCGGGTAGCTCGATACGCAGGCCTTTCCTGCGTCCGGCGCGGATGTGGGCGGCGCGGAGTTCGCCGCGCTTGACACGCTGCAACACTGTCTGCCGGGAGACGCCGAGGGACGCCATGGCGACCTGCACGGGTACCCAGCCGGCGGGGGCATCATCGGCGATGAGGTTCCGGGTGGACTGGGTGAGGCGGATGCGCCAGGGCGCCCCGGGGGTGATCTGCTCGCCGGGAACGAATCCGTCGTTGAGCCACCGGTAGAGGGTGGAGGCGGTGATGCCGAGTTCGGCGGCGGCCTGGTGCACGCTCATTACCTCACCGTCGGGGTCCGGGACATCCCCGCCCTGGTAGGGGGAAATGCCGTGGCGCTTGCGGATGCTGGCCACGTTAACGGGAGTGAACGACATTCCGGTGGCAGTGCGGCGTTGCTGCTGGTTGAGGACTTTCGCGATCATGGAGTCGTCGTAGTGGACCGCCAGCCGGCCGATCAGTGACACCGTGTCCTCGCTGGTGCGGTAGGGCGGCCTGGGCTTGGGCAGGTCCACGCTGATCTCGCTGATCAGCCCTCCTTTCCAGTGCAGCACGAGGCGGGCAGTGCGGCTGGCGGCATCGGCGGTGATGACCACGTCGTCGAGGAGGGCATGCAGGAGTTCCTTGCGGTCGCGGTCGGTGGTGGACGGCGCGGCCCACAGCGCGGGCAGGTCGGCGGCGATGGCGAGGATCTTGGCGTGCTCGTCCGCGCTGAGCCGGACGGGCCGGGCGGTTGCGCGCCGGTCCAGCTCGGCTTCGGCATCCTGGGCGGCGTGCAGCGCGGCTTCCCATTCGGCTTCCAGGCCGCGGGCGACCAGCCGGTTCTCGGGGTCGACGGCGCGGTAGCGGCGCTCGGCCCTGGTGGCGGCGTAGCGGGCCTGCTCGGCCTGGCGGCGCCACTGATCCAGCGCGGCATCGTGGCCGGCCTCGATCTGGTCCGCGGCATCGATCGCGGCTTGCAGGGCGAGCGGGGTGAGGACCTCCAGGACGTGCTGGGCGACGGCCGGGTCGGTGCGCAGGCCGCTGACCCGGGTGCAGAACCGGCCCTGCCCGCCGCCGACCAGCACGCCGCCGTTGCACTGGTAGCCGGGGATGGACTTGGCGGGGCCGCGGTAGAACACGCCGAGCCGCCGCCCGCAGATCCCGCAGATCGCCAGGCCCTGCAGCAGCGCGCAGCCCTCCCGGGTCGCGCCGGTCCCGTCGGCGCCGCGGACCGGGGCCATGTTCGCCGCCAGCCGGGCGGTGTTGGCCAGGTAGGTGTCCCAGTCGACGTAGCCGGGATGATGCCCGGTGATCAGGACCTGCCAGTCTTCTGGCCGGGGTACCGCCCGCCGCCTGCCGGCCGGGGTCCCGGATGCGTCGATGTAGCGCTCGGCGCGGGTGCGGCCGTAGACGTAGGCGCCCGCGTAGGCGGGATGGGTGAGGACCTTGTGCACCGCCGGGTAGGCGGCCGTGACCCAGGCCAGCTGCCCGTCCCGCAGCGACGGCAGCTTCAGGCCGTTCTCACGCAGCCACAGCCACACCTGCCGGGCCGACCCGGACGCGGCGAACCGGTCGAACACCGCGGTGATCGCGCCGCGCACCGCCTCATCGGGGTGCAGCAGGATCTGCCCGGGCGCCTCGGCCCACACCAGCCCGGCCGGCAGCGGGATCCGCAGCTCACCGCGGGCCGCCTTATTCCGCAGCCCGCCGAGCATCCGGGCGCGCAGTACCTGCAGCTCAGCCTCGGCCATGGTCCCCTTGAGGCCCAGGAGGAGCCGGTCATCGAACATGCCGGGATGATAGACGCTGGCCTCGTCGGCGATCAGGGTATCGGTGATCCCGCACAGGTCCAGGAGCCGGTACCACTCGGCCGAGGACCGGGCCAGCCGGGAGACCTCCAGGGCCAGGACGACACCGACCTGCCCGAGCGCGATCTGCTCGGTCAGCTCGGTGAACCCGGCCCGGGCCGCCAGCCCCGACCCGCTCACACCCAGGTCGGCGTCGATGACACGGATCGCGCTGCGCGGCCAGCCCAGCGAGCCGGCCCGGCTCACCAGGTCGTACTGGCGCAAGGTCGATTCACGGTTACGTTCGACCTGGATCAGGGTGGACTGGCGGCAGTAGACGGCCGCCGCGCGGCGCAGATGTGCCGCCGTTACCTTGGGATCACTCACCGCCGCTCACCCCCTGCTGCGCCGGGACTGGCGTTGCGGGCCCGGCCGGCGATCCTGGTTGCGCCGCCTGGATGATCAGGCGTGCCACGATCGCGGCCGCGGCTTGCGTGATGGGCGAGGGCAGCTGGCTGGCCAGCTGCGATGGTGGCGCCGGAACCTGGTCCGGCAGCAGACTGAGTTGTGCAGGCTGCACGGTCGTCCTCCTTGCCTGGTGACTGCCGTGCAGCCTGCTCCGCCCGGTTCCCGGCGATGGCGGGAACACCGGAAATCACCCGCAGCAGCCGCAGCAGATCCGCCGCCGCCGCGACCACCGGCGCGGCCGGGTCCTCGCCGCCGCCCTCGCCTACCCAGGCTGCGGGGATGCGCTCCTTGCTGCCATCAGGCAGCACCAGGACCACCATGGCGACCCCGCGCAGCCGCAGCCGGCCCCACACCGGCAGGTCCAGCCCGTGCAGCGGATGCCCCGGCCGGACCACCCGCACCGTCTCCAGCCCCGCGCCCGCCGGCCGCGACTCGCCGTGCGCGCTGCCGGTCACCGCCGGCTGCCGCGGGTGACCAGGACGCTGCGCCCGCCGAACCCGGCAGCGTGCAGCACCGCGATCGCGACCCGGACCGCGTTATCCTCATCCAGCCCGCACACCAGGTCACCCAGCGCGACCGGCACCCCGGCCGCGATGCTCACCGCCAGCGCCAGGATCTGCTCCTCGCCCGCCGAGCACGGCAGGCCGCCCGCCCGCCGCGCGGCCAGCGCCGCCTCGAAGTCCACCGACACCATCACCGCGCCGGTGATGCCATCGCAGCCAGACGTCAGCGCAGCGGCTGCGAAGTCGGCGCGCGTGAGCCAGGTGCCGTGCCCGATCAGCAGCTCAACCGCTGCCTCCAGGCCCAGCAGGCCCTTGGCCCATACCCGCATCGCGGCCGCAAGGTCATGAAACGTCGTAGTGTCTCGCTTGCTCGATGCACCTTGTTCTCGATGGTCCACTGGCCGCGGACGTATCCGGCCAGGTGCACCGGGGCGGCCTCGCGGGCGTCCAGGCTGGTGATGATGAACACCGCGACCGCGGACTTGACCTGCTTCTTCACCCAGCGCTTGGCCTTCTTCACCCGGACGGTGCGGGTGACGTACCGCTCGATGAGGGCGACCTGGCGGGCGTGCGGGAACCGGTTGCGGATGTGCTCGGGGGCGTCCATGACCTGGATGGTGCGGCGCTCGCGGCGGCCGTGGCCGTTGTCCCTGCTCTCGTGCTGCACGGGGACCTCCGCCCAGTCCAGGGCGTCCAGTTCCTCCCACAGCTTCTTGGTGTTGCACTTGACCGTGAAGACGTAGTGCGCGAGGAGCTTCCCGCAGATCAGCCCGGCGTGGGCCCTGACGGTGTGCCCGGCGTCGGCGGTGATGACGTGCCCGGCCAGCGGGTAGTACTCGTTCAGCGCGAGCAGCAGCGGCGCGAACTCCGGCACCTCGTTGGTCTTGGGGCCGATCAGCCGCTCGGCGAGCACGATCCCGGTGCCGTGGGTGACGGCGGCCAGCAGGTACGGGATCATGCCGTCCTCGCCGGCCGCACCGCGCACCGCCTTGCCGTCCACGGCAACCGCGGGCAGCCAGCCCGGCGCGGCGACGGGATATGCCACCGGGCCGGGCAGCGCGCGCAGGGCGAGATAGGCGCCGGCGTGGTCCGCGAGCGCCGCCGCGCCCAGGTCCGCGAAGATCCGCACCACCGTGTCCGGATGCGGCGCCGCCCGTATCCCCAGCGCGTTGCGGCGGGCGCCGGCCGCGGCCAGGACGTCCTGCGGCGCGCGGTGCACCCAGGCGGTCACGTCCTCGATCGCCGTGTTCCCGCACAGCACCGCCGCGGTGCACAGCGTCAGCACGCACGGCAGGGAATGCCGGATCCCGCGCGGATCCCGCGGATCGGGCACCGCCGCGAAGCACTCCAGCAGGTTCCCGCCCGACGCCGCGGCCAGCGCGGCGGCGCGGGAGATCAGCTCTGCCAGGGCTTCCCCGGCAGCGGCGGGCGCGGGCATGCGAGACTGAACGGGCAACGGGGCCTCCCGGCGGGGAAGAGATGTCAGCAATCCCTTGTCCTAGCCGGGGCCCCGCTGCATTCCCCGCAGCGACACGCGCAGCACCAGCACCGTGACGCAATCGCGGCAGAACCGCCACAGCAGGTGTCACTGTCCGTAAACGGCAAACGCGGCTTCCTGCCGGCCCGCATAAACGCCGCTCCGCTACGGAATGTAACCCAGAACGGGAAAACGCGGCCCGCGCGGTCGGCACGAGCATCATCCGCCTTCCGGACACTGTCATCGGAAGCACGCCGCCTGACCAGCGCAAAGCACTTTGCGGGTCACCCTG
>PLIQ01000040.1 GCA_003140115.1 Actinomycetota bacterium | reverse complement strand
CTTAGAGTCAAGCCGCCGTGATGCTAGGAGACCCGGCTATTGAAACGTAACGGGGCATGCCTGTCCTCTCCTTACGTCTGGGGCATGCGGGTTATTGAGGTCTTTAGCGCAGCTCAACGCCAAATTCTGCGCAAACCGCCGTACATCAATATGGTTCCTGCATTTTGCTGCTGCATGAGGCAAGCGGAATGTGAGGCTAGCGGTTATATGCCGGGGATAGCCGCGTTTTTAGCGCGAGAGTAGTCTCAAGCAGGAGCCGCAGTAGGGTCTCAACCAGGAATAAGGGGGGCATCCGATGACATGGCTGACACCTGAGCAAGAAGCCGCACACGCCCTGGAGTCCGGAATTGCCAGGAGTGATCTCTCGGAGAAAGCCAAGCTGGCCTTTGACTGGCTGGTGCAGCACGCCCATGCCACAGCTCAGGCGCCCGCGCCCGCAGCAAGCACCGACGACAAGCCGCCCCAGGCCGACGACGCCGCCAGCTCCCTCGCCAGCCCGCCCCCCGCGCCCGGCGCGCCCCCCGCGCTAGCCGCAAGCGCCGGCGATGAGCAACTCCAGCTCGACGGCTTCGCCTCGGCGTCTGGGCCTGAGCTGGACACCGTCAGCGACACCCAGCTGTGGGGTGCCGACTTCGGAGAGGTTGCCCCCTAGAGGTCCGTGCTGGTAGCCCCGAGCACCCAAGCGGACCCTCCAGTCAAGCAAGACCATCCGGCGCTTGGCCTAGTGACGCTCCGCTGGCTCCGATGTTGTAAAGGTCCCTTGACTTCCTGGCCACGTAAAGCTACCTTTACATCGTGCGAAACCGGGTCAAGGAGCAGCGCACTCAGCGAGGGCTGTCGCAGGCTGAGCTGGCGGCGGCGCTGGGCGTGTCGCGGCAGACGGTGATCTCGATCGAGAGCGGCCGTTACCTGCCATCGCTGCCGCTGGCGTTCCGGATCGCGCGCTTCTTCAATGTGACGGTCGACAAGATGTTCGACCCGGAAGGTGAGGTGCCAGAGGCATGATAAAGCTGAGTCGCGATCGCGTGCAGGTCCCTGCAGCGATGCTGATCCTCGGCACGGGGCTTGCTGCCGCCGTGCTCGTCGGCCAGTATTACAGTTGCTGTTTCTCGGTCAGTGACCGCGCTGGAGCCCAGCGTGGTGCTTGATTCTCATTGCTCGGCTGTATGTTGTCACCCCCTTCCGGTCGGCCGGGTTCAGCCGGCGAGTGCTGCAAGACGGGCGGAGTAGTGATGCCAGCGGGCGCGGGCCTGATGGCGTCGTCGCCATGCTGACCAGCGGAGATGGAAGGCGAGGCGGGCGCGGGTGAGGAGTCCTTGCTTCCAGTCGCGGGCGAGGCGCGTGATCTTGCTGGTCTCGGCGTGCGACAGGGTGATCGGCGGGATGCCGGGCGGGCACGGGAGCCCGCCGGTGGCGGGCAGCGGCGCGTCACCCGTGTGGATCTGCAGGTCATCGGGGTTCACGGCCGGTTCCTCCGGAACGGGAGCGGTGCCGGGAGCGGTGCCGGGGACTGCCGGCGCTGCGGCGGGGAGGAGGCGGCATCCGGTGAGGGCGGCCCGGGCGGCGGCGGTGCGCAGCTGGGCGAGGGCGGTCAGGGCGGTGTGCCGGTTGATCGCGTTCCAGGTGCGGGCTTGGGACTGGTCCCAGCCGAAGGCGTCTTTTCCGGTCCGGAAAGTAGTTTCCACTGGCCAGCGGCTTCCCGCTATGGTGATGAAATAGGTCAGGGTCGCGGGCCTGCCTTCCGCCGCGTGGCAGAGGTAATACGTGTACTGGTTCTTCCCGCGGTCCGGCAGGCGGCGGATCAGCAGGAGCTCCCGGGGGTCCTTCGTGCCGAGCAGCGCCCAGTCCGCGTAGCGCGGGCCCTTGGTGCCGTTGCCGGCTGACCGCTGCTCGAACACCGCCTCGGAAACGGCCTGGTCAGCGCGGGTCACCTTGTTCCTCGCGAACGTGACGTGGTAATCGCAGGGGATGATGACGACATAGGACAGGCCCAGGCCGCGGAGCGCGGCCCGGAACTCGCCGGACCGGCCGTAGACCTCGTCGGCCGCGGCCCACAGTACCCGGAGCCCGCCCGCCACCAGGCGTTTCACCTGCGCGATGGCCAGTTCAGGCTTGGTGGCGAACGCCAGGCCCTCCGGGATCCCCGCTTTTGTCCTGCGCGCCGGGTCCTTCGCCCAGCAGTCCGGCATGTACGCGTCGAAATCGACCCAGGCCTGCCCGGACGCGGTGACCAGCGCGGAGAAGACCCAGGTCACGCAGTTCTCGATCTTCCCGGTCACCCCGGCATGCTGCGGCGCCACGCAGGCCGCCGCGTTCCCTTTGCGCAGGTCGGCGGTCTCGTCGATGGCCAGTCCCGGCCCGATCCCGTCGCCCGGACCGCCGCCGAGGACGTCCTGGGCCAGGCCGGGCAGCAGTTCCCGCAGGTCCTCCCACCGCCACCTGCTCCTGCCCAGCAGGCCCTGCATCCGGTACGGAAGCCCGTGACCTGCCCTTTCCGCCAGCTCCCAGCAGTTCGCCCGCGTGTCCCGCGCCAGCGACCGGACATAGTCCAGCGCCGTCGCGATAGTGCCGCGTCGCCGCATCACCCGGGCCAGCAGGCCGCTGACCAGCGCGTCCGCTCTCTCGTCACAGGCCGCGGCATCCTCTATGCTGGCCACCGCGGCCGTGGCCTCGTTGTTTTGTATTTCCACAAAATCAAGGGAACGAGCCACGGCCGTCTCGCGCCTCAGCACCGCCAGCCTGTGCCCTAATCGAGACACCAGCGCCAGCAGCCACTCACGTAACCGCGAGCTGCAGCACGCCCGTCACGGAAAACATAGCGGCCGGACACTCAACGTGAAACGGCAACTGTAATACTTGGCCAGCTGAACATCCAGCA
>PLIQ01000642.1 GCA_003140115.1 Actinomycetota bacterium | reverse complement strand
GGCCTTCCGGGCTGACTGTGGACCAGCTTGATGCCCAGCTTGGCGCAGGCGCGCAGCAGCCACGCGTCCACGAACGCCGATCCGTTATCGACGTAGGCGTGCTCCGGGACGCCCCTGGATGCCAGGGCCGGGCGCAGCGCGGCGGCCAGCCGGATGGTGTCCTCGGCGAACCCGAACCGGGCGGCCATCACCGCGCGGGAGTGATCGTCCAGAAAAGCGAAAAGGTAGGTCTTCCGGCCGCTGACCCGGATCGCGTGGAGCGCGTCTCCGGTCCAGATCTCGTTCGGCCGCGATGCCTCGAACCGGCCGAAGGCGGGCGCGTCCGCGGCCGGGGTCAGCGCGGTCAGCCCGGTCCGGCGGAACATCCGCTGGATCGTCGTCTCATCCGGCGCCCACCCGGCCTGCGCCCGCAGGATCCGCTGCACCTGCACCGCGGTCCTGGCCGGGTTCTCCTTCTTCAGCGCCGCCGCCAGCTCCATCACCTCCGGCGGTGTCCGCGGCTGGCGCTGCCGCGGGGACGGGACCAGCGCGTCGAACCCGCCCTGCTGCCACGCCCGGATCCAGCGGTCCAGCGTCCACCGGGTCAGCCGGACCGGCCGCCCCGACGGGTCCGAGTGCTCGCGCGCGGCGATGGCCCGCACCAGCTTCCCTCGCTGCCGCGTCGACAGCACCGGGTCGGCGGCCTCCCGGATCAGCATGTACCGGAACAGCCCGATCGCCCGGGCCTGCTCCAGCCGCGCCTGCTGCTGCTCTTCCTCCTTGCTCATGCCCATGCGGGCACCTCCTCCGGTCAAAGGGGTCAATGACCGGCACCATCTCGCGCCGCCCCAGCGGGGGGTAACGGGTCAGGTCGCGTTGCGGCCCGCCGCCGGCCAGCCCGGCGCCAGCAGCAGGCCGCCGCTGGCCGCCGACGCCGCCGCCCACACCGGCACCATGCCGACCTGGGGCCAGCGCTGCGCCACCGCCGCCGCCGCGCCCGCGATCGCCGACACCGCCGCGGCTACCGGGCCGGACGCCGCAGCCGGCATCACCGGATCAGGGCTGGTCCGGGCCAGCAGCACCGTGAAGAACACGCGCACTGCCTCCGCCCGGGCCGCGAACCGGCGCAGCCACCCCCGCACCGTCGATGCCGGGCGGCCCAGGCATTCCGCGATCGTGCGGTGCCCGCCCCCTGCCGCTGCCGCCTGCAGCGCCGCCCCGATCACCGCGCCCTCATCAGCTCGCCGCGACAGACACCAGGCGGGCAGCAGCACATGCGTCGCCCCGCACTCCCGGCACCGTGACCGGCGCGGGACCACAACCGCATCGGGCCCTTCCGCCACCCGCACCCGCCGCGGCCGGGCACGACCCCACCCGCCCAGCCCCCCGCCGCACCCAGGGCAGTCCAGCTCCCCATCTGCCAGCTGCCGCTCGACCATGCCCCCATCACCATTTACCGTGAGCACGACGCCTCCGCGCGTCACTCAGCGGCCTCTCCCCGAGGGCTTCGCCAAAGACAACGGGGAGAGGCCGCGCCACATCCGACACTCCTCACCGTGCCGGCACTCGCCCCGCACAGCAACCCGAACACCCCGTCCCGTCGGCAAGGCGCCGCCGCCGACGAAAGACCCGCCAGCCGCCCGCCCCCTGTGCCGCCATCAGCATCCCCGATGCCGCCATCCCGCCTCCGTCATCAGCATCCTGAGCGCCGTCTAACAGGGGGGTGGGGAGGTTGGTCATGCGAACCTGCCAGGGATAGAAGGGCAGCGGTATCCGCTTTCCACGATAGTTGTTCTAGGACGTTCTAGAAAGTCTTAGGACGTAGGCAAGTGTCTTCGCAGGTCATAGCGCTTCTAGCATGATCATCATGGCGTTGGATGACCGGGCCGCCCGGATCAGGCATGACTCGGCCACGCCCGTGACCGTCCAGGTCGCCGCCGACATCGACGCCGACATCGACGCGGGTAGGCTCGCGCCCGACACACGGCTCCCGAGCGAGGCAGAACTGGCCGAACAGTACGGAGTGGCCCGCGTCACCGTGCGCCGGGCCATCGCGCTGCTGCGCGACCGCGGAAAGGTCGTCACCGTGCACGGCCGGGGCAGTTACGTAACCCCACGGTCCCGCAGCTGATACCGCCCCTCTTAGGTGCAGGGTGCACGCGGCAGGCTGTCAGTCTGCGGCCTCCCAGTCGGCATCGCGGTCCGCGGCACGTTCGAGGACTTGCGGGGACGGCCGGATTTCCGGTTTGGACGGCTGCAGGATCGCATCTCTGGCGAGCCGTGGCCAGGGCGGGAAAGCCTGGCCGAGGTCGCCGTAATCGGGGTCCTGGGATGGGATGGCCAGGTTCGGCAGGTTTGCGAGCCGCTCGGCGAACGTGCGGTGCGCGGTGGCCAGGTCCTTGATCCACTGGCCCATTTCCGCGGGCGGTTCCCCCGCCGGCAGGGTGAGCTCGGCGCGCTGGCTGTCGGTGGCGGGTTCGGGTTCCGCGGAGCGGAGCGTCGGGTAGTCCCGGTCGGGGTGGCGGCGGCGGAGTTCGGCGT
>PLIQ01000322.1 GCA_003140115.1 Actinomycetota bacterium | reverse complement strand
GCTCACCCAGCAGCAGGCAGCCAGGCTCCTCGCATCACCCACACCAAGCACATGAACGACCACTGACCACCAGCCCGGGACACCGCTCATGATCTACCCCGCCGGCCATATAGATGAGATGCGCCTGAATTAATAAATCGCGGCCAGGAAAAGCGCCCGTGCCGCGAATCTCTGCAATGCACTTTTATATAGAAAGGCTCGCGTGGCATACTGCCGACATGAATAGCGCACACATCCATATTCGCGCCGCGACCNNGCCGCCCAGCAGTGGCTTACGGACTCCTTCGCCACCGGCGCCCGCCCGGACGGCACAGTCCTGGTCGCCGTCGATAAGACCGGCATCGCTGGAGTGATAACCATCAGCGAGCAGCGCCATTTCACCGGTGAGACTGACGGATACATAGGCGAGCTGGCAGTCGCCTCCCACGCGGTTCGCCACGGCATAGGGCGGGCACTAATCGCGGCGGCTGAAACCTGGGCACGAGACCGCGGACTACGGCATCTCACTTTGCAAACCGGATCAGCCAATATCCCGGCCCGCCACTTCTATGCGGCGCTGGGCTTCCACGAAGAAGACATCCGGCTGACCCGGCCCCTCCGAGACTGCAAAGCCTGAATGAGACGACACGTCCGGCGTCCTGACCTACGTCATCGCGATGTCATCAAGCGTACGGGGGTCGGCGCGCCGCCCGGCCAGGTTCATAGGACGTCAGCCGGTGCAGTATCTGCGTCGCGGTCTCCACGTGCCTACTCTGACATGCCCGGCTCGTGCGGGCGCCTGGCGCCACGGTCACCGGGCCGCGTCCAGCCTGGTGCGCTGCTCCGTGGTCAGCTCCAGGTCCGCTGCGGCCAGGCTCTCGTCCAGTTGCGCCACCGAGGCGGTATTTCATGCAGGGTCCCTCTCCAGCCGCCCGCTCCGGTCCGGGCGCTGAACGCGAGTCTGGGTGCTAGAGCGCGCTCCATGTCAAGCCACGCCGGGCCCACGGCCCAGCGCCCGCTGGTTCTCTTCGGGCAGGCACAGGCGCTCGGCGGCGTCCGCCGTTCAAGCCTTGGACATCTCGCAGATCAGGTCACTGCGCAGCCGCAGGCTCGCCTACATCAGCGCCCATGCCCGCAGCTCGCCGGCCAGGCTGATCGGCTCGGCCATGGGCGGCTCCGGCGGCCACGGCCGGGGGAGTGACGCGCTTAGGCTGCGGGGCGAAGCGCCCGGGACGGGCCTGTCGTCAGGACCCGTCTCTGCGCATCACGTCGAGCACGACGTCGTTAACGACGTGGTCGGCCGCGGTCGCCTGGATCATGGCCTTGATCCCGCGGGCCACGGTCATCTTCCTGACCGGTTGATCGAGCTCCACGCTGGCCCTGGCCAGCCAGCGGTTCAGGACCTGATACTCGTCCGCGGTCAGGTCGATCGTGATCCGGACGCGCTTGGCGCGTGACTCTCTAGGAGGGCGGGACTCTCCCCGAGGAAGTGGGCCGTACGGCATAGAGCTAGTTTGCTGCATGTACTGCGATTACGTCAGGCCCATCTTCCGCGACTCGTATGGCCGCCACGTCACTCCTGGTCAGCGAGGTCGACTGACGGCAGGTCGCGCACCTCGTCCTTCGTCAGCTTGAGTCGGACGCCGTCACCGACGCCGGTCACGGCGCCGATCGGAATGGCGACTCTTTTCTTGCCCCACAGGTGGCCCTCGTCGAGCAGAACGTGGGTCACGTGGTGGTCGCTGGGATCGATGACCAGTCCCTGGACTCGCCCGATAGTTCCGTCGGTGGCGTGGACGTGCTCGCCGCGGCGTACCTCCACCTCGCCCACAGGCACTCGGTCAGAGATGATCGGCAGCGGACCCATGGTGCCCATCCCCATACCGCCCATGCCCAGCCCGTAGTAGGGCCACGAGAGCATCTGGTTTTGCCCGTAGCCCCACTGTCCGCTCGCCCCGGGCAGGAACTGCGTATCTTCGGCGTCCTCCAGCGCTTCGAACTCAGCGGTGGTGCAGCGCAGCCGGATTCCGGCTCCCGTGGAGCTCACAAGATCGATCGGAACGAGACGGCCCGTTCCTTGGCTGTGCTTCGCCTCGACCACGAGATGGGTGACGACTCGGGCGACGGGATCGACGACCACGCGTCGGAGTTCCCCGCAGCTGCCGTCACTGCAGAAGACGTCGCTTCCAATGGTGAAGTCTGTTGCTCCGCTCAACGCATCCTCCATGTCTTTGCCGGGCACAACCTCATGCTGCCGCCTGTCCGTAGTGCCGACCTAGGTGCTCCGGTCGCCAGATAGGAGGGCCGGGCTGCTACGCGCCGAAGGTAGGCGGCGGCGCGCCCGCAACCAGCCACGAATTAGTGGTCAACGATTCAGGCCGGGCCTAAGGCTAACGTCATCCGCGGATCGAGGGACACCGTGACACTTGGCCTGGGGAGAAGATGGCACACAGCGCGGAGGCGGCCGTGACCGAGGAAGGCGCGGCGGTGCCGCCAGGGTAGGCGGCCGGGACGCTGCACAACACGGCACCGCACTGCCCTTCACGAGACTCCATATGATCGACCTCACACAGATGCGCTAACCAGCGGGTTAGCGAAAACTTCGGGCTCCGAGCAAACCCGCAGGTCACCGGTTATACAAGATGGGGTGAGCGAGGGGACTCCAACCCCTCACACCCAGGACCACAACGAGTGGTGGAGTTACAGCCGTTCCTCGGCGTTGACGAGATCTTCCTCGCCAGGGTATTGGCCGAGCTTCGCCCCAAGGGACGCGACAATCCGGCCGATGTAATTCTTGGTGCGCCTGTAGGTTCCCGGCATGAAGATCATGCCGTAGTGTCCTAGGCCGCCGGGCAGCACGGCCTCGACGTGTAGCGGCCGGAAGTCGCGGATGTTGTTGGTGACGACGGCGCGTCGCTCAGCTCGCGCGAGTGCCAGCACGTCAGGATCGGAGAGGGCCTCCCGTTCGGGATGCCCTGCCACGGCCTGGACATCGTGGCCACGCGCGCATAGTTCGCGGGCGATGACCGGAGAGAGCATCTCGTCTAGGAGCAGTCTCACTGCTTGACTGCGGCTTGGCCCGCGGACCAGGCATCGCATAATCCGGCACCTACCGGCCGTCTCCGGTCCTGGGCTTCTGGGTCCTGTCAACGCCTGCGAGTGAGTGATACCGGTGAGGGGTACCGGCACCGGCCGGGTGATGCGGCGAGCTGGCGTACCGCTCAATTGCGGTTTAACTCGCGTGCAAGAAGGTGCGGGCACGATCGTCTCAGCCTTCCAGCCCGACGCTGCGGAGCGATCCGCCACTGCCGGCTGACCGCGTCCGGCACCCGGGTGAGCGCGGGCTAGGTCGAGCTACTCGCGCCCACGGCTCGTCCGGAAAAAGAACCCAGCGGCTTGCTATGGGTAGATGGTTGATGTATGTATATGACATGAAGAAGCGGAGCATGCAGGAGCCCACGTTCCTGATCCTGACCGCTCTGGCGGCGGGGCCCCAGCATGGCTACGGGATCATCACCGACGCCGAGGGTATCTCCGGGGGCGTGACCCGGCTGCAGACCGGAACCCTGTACATGGCCCTGGACCGGCTGCGTTCGGCCGGGCTGGTCGAGCCGGACCGGGAGGAAATCGCCGACGGCCGGCTGCGCCGGTACTACCGGCTCACCGACGAGGGCGCGACGCTGCTGGGCGCCGAGACCGAACGCCGGCGCGCCAGTGCCGCCGTCGCGGCGCAGCGGCTGCGCGCGCGGCTTGCCGGAGGCACCGCGTGAGCGCGGGCGGGACCGGCCAGGCCACCGGGGCGGGAGGGGACATGCCAGCGAGGGACCCGGCCGGGGCAGCCGTCCTGGAACGACGCTACCGGCGCTTGCTGCGCTGCTACCCGCCCGCCCACCGCGCGTTCCACCGGGAGGAGATGCTCGGCGTGCTGCTGGCCACCGCCCGGCCCGG
>PLIQ01000308.1 GCA_003140115.1 Actinomycetota bacterium | reverse complement strand
ACCGGGTAGCCGATCTCGGCCGCGGCGGCCAGGGTCCCGGCCCGGGTGCCGGCGGCCCGGACGCGGACGGCCGGGATGCCGTAGTCGCGCAACAGGTCGAACAGGACGGCGCTGCCCGGCGGGCCGGCCGAGAGCAGGGGCGCCCAGCGCTGCCTGCGCGGCCCCGGCTCGGCGGCGCTCGGGGGTTCGGGGCGGGCGGCGTGGTCAAGCAGGTGACGCAGCGCGAGCAGGCCGCTGCGGGTGCCCTCGAGCACCGGCACGCCCGCGGTGCGCAGCCGGGCGGCGGCGATCGGGTCCAGGGCCGCGGGCAGGCCGGCCAGCACCGCGACCGGCGTGGCCGTCTGCGCGGCCGCGGCGAGGACGGCCCGGGGGTAAGCGTCGTCGCCGTCGAACTCCGGGACCAGGTCGACGGCCAGCGCGACCGCCGCCACCTGCGGGTCGGCGGCCAGCGCGGCCAGGCACTCGGCGAACAGCGGTTCGGTGTCCCGGCCGGTCCCCCACACGTCGAGCGGGTTGCCGGGGTGCAGGCCGGGGTCCAGCGCCGCGGCCAGCCGGCCGACGGTGGCCGGGGCGATCGAGGCGAACGGCACGCCCAGCTCGGCGGCCAGATCCGCGACGTGCGCACGTTCCAGGCCAGAATCGTGCACGGTGGCGATGCCTTTTGCGGCGCCTGTAGCGNNTGTAGCGGTGCCTTTTGCGGCGCGGCCCTGGCCGGCCGCGCGTCGGCCAACCGCGAACAGCTCCAGCGTGTCGGCCAGCTCGGCCAGGTCATGCACCCGGTGCACGCCGTACGCGCCGGCCAGCGCCTCCCACGCGCCGTCGGCCGCGGCCAGCGCGCCCGAGTGCGCCGAGACCAGGGCCTGGGCCTTCTGCGACAGGCCCACGCTGAGCAGGATGACCGGTACGTCGGCGGCCAGGGCGGCGGCCAGCGCCGCGCGCAGCCCGGTGGCGTCCCTGATCGCCTCCAGGACCAAGGCCAGGACCCGGGTCTCGGCCAGCCCCAGCGCGTACCGGGCGTAGGCCGCGGCGGTGGTGACGAGCTCCTGCCCGGACGAGACGGCCAGGCTGAAGCCGAACCCGCGGCGCGCGCGCAGCAGCGTAGAGAACACCGACCCGGAGTGCGTGATCAGGGCGACCGACCCGGCCGGCACCGGGTCGGGCTCGAGGTACCCCATCGCGCGCAGGCCGCGGGCCACGTTCACGAACCCCATGCATCCGGCCCCGCACATGGCCATGCCCGCGTCCGTGGCGATCGCGGCCAGCCGGTCCCGCAGCCCCGTCCCGCCGTCAGCGTCGAAGGCGTTTCCGAAGATAACGGCCGAACGGACCTGGGTGCGTGCGGCCAGGACCAGCTGATCCTCCAGCGTGGTGTCGGGCACCGCGAGCAGGACCAGATCCACGGATTCGGGCACCTCGGCCAGGTTCGGCAGGCAGGGCACGCCGCCGATCTCGGTGTAGCGGGGGTTGACCAGGTAGGTGCGCGGCGCGGACGGGCTGCGGGCCACCTCGGTGATCATCCGGGCGCCGAGGCTGCCGGGGCGCGCGCTGGCGCCGACCAGGGCGACGCTGCGCGCCTCCAGCATGGCGGTCACCGCGGTAACCGGGGCGGATACTGTCACCGGCGCCGGACTCGCTTGCGGCGGTCGGCGATCGCGGCCCGGGCCGCCTGCATGCCGGGGATGCCGCACACGCCGCCGCCGGCGTGGGTGGCCGAGCTGGCGTAGTACAGGCCGGGCACCGGCGTGCGGTAGTCGGCGAAACCCGGCGCGGGGCGCATGTGGAACAGCTGCTCCAGGGACAGCTCGCCGTGGAAGATGTTGCCGCCGATCAGGCCGTAGTCGTGCTCCATCTCGTACGGGCCGACGATGTCGCGGTGCAGGATCGAGCTCTTGAAGTTCGGCGCCACCTCGTTGTAGCAGTCGATCATGCGGTCGGCGTAGGCCTGGAGTTCCTCGGTGTGCGGCTGCTCGTTCCAGGCGGCGGGCACCCACTGGGTGAACAGCGACATGATGTGGTAGCCGTCCGGGCACAGGGTCCGGTCGAAGGCGGTCGGGATCACGCCGTCGCTGAACGGCCGGGTCGCCGGCCGGCCCTCGCGGGCCTCGGTGAAGGCGCGCTCGATGTAGGGCATCGTCGGCGCCATCTCCACCGACCCGGTGTGATGTTCCTGCAGGTTAGTGCCGGGGTCAGCGGTGAAGTCGGGCAGTTCGGCCAGGGCCAGGTTGATCTTGACCACGCCGCTGCGGGTCTTCCAGTGCTCGATGTCGGTCACGAAGTCGTCTGGGAGGTTCTGGCGGCCCACGTGGTCCAGGAACGCGGTGCGGGGATGCAGGCTCGTGACGACCACCTTGGCGGTGAGTTGCTGGCCGTTGTCGAGTTCGACGCCGCGGGCCCGGCCGTTGCTGATCAGGATTTGGTTTACTTTCGCGCCGGTGCGGATCTCGGCGCCGTTCTCGCGCGCGGCGTTGGCGATGGCGTCGGCCACGGCGCCCATGCCGCCCTCCTGGAAGCCCCAGTTGCCCAGGTGCCCGTCGCCGACGTCGCCGATGGAGTGGTGCGCCATCACGTAGGCGGTACCTGGCTCGAACGGGCCGGCCCAGGTGCCGATCACGCCGTTGACCGCGAGCGCCCCCTTGACCTGCGGCGACTCGAACCAGTCGTCGAGCAGGTCGGCGATCGACATGGTCATCAGCCGGGTCACGTCGGCGATGGTGCGCACGTCCAGGTTTTTGTGGCGCCAGGCCAGCCGGAGGGTTTCCTTGAGGTCCTTCGGCTGATGCGAGCCGAGGTTCGGCGGGACGGTGAGCAGGAGCGGTCCCAGCACCTCGGCCAGGCCGGCCAGCCAGGCGTCCCAGCGCGGCATCGCGTCGGCGTCCTTCTTCGACCATTTTGAGACTTCGACGTGGTTGCGCTGAGCGTCGTCGGCATAGAGCTTTATCGACCCGCCCTCGGGAAAGGCCTGGTAGTACGGGCCCATCGGGAAGATCTTGTAGCCATGTTTTGCTAGTTGCAGGTCGTTGATGATGGTCGGGGGCAGCAGCGACATCACGTAGGACAGACGGGTGACGTTGAACTCGGGTGCGTCCGGCCACGGGGCTTCGGTGGTCGCGGCGCCGCCGGTCTTGTTCCGTGCCTCGAGCACCAGGGTGCGGGCCCCCGAGCGGGCCAGGTACGCCGCGGCGACCAGCCCGTTATGCCCGCCGCCGACGATGATCGCGTCGTAATCCGCGGCTCCGGTAGCTCCGGTGGCTCGCGTCGCGCTCGCCGGGCCCGTCGCCTTGGTTGCCTTCGTTGCCATGTACCTGGCCCTCCAAAAGATTGACTGAACATTCAGTCTAGAAGCTGCTACGATAAATTCTCAAGACCGCGCCCTGAAGGGCACGGGTTCGCGAGCGAGCTGAAGGGGCGCGGGGCGGACATGAAGGAGCAGGGGGGCACTGGAGCTGCGCGGGACTCCGCGGAGCAGCGGCGGGAGCAGATGCTGCGCGCCGCGCTGGAGGTCATCGTCGAGCGGGGGTACGCCGACACCAGGATCGCCGACGTCGCCGAACGCACCGGGACGAGCCCGGCGCTGGTCATCTACTACTTCAAGACCCGCGACCAGCTGCTCACCGAGGCGATCAGGTACTCCGAGGACAGCTGGTACGCCGAGTATCTGCGGCGGATGGAGGAGATCCCGACCGCGGCCGGGCGGCTGGGCGAGCTCATCGCCATGACCTGCCTGCCTGGCACCGACCCCGAGCCGCGCAGCTACTGGCTGCTGTGGCTGGACCTGTGGGCGTTCTCGCCGCGGAACCCGGGGGTGGCCGCGGTGCGGCAGAAGTCCGACGAGCGGTGGCGGCACGCCATCCGCTCCATCGTGCTGGCCGGCCAGGAGGCCGGGGAGTTCGCGCCCTTGGACGCGGACGATTTCACGATCACGCTGGCCGGCCTGCTCGACGGGCTGGCGGTGCAGATCGCCCTCGAGGACTCGGAGGTGCTGCCGCAGCGCGCGTATGAGCTGGCGATGCGGTTCGCGGCCGGGCAGTTGCAATTCGGGGGGTCCGGGCCCACGGGGTCTGGGGTGGCCCCAGGGGGCAGAGTGTCCCCCCAGGCCAACAGAGTTGACGGGAAGCCTGCGCCCGCTCCCCCGCGGGCGCGTAAACGCGGCAGGTAACTTTCGGAGGTGGCGCCGTGGCCGGAGGAAGCATCGAGCTATCCGGGCTGACCAAGAGGTTCGGCGAGATCGCGGTCGACAACATCGACCTGACCGTGGCCAGCGGTGAGTTCTTCTCCCTGCTCGGCCCGTCGGGCTGCGGCAAGACCACCACCTTGCGCCTGATCGCCGGGTTCGAACAGCCGACGTCGGGCAAGATCCTGCTCGACGGGGTTGACGTGTCGGACGTGCCGCCGCACCGCCGCAACGTCAACACGGTGTTCCAGAGCTACGCGCTGTTCCCGTTCCTGTCCGTGTACGACAACGTGGCCTTCGGGCTGCGGCACCGCTCGCTGGACAAGGCGGACCTTGCGCGCCGGGTGAACCAGGCCCTCGAGCTGGTCATGATGACCTCGTTCGCCAAACGCCGCCCGGGCCAGCTGTCCGGCGGCCAGCAGCAGCGCGTCGCGCTGGCCCGCGCGCTGGTGCTCAACCCGGCCGTGCTGCTGCTGGACGAACCGCTCGGCGCGCTGGACGCCAAGCTGCGCCGCTCGCTCAAGGTCGAGCTGAAGGCGCTGCAGGAACGAGTCGGCATCACCTTCCTGTACGTCACCCACGATCAGGAGGAGGCGCTGACCATGTCTGACCGGCTGGCCGTGATGAACGCCGGCCGGATCGTGCAGATCGGCACGCCACGCCAGGTCTACGAGGAGCCGGCGGACACCTACGTGGCCGACTTCCTGGGCGCGGCCAACCTGATGGAGGTTTCGGTAGAGTCTGTAGGGCCGCCCGGCGTGCTGCGGATCGGCGACTTCGCGCTGGCCTCGGCGCGGTGTGAGGCCGCGGTGGGCGGGCCCGCGCACGCGGTCATCAGGCCGGAGCGGGTCCGGATCGAGGCGCACGGGTCGCCCGGTGACAACCGGGTGCCCGCGATGGTCGAGCGGGTGGTCTTCCTCGGCGCCGCCACCCAGGTCATGCTGCGCCTGGCTCCCGGCGTCCCGCTGCAGGCCCTGGTCCAGAACGACGGCGAGCACCCGGACCTGGCCCAGGGCACCCCCGTGCACGCCTACCTGCCGCCGGACGCGCTGCGCGTGCTGGCCGGGGCCCGCGGCGTCGTCCCGGCGCCCGCCGAGGAGCCGCTGGTCGCCACCTAAGCTCGCGGCGGTTCGACGCTGGCTCGCCGGTGCTGGGCTCGCCGGTGCTGGGCTCGTCACGCGTGCCTCAACGGTTGCTTCACGTCGCTCCCGTAGCGGATAGCGGGGAGGATATGGGCTTGTGGGAGCGGTTTGTGCATCATAGACCCCAGAACGCTCCCCGGAGCCTGAATACTCCCCGATAATTGTTCGATTGACGGTAGACGGTATGTCTTGTGTGATCTCAGGTGCCGATGATGCGGGAGAACATCGTTACTTGACCGACGCGCCAGGACTGGGAACCGGAGTGAGAGCCTTGTCGTCATGCGCGCACTGGTGATCGCCGGGCCTGGGTCGGCCCGGGTCGAGGAGGTGGAGGCTCCTTCGGCCGGGGCGGGGCAGGTGGTGGTGGACGTCCGGCGGGCGGGAATCTGCGGGACGGACGTCGAGCTGTTCACCGGGCAGCTGGCGTATTTCGCGCAGGGTAAGACGCGGTTCCCAGTGCGGCCGGGCCACGAGTGGTGCGGCGTGGTGTCGGCGGTCGGGGCGGGGGTCCCGGCCGGGTGGCTCGGCGTCCGGGTCACCGGGGACACGATGCTCGGCTGCGGGCACTGCGTGCGTTGCCGGGGCGGGCGGGGGCACGTGTGCGCGGACCGGTACGAGGTCGGGATCGCGGGCGGATGGCCGGGAGCGCTGGCTGAGCAGGTGGCGGTTCCGGCGTCGAGCCTGCACCGGCTGCCGTCGGGGGTGGACGACGTTTCGGGGGCTCTGGTCGAGCCGGGGGGCAACGCCTGGCGGGCGGCGTTGGCGGCGGGCGCCGCGCCTGGCCGGCGGGTGCTGGTTTGCGGGCCGGGCACGATTGGGCTGCTGACCACGGCGTTCGCGGTGGCGGCGGGCGCCGAGGTGGACGTGCTGGCCCTGGACGGGCGGCGGCGCTCGCTCGCGGGGTCGTTCGGAGCGACCGGGTACTGGACGGCGGATGATCCGCCGCCGGTGACCTACGACGCGGTGGTCGACGGCACCGACGATCACCGGATGCCAGCGTTGGCGCTCGCGCTGGCCGAGCCGGCCGGGCGGGTGGTGTTCATCGGGGTCTCGGGCGCGCCGAGCCTGATCGACAGCCGCGACCTGGTGCTCGGCGACCTCACCGCGGTCGGCATCCTGGGCGCCTCGGCCGGGCTGGCGCCCGCGATCGAGCACTACGCGGACGGGCGGGTGGATCCGACCGGACTGGTGGACGTGACCGTCGGCCTGAGCCAGGCCGCCGAGGCGCTGGCCGGGCAGATCGGTACCGGGTCGGGGACCAAGATCCACATCGACCCGGGCGGCTAGCTGTACCACCCGGGCTTCTAGCTGCATCACCGGGCGGCTAGCTGTACCACCGGGCGGCTGGCTGTATCACCTGGGCGGCTAGCTGTATCAGGAGCGCCGGACCGGCCTCCGGAGAGGGCATAGAGAGAGTTTCCGGCTCGGGGGCGGAGGCGGCTATGCCCATTCCTAGACATTCCATGGCCCTGGCCAGCGTCCAGCTACCGCTGGCGGCCGTGTGCGAGGGCGTGACCGAGGTGCGCGTGCACGGGGTCGGCGGGACACCGCCGGACGCCATTCTCGGCGACCTCGCGCCCGAGCAGGCCAGCGGCGACCAGATCGCGGGCTTCTACCGCTCGGGCGATCACCGCGCCAGTCCGGTGGATCAGGCCTCCGGCCGGGACGTGGACCGGCACGTCGAGTGCTATTCGTGGGGCGGGCTGACCTCGCGGAGCAAGGTCCGGGTGCTGTGGCTGGCGCTGCTGCCGTTCCTGTTGGGCAACCTGGCAGGCTGGATGTGCTCGGTCCGGACCCGGCGGTCGGGCTGGCGGTTCGGGCTGCACCGGCTGTCGCACGGGCTGAGCGGGCTGGCGCTGACGGTGAACGCGGCGCTCATCGCGGTGCTGATCAGCGCGGACCTGCTGGCTTACCAGGCGGTGCGGACGGGACTGGCCGGGCACCAGTGGTGGCTCGCCCCACTGGGCTGGCGCTACATCGCTGGTCATCCGGCCCGGCAGGTCCTGGTCGGGGTGCTGGTGCCGGTCCTGTTCCTGCTGCTGCTCGCGGCGCTGGCCCGCAGGTCGTGGCGGTACGAGGCGGTGCGGCCGCCGTACCGGGGGAAGGCTCCGCCGCAGGCCAGGAAGATCACGGCGGCCGCCCTGGAGGGCGGACTGGCCGATAACGAGTTCTGGGACGGCGAGGGCAGCGTCCGCCTGCTCACCGCGCTGCATATCGCCGCGGCCGCCGGATTCCTGGCCGTCGTACTGGGCGTCACCACCAAGCTGCTCGTCTCCCCTGGATCGGCGCACGTCATCGCGTTGGGGTGGATCGCAGTGGGGGCGGGCGGGGTCACGATCGCCTGCGCGGCCTGCTACCTCGGCCTGGACGCGTTCGGCGCGCTGGGCGACGCGCTGCGCCGCTCGCCGCCGTTCCTCCTGCTGCTGGCCGCCGTCGCGCTGGTCAGCGGGGGCGCGTTCGCCTGGTTCCAGCCCGGCGGCGCGGCCGGGACCACGGCGGAACTGCCCGGCCTGGATGGCGTGATTCGCTGGACCGCGCTGGGCATCGCGGTGACGCTGGTCCTGGCGTTCGGGTCCATGCTGCTCGGCCTGGGAGGCGGCCGGGGCACGTTTGCCGGCGGTCCCTGGGTCACCTTGGTGCTGGCGTTCAGCCTGCTCAACAGCGTGATGCTGGGCGCCGGGATATGGGTGGCGCACCTGGTGGGCCCGGTGACCAGCGACGCGGCGACCGCAGCGACCGCGACCGGGGCGGGGGCCGCGACCGGGGCCGNNCGAGGCTGTGCGGTGGTGGCGGGCGCGACAACTGCCCGCCGCGGTACGCGAGACCTACCGCAGCGCGGCCCAGGCGTTCTGCAACCGGCAGCCGGAGTCGTTGAAGGTCTGGTACGTTTCCGGGCCGGAGCAGAGCTGGGAGCAGAAAGTGGCCCGGACACGGCTCCTGGCGGGCGTGTCGCTGGAGGCCGGCTGGCTGCTGTGGGGCATCATCGTCGCGCAGGTCGCGGTGGTCCTGGGCGTCTGGCAGCTGCACTGGCAGGCGCCCGTGGTCATCCGCAACATCGGAGTCAGCCTGGCCGGCCTGGTCCTGCCGGCCCTGATGGGCTTCCTGTACGCGGCGTGGAACGATCCGACCAAACGGCGCACGATCGGAGTCCTGTGGGACGTCGGCACCTTCTGGCCGCGGTCCTACCATCCGCTGTCGCCGCCGTGCTATTCCGAACGGGCCGTGCCGGAACTGCAGCGCCGGATGTGGTGGCTGCACGCCAACGGCGGGCGGGTGGTGCTGATCGGGCACAGCCAGGGTGCGGTGCTGACCACCGCGGCGCTCGTCCAGCCCGGGTGCCGCCCGGACGGTGACCACCCCTCGCTGATCACGTTCGGGTCTCCGGTGGCCAAGCTGTACGGCTGGGGCTTCCCCGCTTACCTCACGCGGGAACTGCTAACCGATCTCGAGCCGGACGGCCGGGGCGGGGTCGACGACTGGCGCAACCAGTTCTACCTGACCGATCCGATCGGCGGACCGGTGGCCGCGAAGCTCTCCGAGAAGGCCGGCAGACGAGTCGACGAGGACCTGCTCGACCCGGCGCAATGCTGGTACCTCTACGGGCAGGCCCCGCCCGCGCCTACAGGTCATTCCGGGTACTGGGCCGACCAGCGCGTCTGGGAAGTGGTTAACTGCGTGGCTGCGACGCCGAGTCAAGCTTCTCTCGAAATGGCGGCGCGGGACTGAACGCCACGGCACCACCAGCCGTATCTAAGGGTTGGGAGGACGGACTGGGAAGGCGAGTGGTCTGTGGCAGGCGAAGCAATCCGAGTCGCTTCCGGCAAGCACACCCGCCGGGCGGAACTAGAGGCGGTACGCCAGGTATCCCTGGCCGCCCTGATCATGCTGGTCGTCCAATACGGTCTGGGCATCATCTTGAATCTGTACATTGCCGTCCCGGCCTCCGATGCGCACGCCGCGCTCACCCAGGAGATCGCCAACGGTCCGTTAATGCTGACCGTGCACGCGCTGTTCGGCCTGGCGCTGATCGGGGCCGCGCTCGTGCTGCTGGTCAGGGCGGTACGCCTGGATGACCGGGTAGTCGCCGTGCTGGCGGCCGCAGGCCTGACGGCCATAGGCGGCGCGTTTGCCTCGGGAGAGATCTTCGTGCGCAACGGCCAGAACGGCGCCTCGCTGGCCATGGCCCTGCTGACCGGGGTGGCGCTGCTGTGCTACATCGGCGCGCTGACCCGGGTGAGCACGGCCCTGCGGCGGCGCAGCCCCGGCTAGCAACGGTAAGGACGCGCCGTGTGACGCTGGGTGAGATGCGGGGAACAGGCGGTGCAGGTGGTAGTCGATGACGGCTTGAGCTTGCTCGACCGAGGACTGGCCGCCCAGGACGCTCGTGCCCAGGCCCGCGGACATGGCCAGCAGGCTGAACGCTTCCAGGTCCGGGTCCAGGTGGGCGGGCGTATCGCCGGCGGCCTGGGCGGCTCGCAGCTGGGCGGCGACCACGTTGATCACCGCGTCTGAGTTCCTGACCAGGGGGGAGATCGCCAGCGCCGGCTCGGTCAGCGAGAGCGCGAAGTAGGCCGTGTACAGGAGGGTGAAGGTGCGCCGCTCGTCGTCGGCGGGCAGTCCCTCGGTCAAGATGGCAGCGATGACGTCGTACGGGCGGACCGCGCCTGCTGGGGATTTGAGCTGCCTGATCCGCGCCAGGCCCCGCTCGCTGAACCGGGCGGCCAGGTGCTGCATCGCGGCCAGCAGGAGCTCTTCCTTGGTGCCGAAGTAGTACTGGACCAGCCGAAGGGACACGCCGGCTTCGGCCGCGACCTCGCGCATCCCGGTGGCGTGCAGCCCGCGCTTGACGGCCGTCCGCAGCAGCGCGTCCGCGATCTGCCGCCGCCGTTCCTCGTGATCGACCCGCTTCGGCACCCGCTCACCGTATCCCTCGTTGTCCGCCTGCCCCCGTTAATGATACGCTCGTATCATAAACGTGGCAGGCTCAACCGCGAGGAGGCAAGACATGTTCGGGATCAAGCGCATCACCGGTGCCGCAGACCTGGCGCCCAAGGGCGAGCCGGGATCCTGGGTGAGCGAGGCAGCGCGGGAGAAATTCATGGCCGCGTACGAGCGGGCCTTCGCGCTCTGGCCGCAGCCCGACGAGGAGTTCGACGTCGAGACGGCGACCGCCACCACCCGGGTGCACGCTTACCGGCCGCATCCTGATGGGCCGCCAGTCGTGCTGCTCTCGGCGTTCAACGCCGCGAGCTGGTACCCGAACGTGGCGGCGCTGGCCAAGGTCGGCCCGGTGTACGGGATCGACATGCCTGGCGACGCGAACCCCAGCGTCGCGCGCGCCCCGATGACTCCCCCGGCCTCCTGCGCCGCCTGGCTGGACGAGCTTCTGGGCCAGCTCAGCGACCGCCCGGCGCACCTGGTGGGCTACTCCTACGGCGGCTGGATCGCCATGAACCAGGCGATCCGCGTGCCCGGCCGGGTCGCCTCCATCACGCTGCTCGACCCGGCCGGGCTCACCAAGCTCGACGCCCGCTTCTGGTTCTGGCTCTCCGTCAGCGGCCTGGCCACCCTGACCCCGATGCCGATCCGCCGGCGCCTCGCCCGGTGGCTGGACCTCCCGGGCCTGCTGGAGCCGGAGCTGATGACGCTCCTGTGGGCAGGCACCCGGGGCTACCATGCCGAGCCGAAGTTCCCCGCTGTCCTCACCGACGACGAACTCCGCGCGATCGACGTGCCGGCCCTGCTGATCACCGGCGCGCGCAGCGCCCTGATCACCCCGGCGCAGGCCCGCGCCCGGGGAGGCCTCATCCCGCACGCGGAGGTCGCCATCGTCCCCGGCAACCACGGCGGCTTCAACCGGATCGACGCGCTAAACGACCAGATGGTCGCGTTCATCGAGGCCCACGCCACCGACGAGCAGGCGGCTCAACCGACACAGCCACCGACAACTAAACGGTAAGACCCGCGGTTGGCCGGCCGGATCGGTACGAACGCGCGGACTCGCGTCGCCGGTCCGGTCACCACCACCTCGGCGGCGTCCGGGATCGCGGCGAGCGGCGGCGTCAGCCGCAGCTGGAACGCCTGCAGGCCGTCCCCGGAGGTGCACGGCTCGCCTGCCATCCCCACGTGCCAGTTCCCGGCGCCGTCCCTGACCCACCAGGAGAAACCCGGCCTCCAGTGGTAGGCGAACCATTTCTCGAGCCGCGGCATGCCGCTGCTCACCACGTGCAGGTGGCTCTCACCCGCGGCCATGCTCAGCCCGGCCAAGGCGAACCGCGCCCCGTCGAGGTCGGGCAGCACGTCGGCCAGCGGTGCCAATACCTCAGGGCCGGCTGCGGGCCGCGGCGCATCGCGTTGGGCGATGACGCTGGCCCACGGGGCCGGGATCTGCGTGGCCGCGGGCACGGTGATGCCGTGCCCGGTTGCGCCGAGCCGCTGGCACACCGCGGCGAGCTGACCGGGTACCAGGCTGGCAACGGCGATCGCGCCCGTCTCGGTGAGCACCGTGATGATCTCCCCCGGCTCGGGGCCCGGGACGGGCCCCCTGGGGTCTTCGCCGGCCAGGATGCGTTCGGCCGCCAGCACGAGCAGTCGTTCGCCGAGCGGGACCGCCGCCGGCTCGGTCACCGGCGGCCCGGTCACCGGCGGCGCGGCGTGGTGACCGCGCGCGGCGGAGGTCCTCAGGTTGAGCTGGATGAGGGGGGCTCCGTCGCCGACCAGGTCAAGGCGCCGGACGCTGCGCGGAGGTACGGGCGTCAGCCGGGCGATGCCCCGCCAGGTGTCCGTCCTGCTCACACCGCCCTCGAACCGGAACGTATAGCGAGCGCCCAGGTCGTCCACCGCCCGCAGCTGGTCGTACGGCAGCTGATGCGTGATCGCCCAACCCGTACCCGCGCCGGGCGGTGGGCGGTGCATGCGCATGACCACGGTGATCACGGCCTCGGTCTGGGTCCGCACCAGCGACATCAGGTGCAACGCCGACGGCGCGCGGTCGCTGGCCACGCGCAGCGTCCGGCCGATGGGCGTCACCCGCATCGCCTCGCTCGCGGCGCCCGACGCCGGCGGGCGGCTGGACGGCGCGAACATGGTGTGGCCCAGCTTGCCGCGTCCGCGATCCCAGTTCAGGATGAGCCGTGACCGGGCGTGGATCGCCCCGTGAAGATCAGACCCGAAACCGGCCAGGACATCCTCATCGAGCACGCCGGCCGCGACCAGGATCCGCGCGGCCCGTCCGACCTTCGCCTGCGCGCTCTCCGTGGTGGCGAACGGCGCCATGCCCGGATCGGACCAGATATCAGTTCCGGCCGCCACGTCCAGGGCACGCAACCGATCACCTGCCTGCCGCAGCACGGCCTCGGCCAGCAGCCGCAGGTAGGTCTCGGCCCGCTCATCGCCCACCCTCCAAGCCTGCACCGCGTGGCCGGCCTCGCGGGACATAGCATCGGACTGACGCGATGGCAAAGGAGCGGGCTATGCGCGCGGAGGACGTACGTCGGGTGCTCGTGATCGGCAGCGGGACGATGGGACTGCAGATCGGGCTGCAGGCGGCGATGTATGGGTGCCAGGTCGTCGTGCACGACACCGAACCGGCGGCCTTGGACGCAGCGCCCGGGCGGCTGCGCGGCTACGGGGAGGCCCCGGTGGCGGCGGGACTTATCGACGCCGGCCGGCTCGAGCGGGCGCTGGCGAGCATCGAGTGCATCGCCGACCCGGTGGCGGCCGCGGCCGGAGTCGACCTGGTCAGTGAGTCGGTGCCCGAAGACCCCGAGCTCAAGGGGCGGGTCCTCGGGCGGTTCAACGAGCTGTGCCCGCAGCGGACCATCTTCACGACGAACTCCTCGACGCTGCTGCCCTCGATGTTCGCGGCTGCCACCGGCCGGCCTGACCGGTTCGCGGCGCTGCATTTCCACATCCCGGTGTGGTCATCGAATGTGGTGGACGTGATGCCGCACCCTGGCACCTCCGCGGAGACGACGGAGCTGCTCCTGGCCTTCGCCCGGCGCATCGGCCAGATCCCCATCCGCCTGCGCAAGGAGAACTTCGGTTACGTCTTCAACGCGTTGTACACCGCGATCAACCGGGAGGCGCTCACGCTGGTGACGAACGGGATCGCGTCGGTGCAGGACGTCGATCGCGCCTGGATAGGAATCATGAAGATGCCGATCGGCCCGTTCGGGATGCTCGACGGCGTCGGGCTCGATACCGTCTGGCACATCACCGACTACTGGGCGCGGCAGCTAGGTGACCCGCAGATACGTGCCAACGCCGACTTCGTCCGGACCTACCTCGATCGCGGCCGCCTGGGCGTCAAGAGCGGGAGCGGCTTCTATGACTATCCCGATCCCGCGTACGCGGCGCCCGGATTCCTGGAGTCCGGAGACTGAGCTAGGAGTAGAGCAGGCAGCCGTCGTCGAGATCGGCGTTCGGGAGAAGGTCCTTCTCGGCCCAGTAGTCCTGGCTGTGCTGCCACTGCGGCTTGTCGCCGCTTCTTGGGAGCAGATCCACCGAGCGCATCATGTAGCCGGGATTGAAGTTCTCCGGATCGAACCAGGGCAGGATCGGCATGTCCGCATCCTCGGGCCGCAGTGCTGGCGTGACCTGGCTGGCCCCAAGCGCGGCCATGTGGACGAGCAGGCGGCAGACCAGATCGCT
>PLIQ01000672.1 GCA_003140115.1 Actinomycetota bacterium | reverse complement strand
TCTTGCCTGCCGGGCCACCCCCGCTCAGGCCTGCCGGCCAGCCGCGAGCAGCCCGGCGGCGGCGCGAACCGCGCCCCGCGGCGGGGCGCGAACCGCGCCCGGCGGCGATTGCGGCGCCCGTCGTTACGTTCGCTGATCCGGGCGTCCCGACCTTCGCTGATCTGGGCGTCCCGCCCGTCCTGGTGGCCGCCCTGGCCGAAGGCGGCATCACCGTGCCGTTCCCCGTGCAGGCCGCGACGCTGCCCGACGCCCTGGCCGGCTTCGACATTCTCGGCCGGGCCCAGACCGGCTCCGGGAAGACGCTCGGGTTCGCCATCCCGATGGTGACCCGGCTGGCCGGCGGGTACACGATGGCGTGCCGCCCGCGGGGCCTGGTGCTGGTGCCGACCCGCGAGCTGGCCACCCAGGTCGAGGCGGTCCTCGCGCCGCTGGCNNCCCGGGGCGGCTGGCCGATCTCATCGGGCAGGATCACTGCCACCTCGGCGACGTCGAGATCACCGTGCTCGACGAAGCCGATCACATGGCCGACCTCGGGTTCCTGCCGGCCGTCCGGCAGCTGCTTGACACCACCCCGGCCGAAGGCCAGCGGCTGCTGTTCTCGGCCACCCTCGACAGTGCCGTGGACGTCCTGGCGCGGCGTTTCCTGACCCGGCCGGCGCGGCACTCCGTCGACGATGCCTCCCCGCCGGCCCAGATCGTCCATCATCTGCTTACCGTGACCCCGGCCGACCGGGTCGAGGTGGTCGCGACCCTGGCCAGCGGGGACAACCGCGTGCTGATCTTCACCAGGACCAAGCACGGAGCGCAGCGGCTGGCCCGTCAGCTGAACATGGCCGGGGCGCCCGCNNGCCGAACTCCACGGCAACCTGGCCCAGGGTGCTCGCAGCCGTAACCTGGCGGCGTTCGGATCCGGCGAGGTGCGCGTCCTGGTGGCGACCGACATCGCGGCCCGCGGCATCCATGTGGACGGTATCGACCTGGTGATTCACGCCGATCCGCCGACCGAGTACAAGGCCTACGTGCACCGGTCTGGCCGGACTGCGCGCAACGGCGCCGACGGCGCGGTGGTCACCGTGCAGACCGCGGCGCAGGCGGCCGAGGTCCGCATCCTGATGCGCAAGGCGGGCGTAACGCCGCAGACCGCGACCACCGGTCCAGGTTCGCCCGTGCTGCGCTCGATCGCGGGCCCTCCGGTCCGGCACATCGCTCCGGTGACCAAGCTGGCCGTGGTCCCGGCCGCGGACAGCGCCCGGGCCACCGGCGGCGGCGCCGCGGCCGCGTCCGGCAGCTTCCGCGGGCGGGGACGGCGCCGCTGAGGCGGCGTGGGGAATTAAAGCGCAAAAGCAGGGTAGTATCGAAAACGTTGCTCCGGACCTTGGCAGCGGTTACGCCCGAGAAATAGCGGGCTGCCGGCGGGATCCGGAGTTTTTCATTGCCACCAGCGTTACGTTTCGTCAGCGAAAGGCCGGCCCCGCGGCAGATACTCCCGCCGCGACGCGCATTTTCCCGGCTTGGCCGTTGCATCGTTCCCGGCAGCTCCGGCCGCGCCCAGAAACGGAACGATCGCGATGACTGACCTGCTCACTGTCGACTACGAAGGCACCGAGCCGTTCCCCGGCGGCGACGCGCCGCCGCGCACCTTCGAAGGCGGGGTCCGGGTCGCGGTGACCGCGGCGATCGTCCTCGTGCCGTTCGGCGGGCTGGCGGTGGCGGTATGGCTCGCCTGGGGCCACGCCCTGAATCTCACCGACATCCTGCTCGCGGTAGCGTTCTACCTGGTCACCGGGCTCGGGGTGACGATCGGCTTCCACCGGCTGCTCACCCACCGCAGCTTCACCGCGGCGCCGGCGCTGCGGGTCGCGCTGGCCATCGCCGGGTCGATGAGCTTCGAGGGCGACGTCATCGGCTGGGTCGCGATCCACCGCCGTCATCATGCGTTTTCCGACCGGCCCGGCGACCCGCATTCGCCTTACCGGTACGGAACCAGCCTGTCCGGGCAACTTCGCGGTCTCGCCCACGCGCACGTGGGCTGGCTGCTGCGCGACGACCCCACTCCAGTCGAGCGCTATGCCCCCGACCTGGCGACCGACCCGGCCCTGCGGAAGATCTCGGCGGCGTTCCCGGCCTGGTGCGTCCTGTCGCTCGGGCTGCCGTTCGCCCTGGGCTGGGCCATCGGCGGTAGCTGGCACGCCGCGCTGGCCGCCCTGCTGTGGGCCGGACTGGTCCGCGTCACCTTGCTGCAGCACGTCACCTGGAGCGTCAACTCGCTGTGCCACGTGATCGGCACCCGCCCCTTCACCACTCGCCGCCACGACCGCGCCACCAACTTGTGGCCGCTGGCTCTGCTCTCCCTCGGCGAGAGCTGGCACAACATGCACCATTCCGATCCCAGCTGCGCCAGGCATGGCGCCGATCCCCGGCAGATCGATATCTCCGCCGGCGTCATTCGCATCTTCGAGCGCTTCGGCTGGGCGACCGGCGTGCACTGGCCGGCCCCCGCCCGCCTGGACTCCCGCCGTCGCGATCAGGTTCAGCCCCAGCCGCGGCCGGTCCTCCAAGACAGCGTGGCGCGGACCTCGGCAGTGTCCCGCCTACCGGTGAACGCCGAGTTATTTCGTCATTCTGACGGCGGGGAAATACAAGCGCGCCGCTGGAAATACCAGAAGGATCATCATGAAAGCCCTGATCATCGTCATTGTCGTCGTCATCGTGCTATTCCTGCTGGCGCTGGCCTTGTCGGCGCGGATCGTGAAGCAGTACGAGCAGGGGGTGCTGTTCCGGCTGGGCCGGGTGCAGGGCCCGCGGTCTCCGGGGTTCCGGCTTATCATCCCGTTCATCGACGTGCTGCACCGCGTGTCGCTGCGGATCGTCACGATGCCGATCCAGTCCCAGGGCATCATCACCCGCGACAACGTCAGCGTCGATGTGTCGGCGGTGGCCTATTTCCGGGTGGTCGACGCGGTGAAGTCGGTCGTTGCGATCGAGAACGTGGGCGCGGCCATCGACCAGATCGCCCAGACCACCCTGCGCAAGGTCGTCGGCCAGCACACCCTGGACCAGACCCTGTCCGAGACCGACAAGATCAACCTGGACATCCGCAAGATCCTCGACGTCACCACCGTCGACTGGGGCGTCGAAGTGACCTTGGTGGAGCTGAAGGACATCCAGCTGCCCGA
>PLIQ01000254.1:7168-7401 GCA_003140115.1 Actinomycetota bacterium | reverse complement strand
ACCCAGAGCCAGAACTCCACCCCCAACCCCAACCCCCCACTCACCCACCCCCAACTTGGCCAACCAGCCCCCGCTGCGAATTAACTGCGACACACCCCAACCAGCCCCCTCCCGCCCAGACCGAAATGCACGTGCACCAGACCCAGACCGGACAGGGAGAGAGGGATAGGCAGCGGGATAGGACAGAAACCAGCACCCCACAGCACCAGGCCTCCGACCAAAGCCCGCCCCCC
>PLIQ01000254.1:0-7056 GCA_003140115.1 Actinomycetota bacterium | reverse complement strand
GGGCCCGGAACGCCGGCAGTGGCGCTCCGACGGGGGACCAGAGCACCGATATGAATGCTACACGGAAACACCCCCCAGTGTGTCAAGACCTAATTACAACGAGATCTCTGCAGGAGGGCTGAGCAGCGGAATCAGTTGTCGCCGCCGCCACCTGGCGGTGCGGTCCGATGGCCGTTTTCTGAGGATGGGCCGGCCGGGTCACGGGTCACGGGCAGGTTGGGGTGGTACTCCATGAAGCCGCGGGTGTTGCTCGGCTCCCGGCCGCCGTTGGCGAACACCACGGCGAAATAGGGAATGAAGATAGCGCCGGCGGCCGGTATCACAGTGAGCCAGCCCAGGTGATTGACGAACATAACCACGGCGATTATGAAGCAGAGGGCGCGGACGCCCATCATCAGCAGGTACCTGCGCTGCCGGAAGCTGATGTCCTCGGACAGCGAGCGCCGTGCCTGCGTCACCATGTGCACCTGCGACCGCCCGCGGTCAGCGTGACCCAACCTCATTCCCCCACGGTATGCCTCGCCGTGCGGCAGCGCGACTCGCCCGCGCCGTCAGCTGGCCTGGCTCACCGACGACATGTTGAAGCCCTCCACCCGCACCGGCGGCATCGCGGCGCGGTTGAAGTAGTCGCCCCATTCGCGCGGCAGGGTCGGCACGGTCCCGCCGACCTCCAGCAGCCGGCCGAGCATGGCCACCGGCGACTCGTTGAACCTGAAGTTGTTCACCGCGCCGACCACCTCGCCGTCCTCCACCAGGTAGACCCCGTCCCTGGTGAGCCCGGTGAGCAGCAGGACCTGCGGGTCGACGTCGCGGATGTACCACAGGCAGGTCAGCAGCAGCGCACGGTCGGTGGACGCGATCATCTCCTCCAGCGTCGGCGCCGCGGCCCCGGATGCGGGCGCAGCGGTGGCGAAGATCAGGTTGTCGACGGCGGGCGTGAACGGCAGCCCGGCCAGCGCCGCGGAGTGCCGTGAGGAGTGCAGGGCGGCCAGCGTGCCGTCCTGGATCCAGGCGGTCGAGCTCAGCGCGAGCCCGTTGTCGAAGACCGAAGAGTCGCGCCCGGACGCGTGCGCGATCACGAACGGCGGGCAGCGCAGCCCGGCCGCCAGCGGGTCACTGGACAGCGTCACGGGCTGGGTCGACAACTGCTCGCCGACCCTGGTCCCGCCGCCGGCCTTGCTGAACACCGTCCGCCCGTCAGCCGCGTCCTTGGCCCCGGCCGACCAGTACAGGTAGATGAGCAGGTCGGACACGGCGGTAGGCGGCAGCAGCGTCTCGTACCGGCCGGCCGGCAGCGAGATCGAGCGCTTGGCCCAGTCGAGGCGCTCGCCGAGCCCGGCCGCCAGGCCCACGACGTCCACGTCGGCGAAGTCGCGGGTGGCCGCGCCGGTCCAGGCCGACCGGGTCAGGTCGGCGGATTTCGCGTTCAGCTCGACCCGCCCGGTCGGCTGGTCGTACCGCCGCCGCAGCCCGCGCGAGGTGCCCAGGAACGTGCTGACCAGATCGTGCTCGGCAAACCCGTACAGCTTCCGGTCCGCGGCCTGGGACTGGCGCAGCGTCTCGCCCAGCGCGGCCGCGAAGTCGCGCAGCACGCCGATTTCGGTCCGGCCTGGCGGGCCGTCCCAGAGTGGTTCGTCACCTTTTATCCCGAACGACCCAGCCTCGTCCGGCCCGGTCACCTGCGCGGCATCCTCGGCGGGTGCGGCCTCGGCGGCAGCGTGCTCCGCCTCACGCACCACCTCCTCGATCTGGTCGGGGCGGACCCCGGCCCGGGAGATGATGCCGGCCGAGGTTCCTTCGGCCCGATGGTCGACGGCGATGACGGTGAGCTGGCGCGAGCTGGACACGCCGTTGGTGGTGAGCGTGTTACCCGCCCAGCGCAGGTTGGCGCTGGAGGTCTCCTCGGCGATCACCACGCAGTCGCCGGACCGGCTGGCGGCCAGCGCCCGCTCGACGGCTTCCTGCGGGGACAATCCGCTCACTGGCCCTCCTCGACCGTGTTGAGGATCCGTATCCCGCGCAGCAGCGCGGCCGGGCAGCCGTGGCTGACCGGAGCGACCTGGCCGGGCTGGCCCTTGCCGCAGTTGAACGCCCCGCCGAGGACGTAGGTCTGCGGTCCGCCGACGGCCTCCATGGCGCCCCAGAAGTCGGTGGTGGTGGCCTGGTACGCCACGTCCCGCAGCTGCCCGGCCAGCTTTCCGTTCTTGATCTTGAAGAACCGCTGGCCAGTGAACTGGAAGTTGTACCGCTGCATGTCGATCGACCAGCTCTTGTCGCCGAGGATGTAGATGCCGTCCGCCACGCCGGAGATCAGGTCCTCGGTCGAGGGGCCGCCGGCCGGGGCGGGCTGCAGCGACACATTCGCCATCCGCTGCAGCGGGATATGGTTCGGCCCGTCCGAGAACGCGCAGCCGTTGGAGCGCCCGAAGCCGCGGCTGCGCGCCATCCGCCGGTCGAGCTGATAGCCGGTTAGGACGCCCCCGGTGATCAGGTCCCAGGACTGGCCGGCCACGCCCTCGTCGTCGTAGCCGATCGTAGCCAGGCCGTGCTCAACGATGCGATCGCCGGTGACGCGCATGACGTCCGATCCGTACTTCAGGCTCCCGAGCTTGTCCGGGGTGGCGAACGAGGTGCCCGCGTAGGCGGCCTCGTAGCCCAGCGCCCGGTCGAGTTCGGTCGCGTGGCCGATCGACTCGTGAATCGTGAGCCACAGGTTGGACGGGTCGATCACCAGGTCGTAGGACCCGGCCTGGACCGTGGGAGCCCTCAGCTTGGCCGCCAGGAGCTCAGGCAGCTCGGCCAGTTCGCGGTCGAAGTCCCAGCCGCCGCCGGTGAGGTACTCATACCCACGTCCGGCTGGCGGGGCGAGCGTCCGCATGGTGTCGAACCGGCCGTCCTCGGTGACCGCGACGGCGGTGATCACCGGAGCCAGCCGGACCCGTTGCTGGGTCGCGGCGGTGGCCCCGTCGGCGTAGAACTTGCACTCCTTGACCTGCCGCAGCGCGGCGTCCACGTGGCTGACCGCGTCGTGCCGGAGCAGGGCCGTGCTCCACTGCGCCAGCAGCGCCACCTTGTCCGGGACGCTGATCGTGAACGGATCGATCTGGTACGCCGATATCCAGGTCACGTCGCCGTAGCCGGGCTCGTCGGCGAGCTCGATGGGCTCGGTGTTCATGGCCGCCGCCACCTTGGCCACCTCGACCGCCTCCCGCGCCGCGCGCGCCGCGGCGTCCGCAGTCAGGTCGACGGCCGACGCGAAGCCCCACGTGCCGTCCACGATGACGCGGACGGCCAGGCCGGTGTCGTCGGCGTCGAACAGGGTCTGCGGGGTCCCGTCGGACAGCCCGATCTGCTGCGCCCGCAGACGCTCGGCCCGGAAGTCGGCGTGCTGGGCGCCGAGGGCCTTGGCCTGCGCGAGGGCCGCGTCGGCTAGGTCGCGTAGCGGCAGGGCCGTGAACTCAGGGTCGATCTCCGGCTCTCGATCATTCACGACAACAAAACCTATCTCACCCGCCCCGTCCCACCAGCACCCCTGCGGTAAGGTGCTAGCCCGGGAGGACGACGGTTGCCTCCCTGGGGACCATTCCCCGGGCCCCTGGGGGAGCCGCTGCTGGGGGACCCATCCCCCAGACCCCCTTTGGGAGACGTGAACGTGGGCCGATCAGTGCTCGTGACGGGCGGGAACCGGGGCATCGGGCTGGCCATCGCGCGGCGGCTCGCAGCCGGCGGCGACAGCGTCACGGTGACCTCGCGCTCGGGTGAGCCGGTGGACGGGCTCGAGGTGGTCCGCTGCGACGTGCGCGACGCGGCGTCGGTCGAGGTCGCGTTCGGGGAAGTGGAGAAGACCCAGGGCCCGGTCGAGGTACTGGTCGCCAACGCCGGGGTGACCCGCGATCAGTTGCTCGCGCTGATGAGCGAGGAGGAGTTCGGCCTGGTCATCGACACGAACCTGGCCGGCGGGTACCGCGTCGCCAAGCGGGCGGTACGCGGCATGATGAAAATGCGCCGCGGGCGGCTGATCTTCATCTCCTCCGTCGTGGGCCTGTACGGCTCGGCCGGCCAGGCCAACTACGCGGCATCGAAGGCCGGGCTAGTTGGCCTGGCCCGGTCCCTGGCCCGCGAACTCGGCTCCCGCGGCATCACCGCCAACGTGATCGCCCCCGGCTTCGTGGACAGCGACATGACGGCCGTCCTGTCGCAGGACAGGAAGGCGGCCATCTTGTCCGCCGTCCCGCTGGCCAGGTTCGCGGCCGCGGATGAGGTCGCGGCGGCCGTGGCGTTCCTGGCCGGGCCGGACGCGGCCTACATCACCGGTGCCGTGATCCCGGTGGACGGCGGGCTCGGGATGGGGCACTGAGGCGTCGTCATTTGTCTAGTGCGCACAAGCTCCGGCGGGAACGTTCGTACCGCTGGTCATTTAGTTAACGGGATCGGCCAGGCAGGGTGGGACTTGTGCCGAACACCATGGGAGTGAGGCTGTGATGGGAATCCTGGCGGGCAAGCGGATCCTGGTAACCGGGGTCATCACCGATGCCTCGATCGCGTTCCACGTGGCCCGGGTGGCGCAGCAGGAGGGCGCGAGCGTCGTGCTCACCGGATTCGGCAGGCTGACCCTGGTCGAGCGGATCGCCAGGCGGCTGCCTGTCCCGCCGCCGGTCCTCGAGCTGGACGTGACCAGCGAGGAGCACCTCGACTCGCTCGCCGAACGGCTTTCCGCGCACGTAGACGGCCTGGACGGCGTGCTGCACGCGATCGCCTACGCTAACCCGGAAGAGGCGCTCGGCGGGAACTTCCTGCGCACCAAGTGGCCCGACGTGGCCACCGCGATGCAGGTCTCGGCGTACTCGCTGAAGGCGGTCACGATGGCCGCCCTGCCCCTGATGGGCGGCGGTGGTTCGGTGGTGGGCCTGGACTTCGACGCGAGCGTGGCCTGGCCGGGCTACGACTGGATGGGCGTGGCCAAGGCCGGCCTGGAGTCGTGCGCCCGGTATCTCGCCCGTGACCTCGGCCCGAAGGGGATACGGGTCAACCTGGTGGCGGCGGGACCGCTGCGGACCATGGCCGCCAAGTCGATCCCGGGCTTTGACCGGTTCGAGGGCGTGTGGGGTGATCGCGCTCCGCTCGGCTGGAAGATCACCGACCCGGAGCCGGTCGCGCGCGGCTGCGTCGCGCTGCTGTCCGACTGGTTCCCCGCCACCACCGGCGAGATCGTCCACGTCGACGGCGGCGTCCATGCGGTAGGCGCCTGATGCCCTCCGCCGCAGGAGGCCAGGCCAGCAGCGCCCGCAGCGAGTACGTCCTCACCTTGTCCTGCCCTGATCGCGTCGGGATCGTGCACGCGGTCGCCGCGTACCTGCACCACGCGGGCTGCAACGTGCTGGACAGCCAGCAGTTCGGCGACCGTACCGCCGGCCGGTTCTTCATGCGGGTGCACGTGGAGAGCCTGCGGCCGGGTCCCGCGACCTACCAGGACCTGTACTCCGGGTTCAGCCCGGTGGCGGCCGAGTTCGCGATGGACTGGGAACTGCACGACACGGCGGTCCAGCCCCGGGTGCTGATCATGGTGTCCAGGGCCGGTCACTGCCTGAACGACCTGCTGTACCGGCGGGCGGCCGAGTCGCTGCGCATCGACGTCCCGCTGGTGATCGGCAACCATCCCGACCTGGCCGCGCTCGCGACGGCGCACGGCGTCGCCTTCGAGCACGTGCCCGCCGACCCGCACGACCCGCTGGCCGCGCAGCGGGCCGAGGGCCGGTTGCTGGACCTGGTCAGCGAGCTGAGCATCGACTTGGTCGTCCTGGCCCGCTACATGCGTATCCTGTCACCGGGGTTGTGCGCCAAGCTGCCGGGCCGGATCATCAACATCCACCATTCCTTCCTGCCCAGCTTCAAGGGCGCGCGGCCGTATCATCAGGCGCACGCGCACGGCGTGAAGCTGATCGGCGCGACCGCGCACTACGTCACCGCCGACCTGGACGAGGGGCCCATCATCGAGCAGGAGGTGGCCCGGGTGGATCACACCGGCAGCCCGGAAGACCTGGCGGCCATCGGCCGTGACGCCGAGCGGGTCGCGCTGGCCCGCGCCGTGCGCTGGCACGCTGAGCACCGTGTCCTGCTGCACGGCCGCCGCACGGTGATCTTCCGGTGAACCGGACCCGCGGCGATCTTCCGGTGAACCGGACCCGCGCCTGGCGTCCGCGAGCGAACCGGCCGCCGCCGACCGGCCTACGGACCGCGGCACGTCATGAAACCCGGATTTTCACGCCGCCGGGACGCGCCGCGGGGACGCGCCAGCCGACGCCGACCCCCTCCGCGTCGGATACTTAAAGTAGCTGTTGGTCTACTCATCGTTATACGGCTACGCTTAGTAGCGGTCGGCGAAGATGACGCCGACCGTCCCAGGATGTCACGGCGGGGTGCCTCGACCGACGTTCTTGGCGGCGGCAACAGTCGCGGACGGAGATTCTGCGGTCGGACGCGGCTTCCGCGGCAAGCCTTCACGCAGGCGAGGTCCGTTGTGTCCGCTGGGCCTGAAGTTTACAAAAGTGGTTAGATCTGGAAATGTCCGAATGCTATCGGAGACACGGCGGGACGCTGTTCCCAAGGGATTGATGGCAAGTTGTGACTTTTTTGCCTGGAGATCGATGCAATATGGAACTTACGCTTCCGCTAACTCATAACACCGGTAACTGACCGGCCGGCCCGTCATGGGCCGGCGCGGATGTGCCGGGGAGACGGGCCGTACTGCTATCGGGGGGATTGTGACCCAGTGCCCCGCGACGGTGGCGGAGCGGATCACCCGGCGAACTGCGAGAGAGAAGGGCGACAAGCTGATGACCCCAGGACGGACCAGTGGCGCGAACAGCGCAAGGAGGGAGGAGCGATGACCAGATTCGGAACCAAGCGCATCGGCGTGCTTGCCCTTGCGGTAGCGAGCGTCACCGCTCTTGCCGCCTGTAGCAGCAGTACCAGTAGCACCACCAGCGGGACGACCACGCCAACCGCCCCTCCCGGGGAGACGACCCAGCCCGGGTCGATCGGCGCGATCCCGGCCGC
>PLIQ01000348.1 GCA_003140115.1 Actinomycetota bacterium | reverse complement strand
ACAACCTATACTCAGCTTGTAAAGATAGCTTACCGGCGTGTACAGTGCGGGCATGAACGCCGCCAGCCCGGGCACGTCCGACGCACGTGTCGCCGACGGTGGTCGTCGTGAGCTTGTGCTCGCCGCGGCCCTCGACACGTTCGCGCGCTACGGCTACCGGAAGACGTCGATGGAGGATGTCGCCCGCTCGGCCGCCATCTCGCGCCCCGGCCTCTACCTGCTGTTCGGTTCCAAACAGGAACTCTTCACTGCCGCCGTCACGCAGGCACTGGACCAGAGCCTTACCGCGGCCACCGGGGTACTCGCCGACGCAGCCCGGCCCCTTCGCGACCGGCTGCTCAGCGCGTTCGACCACTGGACCGGGCGCTACATCGGCGCGATGAGCCGTGAGGTGAACTCGATGGCCGAGGAGTATCAGGATCTGCTCGGGTCCGTCGTCGCCGAGTACCCCCGGCGGTTCGCCGCACTCCTCGACGCCGCGCTGGCCGAATCGCCGGATACCCCCAAAGCAGCGAGGTCAGCTGCAGTCACTCAGACCTTGATCAGCACGTCCATCGGAATCAAGNNGGATGATCTGGGCGCGTGCCCAGAACCACGGATCGCTGATTACCTTGCGCGCGGAATCGGCGTTATGGGTGCTTTTGGTCCGTCGACGCATGCTTTGTTCGTCACGGTGAGTTATTCCCGGCCTGGCCGAGGGGTAAAACGGGATGGCCGGCAGGTCAGCGGGTGCCGACGGCAGCCGGTCTTCGGGCCGCGGGCAGGCGCGTGCCGATATGACAGCGCCGGGTCCGGGGTGCAGGCGCGACGGCTGGCCGGGCTGCTGCGGCCAGCACAAGACCAACACAAGTCCGGGTCCGGGAGGCGTCCAACAGGCTCAGGTCCGCACCCGAGATCCGCACGACCTTCGTCTCGGACAAGTACCTGATCTTCTGCGCGTGGAACAGCGATGACGTGAAGAAGTACGAGACGTACGCCGGATTGAGGCCGTGCCGGAGGATATAGCAGTCGTCGTGTACCGCAACGCTGTCATCGCCCAGCCACGCGACCGCCTTCCCGACGTCTGCCACGTTCTCGCTTGTCGCGGCGATGACCAGGTCGCCAGTGTGGGCGAGGCGCATTCGCGGACGGGAATCCTCTGCGATGAACGTGAGGGGCTTGTTCTCGACAGGCCCGAAGTCGGTGTAGATCTGCGAATAGTGGATGCAGCCAAGCCCGGCTTCCACGTAGTCGTTCTTGGTGAAACGACGACCGCGGATCAGCTCTCCCACTTCTGAAAGAGGCTTTTGCGCCCACCCGGATCGTTCACTCATCAAAGCCCTCGACCCCGGCGGCAGCGAGGACTGCGAGCATGCGCTGCTCGTTCTTCTGGCGGTCGGCACGGGCGATGTTGTAGGCGTCGATGAGGGAGCCGAGGTCTTCCTGCACGGCAGCGGCCTGCTTGATGTACCGCCCGATATTGAGGTCGTAACCGTTCATCGCGATCTCCGCGGCCGGGACGAATCGCGCCGCGAGTCCGCCGCCATCGGCGTCGGCCGGGCTGCCATCGGCGCCAGACCTTGAGCGGTAGGCGGTCACGACATCGGCGATGTGGGCGGAGGTGAGGACGTTGCGGTTCTTGGCCTTCGCGAACCTCCTGGACGCGTCGATGAACAGCACCCCGCCCTGGCGCCCCTCAACCTTCGTGCCGGGGGCGCGGAACACGAGGATGCAGGTCGGGATGGAAGTCGAGTAGAAGAGGTTCGCCGGCAGGCCGATCACGGCTTCGAGGAGGTCGTCGTCCAGGACGCGCTGGCGGATGGCCGCTTCCTGGCCGCCCCGGAAGAGGACGCCGTGGGCAGGACCACGCCGACTCGCCCCTTCTTCGAGTCCATCGACGCGATCATGTGCTGCACGAACGCCCAGTCCGCCGTCGACTGCGGCGCGACACCGCCGATGGCGCGCGGGTCGCTGGTCCATGGCTTCCACTTCAAGGGATGACCCCATCCCATGAGCTGAAGCCGCACCGTTACAGCGACGAGACGGACCGGCGCCGACCCGAGCAACGCCACCCGACGCAGCCCACAGCCCAACCACGCCAAGCGCGACCGCACATGCTGAGCGCCCACCGCACTGCATCGACGGGCAGGCCGACGGACGGCGGCTGCCCGTAGTCTCGGAGGCATGACCGTTGCGCCGACCTTGTTCCGGTTCGAGAATTCCTACGCCCGCGAGGTGCCTGGCCTCTCCTTGCCGTGGACGGCGGCCCCGGCGCCCGCCCCCGAGCTGCTGGTGCTCAACGAAGAGCTGGCGGCCGAGCTGGGCGTCGATCCTGCGGAGCTGCGGGAGCCGCCGGGCGTCGCGCTGCTGGCCGGGCAGGCCCCGNNAGGGACGCCGCCGCGACCTTCATCTCAAGGGATCCGGGCGCACCCCGTTCTCCCGGGGCGCTGACGGCAAGGCCGTGGCAGGCCCGATGCTGCGCGAGTATGTCATCGGCGAAGCCATGCACGGCCTCGGTATCCCCACCACGCGGGCGCTCGCGGTGGTCGCCACGGGCGAGCGGGTGATCCGGGAAAGAGCGCTGCCGGGCGCGGTGCTCACCCGGGTGGCGGCGAGCCATCTGCGCGTGGGCACGTTCCAGTACGCTGCCGCGTCCGGTGACCGTGACCTGCTGCGCGCCCTCGCCGACTACGCCATCGCCCGTCACTACCCGGAGGCGGCCGGCGCCCCGAACCGCTACCGCTACCTGGACCTGTACCGGCGCGTGGTCCAGGCACAGGCGCGGCTCGTTGCCCGGTGGATGCTGGTCGGGTTCATCCACGGGGTTATGAACACCGACAACACGACGATTTCTGGCGAGACCATCGACTATGGCCCGTGTGCGTTCATGGACGCCTTCGACCCGGCCACGGTGTTCAGCTCCATCGACGAGCGCGGCCGCTATGCCTACGGCAACCAGCCGCACATCCTGCAGTGGAACCTGGCCCGGCTGGCGGAGGCCCTGCTGCCGCTGTTCGACTACAACAGCGAGGCAGCGGTTGAGGCGGCCACGGAGGTGCTGAACGGGTTCACTGACGACTACGAGCGTCACTGGGCCGAGGGCATGGCGGCGAAGCTCGGGATCGCCGCCCCGGACCGGGCTATGGCGGAGGACGTCCTAAAGCTGATGCGGTCGCAGACGGTCGATTTCACGCGTTTCTTCCGCGCGCTGTCCGCCGGCACCGCGCGGACGCTGTTCACTGAGCCGGAGCCTTTCGATGCCTGGGCCGCCCGCCGCGAGGTCCTGCTGCGAGCCGACCGTGGCGCGGTGGCCGCCGCGATGAACCGGGTCAACCCCGTCTACATCCCGCGCAATCACCGCGTCGAAGAGGCGCTTGCCGCGGCGACCGAGGGCGAGATGGGGCCCTTCCGCCGTCTCGCGGACGTCGTCTCCCGCCCCTTCGAGGAGCGGCCCGGCTTGGAAGACTACGCCGGGCCGGCACCCGCAAGCTGCGCCCCGTACCTCACCTACTGCGGCACCTGAGCACGGAGACGATCTTGGCGTGCGCGAAGACCGCTCGGCTTGTTGGCAAGGTCCTGGCGGCCTCGACTGCCGTGAGAAACGTGGCGCGGCTCTCTTGCGGTGTGGGCCGACCCGCGCCTGTCGTGGCTTCCAGCCGGCCTCAGACGAGTCCGCGCTCGGCGAGGCTGCGGCCGGTTTCCTCGATCGTGTCGGGGATCGAGGAAACCGGGCGGCCCAGGAGCGCCTCGGCGGGGCCGTGGTCGAAGCGCTGCGCCGAGGCGATGAGCCACCGGATGTCGCGCAGCTGAGGTTCGAACACGCTCGCGACCCAGGTGAGCCATGCCGTCATCGCCCGCTGGGGGATCTTCGCGCTCGCCTCGGGAAGCCTTTCGCGGAGCACCGCGGCGACGTCGATGAGCGACAATGGGTCGGTCGCGACGATCGTGCGATTCCCGCCCGCCGTCTCGGAGGTCATCGCCTCGATGTGCGCGTCGGCGACGTCTCGCACGTTTACCCACGGGAGCCGCAGGTCTGGGACCATCGGCAGCGAGCAGACCGGGACCTGGTATATCGGCGGCAACGGCGAGATCGGCGGCGGCACCGGGACCGGTGAGCCGCCCGGTGCGGACTGACCAGGCGGCCGGAAGTCGACCACATGGCTGGTCTGATTATGTATCAGTCACTACAGAATAACGCGACTGATCTGAAGTGTCAACTCCATGACTGGGGAGCATCGGAGCTATAGTTGAGGTGTATGTCACCTCGATCCGACTGCTCCAGAGCATCTGCGGGAGGTCAATGCCCGATCACGGCACGACCTAGCCATGCGCTGGTCGGCACCCGGCGAATCGAAGAGGGGTCCGAGGCAGCGGAGATCGGCTCTGGGCGATCTTGCACAACTGGACGCTGATGACCGCGAACGGGCTAGCCGCAAATCAGCGCAGGCTCACCCCGAAGGGGCGGGCAATCCGCGACCGAATCGTTGCGGTGGCGGCGCAGCTCATGTCCGAGCATGGCGTGGGCAGCACGAGCCTCGCNNTTGGCTGTAGCCCTTCTGGCTGCGGTTCAAGGCGGCACCCTGCTCGCGCAGCTGCGCCGCGACCCATCTCACCTTGAAACGGCGCTGGACGAGGTCCTTGATCGAATCGAGGACCTTCGGCCCAGGCGAGCTCAACTCCGCCAGTAGAGGTGTCCCAAGCTCTCGTCGGCCTCCTGGTCGACACTCGGCCTGGTGCTTGCTCTCCACGGACCGACTCGCCCTGGGGGACGCTGCTTCACTGGAATGGAGGGCCTGATACAGTTTGTCGCATGCGACGTGCGAACGGCTCCACCAATGAGGAACGGGCGGTCGGCGATGAGTGGCGCTTTGCCCCTGTTGAAGGGTCCTTGGACGGCGAGGAGGTCCGATGACGACACTTGAGGAAGCGGC
>PLIQ01000200.1 GCA_003140115.1 Actinomycetota bacterium | reverse complement strand
GCTGGCCATGAAGTCGGCGGGCCCGAACACCAGCGCCTCCAGGCGCGGCGACGCCGCCGCGATCGCGTCCACCGCGGCCAGGCCCCGGGCGTCCTCGATCTGCGCCTCGATTCCCGTCTGCCCGACCGGCAGGCCCGCCTCTCGTTCGACTTGGCCGAGCAGCAGGTCCAGCCATACGACGTGGTCTGGCGACGTCACCTTGGGCAAGATGACGGCGTCTACTCCCCCGCCGGAGACCACGTCCAGCACGTCGCGGTGAGCCCACTGGGTGGCCGCGTCATTGACCCGGACCGCGACCACCCGGCCGCCCCAGTCACCGGTGACCGCGGCCGCCGCGTTCGCCCGCGCCTGCGCCTTGGCGGCGGGCGCGACGGCGTCCTCGAGGTCCAGGAACACCTCGTCGGCGGGCAGGCCGCGCGCCTTCTCGATGAACCGCTCGCTGCTGGCCGGCACCGCCAGACACGATCGCCGAACCCGATACGCTCGCTCCATCCCAGGAGCGTAACCCTCACCCGCGAGCCAACGGGCTGCACACGCAACACCATTGGGTGACCAGCGGCAGGTACCACGTTTCGTTCGGGATAATTAGGCTGAGACGACGTGGGTTCGTAGCATGAACTCATGAGTCCCCCGCTGATGTCCCCGCCGACCGCCGAGCAGATCACGAAGGCACTCGACGGCGTGCAAGACCCCGAGATCCACCGGCCCATTACCGAGCTTGGCATGGTCAAGGGCATCGACATCGCGCCGGACGGGACGGTGCGCGTGCAGGTGTGGCTGACCGTCGCGGGGTGCCCGCTGCGGGACACCATCATCCGCGAGGTCACCGCGGCCGTCAGCAAGCTGCCCGGCGTGGCCTCGGTCCGCGTGGACCTGGACGTGATGAGCGATGAGCAGCGGCAGGCCCTGCAGACCCAGCTGCGCGGCGGGCGGCCCGAGCCGCAGATCCCGTTCGCCCAGCCGGCCTCGCTGACCCGGGTTTACGCGGTGGCCAGCGGCAAGGGCGGGGTGGGCAAGTCGTCGGTCACGGTCAACCTGGCCGTGGCGCTGGCCGCCTCGGGCCACAAGGTCGGCGTGGTGGACGCCGACATCTACGGCCACTCGGTGCCGCGGATGCTGGGCGTCACCGGCCGCCCGACCCCGGTCGAGAACATGATCATGCCGCCGTCGGCGCACGACGTGAAGGTCATCTCGATCGGCATGTTCACCAAGGGCAACACGCCCGTGGTCTGGCGCGGGCCGATGCTGCACCGGGCGCTGCAGCAATTCCTGGCCGACGTGTACTGGGGCGACCTGGACGTGCTGCTGCTCGACCTGCCGCCCGGCACAGGTGACGTCGCCATCTCCGTCGGCCAGATGCTCCCCTCGGCCGAACTGCTGGTGGTGACGACCCCGCAGCTGGCCGCCGCGGAAGTGGCCGAGCGGGCCGGAGCGATCGCGACGCAGACCCATCAGCGGATCGCCGGGGTCATCGAGAACATGTCCTACCTGGTCTGCGCGCACTGCGGGGAGCAGACGGAGATCTTCGGCTCGGGCGGCGGAGTTTCGGTGGCCGAGGCGCTGAGCCGGATTACCGGGACGCAGGTACCGCTGCTCGGTCAGGTGCCGCTCGATGTCCGGCTGCGCGAAGGCGGCGACGCCGGGATCCCGCTCGTGCTCGGCGAGCCCGACTCGCCCGCGGCGCTCGCGCTGAGGAAGATCGCGGACGAACTCGGCGCCCGCCGCCGCGGCCTGGCTGGGCGTCAGCTGGGGCTCACGCCGCGCTAGTCGGTTTTTTAAGGGTTCAGGTGGCGTCGATGTCGTAGGGGGCGCGCTCGCCGGGGGCGAGCGGCGCGCCGTTGGCCCGCGGGCGGCCGGCTTGCGCGGCGGCCGTGGCCGCGGAGTCCCCGTGGTTCCCGTTCAGGTCGTCGAACAGGTGCTTCTGCACGAACCGTTTGGGGTTCAGGTCCTCGATCTCGAAGTCGGCGAACTCCGGTCCCAGCCCTTCGCGCAGGTCGTTCTTGGCCCCTTCGGCGATCCGGCGCAGGTCACGCAGGGCTTGGCCGGCCTGGGACGCGATCTTCGGCAGCTCCTTCGGGCCGAAGACGATAAGCGCGATCACCGCCAGGATAAGCAGCTTGGGGATATTCAGATCGAACACGCTCAGGTCTCCGTCGCGCTGGTGAGGTCACGCACTCGTACGTCCACTCTAAACCGTGTCAGAGCGGACCGTAGCCGGGCTATGGACCTCACCGTCACCGGAAGGGGTTGGCCCACGATGCCAGCCGGGCGAAGCCGCGGGACATCCGCTTCCAGAAGCCGGGCGGCGTGTCGTGCGGCAGGACACTGATCACGTTGTCGACGGTCTGGGCCGGCGCGTCGGCCATCACGGTGTACACCATGCCGCGGCTGGACCAGGTCAGGGACCGCTGATCCGGCTCCGCGGCATAAATCGCGTGGCCGGCCACGGTGATCTTCTGCCAGCCGGTCAGCTTGGCGGCCAGGTTGCCGCGTTGCTCGAACACCGAGACCACCGACAGGCCATCTGAATAGCCCAGGTCAAGCACGGCTCCGGTACTGGTGTGGGTCTGCGCGCCGGTGAACAGCGAGAGACCGCCGGGGAGTTCGGGCGGGACCAGCCAGCCATGAGAACGCAGGGCAAGCAGCTGGGCAGCCGGGAGCGGATCGGTCCACGGTCCCTGCGGATCGGACGGTCCGCCGGCCGGCGCGGCGGCCGGGGCCTGCTTGGAGAACTGGACGTTGAAGAACACGTCTTCGCTGATCACGTGCGAGGCGGTGTCGAAGACCTCTCGCTCCAGCGGCAACCTGGTGGCGTCGTCCAGCCAGAACCTCGCGGCCAGGCTGCCGTTGTCGCGCCGCGCCTCCACGATCTGGGCCGCGCGGTTGTCGGCCGAGCCCACTCCGGCGTACACCACCACGTAGTGCATTTCGAGCAGGTGCACGAGCTGGGTGGTAACGCCCAGCACGCCTTCGGGCCACTGCGCGTCGGTGTCGGAGGACAGGTAGGGCTCGCTGCTGGAGTACGTCCCGGCGACCAGCGTCCGGGTCACGGTCTGGCCGCCGCTGGCGTGCCAGATGTCCGACACCAGCACGGTCCCGCCGCTCATGCCCGAGTGCGAGATGATTTCCTCGCCCTGGTAGGAGGTCACGACCGCCGCCTGGGCCGCCTGCGTCAGCAGGCGTGCGGCCAGGGCGCTGGCCGACGCGCTGGCCGGGGCGCTGGCCGGGCGCCGGGTGGTCGGTGACGGCGTGCCCGCGGCCGGCGCCGCCACGGTTTCTGCGGTTTCTGCGTCCGGCGACGCGCCGACCGCGGGCTGGCCGCTGCAGGCGGTGACCAGGAAACTAGGCACGGCGACCGCGAGCACGGCTAGCAGCAGCGCTGGCCCGCGGCCGTGGTTTACGGGGCGGCCGTGGTTTACAGGGCAGTTGAAGGCGAACACAGCGGCCTCAAGGTTGGGTCACGTCCGAGTCGGCCACCGATGCCCCTGGCGATGGCTGACCCGACGGGCCGGTGAACGGAACCTCGCCGGTGGTGATCGCGTGCTCGACGCTGTACATCTCCACCGGCGGCGTGATCCTGGGCCCGGGCGCCGCCTCACCGCCGCCGCCCGCGGTGAAGGCGGCCGTGCTCAGACCGACGACGAGCGACAGGGCGCCCAACACCAGGTAGCGACGGCGGACCGGTCCCCTGGAACCCGGCCGTAGAATCTCTCGCCGGCCCGCGGCCCGCGGAGCGGGCGCCAGGCGCAGCCGCCGCCGCCGCGGTGGCAGCGGCCCGCCGGGACCGGTCATGGCGATCAGGCGCCGGGTCATGGCCGCTTCGGCCGGGGCCCCGGACAAGAGCATGCTGAGTTTCTGCTTCAGCGCCCGGAGCTCGGCAGCCTCGGTCCGGCACTGCTGGCAGCTGGCCAGGTGGGCGTGCGCACGATCGCGTTCCGCTCCGTCTAGTTCGCCGTCGACCAAGGCCGACAGGCGGTCACCGAGGTGGCTCATGATCCACCTGACCGCTTCAGCCGGGGTACCAGGCTCTGACGCCGGCGTCCCTGGCCCCAGGCGTGGGCTCCGGTGCCTTTGTCTTCGGTTGCCTTGCTGTCGGTGGCCCTGCCGTGAGTGGCTCCAGCGTCGGTGGCCCTGCCGTGGGCGGCTCCGGTGGCCGTGACCGGGGCCGGCCTTCGGTGCTCGAGTGCGGCCCGTAGCTGAGCTCGCCCGCGGTGGATCCGGCTGCGCACCGTACCCAGCTTGACGCCCAGCGTGGCGGCGATCTCTTCGTACGAGAACCCTTCGATATCGCAGAGCACCACGGCGGCGCGGTACTCCGGCGGGAGGGCCTTCAGCGCCGCCTGGACGTCGTCATCGAGGTGACTGTCATCGAAGGCCTCCGCGGGCGTGGGCTCGGAGCCGGGCAGCCGGTGAGCCATTTCGTCGGCCAGGCCCTCGAACCTGATCCGCTGCTTGCGCCGGGCCCAGTCCAGGAACAGGTTGGTGGTGATGCGGTGCAGCCAGCCCTCGAACGTCCCGGGGGTGTAACTGGACAGCGACCGGAAGACCCTGACGAAGACCTCCTGGGTGAGATCCTCGGCATCGTGCGGATTGCCGGTCAGCCGGTAGGCGAGCCGGTAGACCCGAGCGGAATGCGTCCGGACGATGTCCTCCCACGTCGGGAGGTTCCACTCGGGCTGAGCAGGCTGTGTCGGCGCGGGTTCCAGAGCCCTGGCCTCCTCCAACGAACCGCCCTCCGGGTCGCAGATTGCCACGACTCTTACCATCGTGCCCTGGATTCTTCCGTTGCGCCAGTTGGGGACCGAGAGGCCGACGGCGCGGCCATGAGGACCGCAGAGGACGGCCGATATCGCCTAGGTAACGGCCCGGGACCCGGGAGAGTTCCCGGACCTGCGCATCTGGCGCTAGGCTGCTGCGGATGACGCCACTTGCCTATGCCGCTGAATACATACCCGAAGACGAGCCACTGCTGGCCGCCCGGGCGTATGCGGCCGACCTGGGCGGCACCGAGCCGGTGCAACCGGCGGTAGGCGCGACGCTACGCTTCATGGCCTGCTCGGTCGGGGCCAGGACCGCGGTCGAGATCGGTACCGGCTGCGGCAGTTCCGGCATCTGGCTGCTGCGCGGAATGCGCCCCGGCTCCACGCTCACCAGCGTTGATATCGAGCCGGAATACCAGCGAATGGCGCGGAAAGCGTTCACCCAGGCCGGCTTCGCGCAAAACCAATGCCGCCTAATCCTGGGCCGGGCGCTGGACGTGCTTCCCCGGCTCTCCGATGGCACCTACGACATGGTCTTTTGTGACGCCGATGTGCGAGACTATCCGGATTACCTGATCGCCGCGCTGCGGCTGTTGCGGCCCGGCGGCGTCGTGGCCTTCAATAACGCGCTGCCGACGGCAACGCTCCGGGACGACCCCGAGGTCTTCGACGGCACCACCGACCTCGCTCACCAGGTACGCGGGGATGACCGGCTCGTCCCGGTGCTGGTGCCGCTGGGCAATGGCCTGCTCGCCGCGGTCAAGAGGGGTGACTAGGCCCGGTCACCCGACCACGGACTTCAAGGCGTCGCCAAGCTTAGCCGCCTCGTCCGCCGTCAGTTCGACAACCAGGCGCCCGCCGCCTTCAAGCGGGACCCGCATCACGATGCCGCGCCCCTCCTTGGTGACCTCGAGCGGACCGTCGCCCGTCCGCGGCTTCATCGCCGCCATTCTCCCATCCCCTTCCTCCCGGCTCCATGCGCTGCACCTCGGCGAGCACCACGCCCTCAGGCGCTGCGCGCTGCAATCCCGGGTGCCCGCGGCGGAACCGGCCAGTCACAACCGTTCCTATCTGTCGCCCTATTATCCCGTGTTCGGAAGCAGAATGGTAATGATCGGTCATGCTCGCTGCCGTCCGGGGGCGCGCAGCAGGCTTTTCGCCGGCCGTTGAGCGATTACGCCGGCGCGGCGCGTGATCAAATCTGCTGAGCGCGGGCCGGCGCCCCGGGAGCCTGGTCTGAGCCGTGGGGCGGGCCCGCCGGCCTGGTTTGAGCTCCGGGGCGGTACGGGAGGAAGCGAAGTTGGAGAAAAGCGCCGAGCGGCGGGCTCGGGCGGTGCGGCGTGTGCTCATCGACCTGAGCCCGCTGCGGCGGTCACGCGATCTGCGCCTGCTGGTCCTCGGCGAGCTCGTGTCCGTGCTCGGCACCCAGCTGACTACGGTGGCGGTGCCGTACCAGGTGTACCAGCTGACCCACTCGTCCCTCGACGTAGGCCTGGTGTCGCTGGCCCAGCTCTTCCCGCTGATCGGCGGAGCGCTCTTGGGCGGATCAGTAGTCGACGCCATGGACCGCCGCCGCCTGCTGATGCTCGCGCAGGTGCTGATGGCCTGCTGCAGCGCGGGCCTGGCGGTCAACGCCGACCTGGGTACCGCGCTGTGGCCGCTGTTCGTCCTCCCGGCCCTGACGGCCGGGTTCGCCGGGCTGGACAGCTCCGGGCGCGGGGCGATCATCCCGAACCTAGTCCAGCGGTCCGAGATGTCGGCCGCGAACGCGATCTTCCAGTCCCTGTTCCAGTTCGGTCTGGTGGTGGGCCCGGCCGTGGCCGGGCTGCTGCTGGCCGGGGCCGGGGTCAGGTTTGTTTACTGGATGGACGTGGCCAGCTTCGGCGCGGCGTTGCTGGCGGCCTTCCTGCTTTCCCCGCAGCCTCCCGCCGGAGCGGCGGACCACCGGCCCGGTCTGCGCTCCATCGTCGAGGGCCTCAGATTCGTGCGGGGTCGCCAGGCCATCCAGGGCGCGTACCTGATCGACATCAACGCCATGGTGTTCGGGATGCCGCGCGCGCTGTTCCCGGCGCTCGCGACGACCTTGTTCGGCGGCGGAGCGTCGACCCTCGGATTCTTGTACGCCGCTCCCGGCGCGGGCGCGCTGGTCGGCGCGCTCACCACTGGCTGGGTGAGCCGGGTCCGTCGTCAGGGGCTGGCCGTCATCGTCGCGGTCCTGATCTGGGGCGTCGCCATCACCTGCTTCGGGCTGGTGTCCTGGCTGCCCGGCGCACTGGCGCTGCTGGCGGTGGCCGGATGGGCCGACGTGATCTCGGCGGTGTTCCGCAACACGATCATCCAGCAGGCCGTGCCGGACGCCCTGCGGGGCCGGCTGTCCGGGCTGCAGACCGCGGTGGTGACCGGCGGCCCCCGGATCGGGGACGTGGAGTCCGGGGCGGTCGCGACCGCCTTCGGCAACACGGTATCGGTGGTGTCTGGCGGCCTGGCGTGTATCGCGGGCGCGCTGGTGCTGGCCCGGCTGCTGCCGGGCTTCCGTCAGCAGCGGATGCTGGAGCATCCACCCGAGCATCCGCCTGAGCGGCCGTCGCAGGCCGGACACGAAAGCTCGTTACTTGTCATCGGGGGCCTCGGACACCTCCAACAATGCTCAAGGCTGGACCTCGAGCACTCTTGGAGGTGGCGGGAATCGAACCCGCGTCCTTCGGTGCATCACCAGGGCTTCTCCGGGCGCAGCTTGCTGTGCTTTTCTCAGCCCCGGCGATCACGCAAGCAAGGCGCCGACAGGCTCAGCCGCTGTTTGATGTCCCGCCTGGCCCCGCGACCGGGTCAGGTAGTAATCCTCCTAGCTGATGCCAGGCACCGGGTCGAAGGCATCCCCGGGCTGACAGACCTCTAACTCGTCTTAAGCGGCGAGAGCGAGGTCAGTGCGCGATGTGTTGGCACTTATTGGTTTGCAGTCACAGGATTTACGAGGTCATAACTGCAACCCTCGGCCCGCTTCCCCTGGTTCAACCACCAAAGTCGAAACCGTTCACCCCCCTATTTAGTTGTGCGGCCAGCGCGATACATTCTGCCGTACTGGACCGTCTACCTACAACTCACGCCAGCCAACCGGAATTCCCGGCCGGCGTGGCGCGGCTGGCCGGGGGTGGCGCGCCGGTCTGGGGCAGGAGTGGGGCGCTCAAGAGAAATGGCCCCTGCGAGCGCTGGCGGTGGCCGAAACGCGCCCGCAGGGGCCGACCGGCAGGGTCGGAGCCGGTCTGATGGCCGGGTCTCCCCCGAGATGAGGCCCGGACCTTAACGTTGACTGGGCCGCAACCCCCGAGCGAATCCCAGTCACACGTGAGGACGCTCGTGAGCACTGGCACGGTTGCTTACTCTTCGCAACTTTTGGTCACATTTTCATAACGCAAAGTGACCGGCCGCTGTCGGCCCGGCTCCTGTCGGTCAGGGCGAACCGGCACGATGGAGCATAGAGCCGGTCATAACCGGCACGATGGAGCATCGGACCGGTTGGCGCCGGAGCGTGCGGGCCCGGCGGGTGGCGCGGGCGGGGTGCACGTGGTGCGGGCGGGGTGCACGTGTGAGGGCTTGTGCTGCGACTCTGGCTGGTGTTGGGCTGGACTCGAAGCGGAGGTCAGTTGCCGAGGGCTGACAGGAACGCGCCGGCCAGCGCGGCGGCGGAAAGCTGCGACGTCTTGCCCGACTCGATGACGGTGAAGGCGATGTCGCGGCGGAAGCCGACGAACCAGCTAGTCCAGGTCGATCCGGTGTGGACCAGGCCGACCTGGCCGTAGACCGGCGTCCCCGGCTGGCTGGCCGCTCGCGCGTCACCCGAGAGGACCGCGTTGCGCATGAGACTGTGCAGCTCGGACACGCCGCTGGGGTTCAGGGCGGTTCCCGAGGGGTCTGGCGAACCCTCGACGAACTGCGGGGTATGCCAGCTGCCCGAGTCCACCGCGGCGGCGACCATGGCCATGGACAGCGGGCTCATCTGGACGTTGCCCTGGCCGATGGTTTCGGCGGCCAGGGCGGCCACGCCCGCCGCGGACGGGACCGACCCGGAGAAGGCGGGAACCGGCAGGGAGGACCAGTCGGATCCGATGCCGAAGCCCTTTACCACCTGGTCGAACTGGCCGGTCGTGAGGCGTTCGGAGAGTCCCGCGAAGGCCGTGCCGCAGCCATCGGCGAAGTCGTCGCTGAAGGACTTGGTCGCGCCGGTCGCGTCGCTGGTGAAGGTCTGCCCGCCGACGGTGAAGGAGTTCTCGCAGGAGATCTGGGTCCCCGCCCTGACCCCGGTCCCCAGCAACGCGGCGGCCGACACGATGGTGAACGCGGTGCCCGGCGTCAGCCTGGCGTTGAGCGCGTCCGCGGCGGGCGCGCCGGACGCGTGGCGCTGGGCCACCGCAAGCACCTCTCCGGTGGACGCTTGGACAGCGACGATCTCCCCTGAGCTGGATACTCCGCCCAGCGCGGCCAGCGCTGCGCCCTGCACCTTCGAGCTGATCGTGGTGCGCACCGGAGTGCCAGCCACACCCGGCCACCGCGCGAGCACGCCCACCTGGCGGCCGGTCGAGGTCACCGCGACGACCTCGGTCGTCGGCATGCCGAGGAGCTGACGCTGATACTTCTCTTCCAGGCCGGACAGCCCGACGGTGGTGCCGGGCAGGTAGAACGCGCCTTCATTGCGCAGTACCGGGCTGGTTTCGTTGCCCACCGCACCGACCAGTCCGCCGGCTTCGGCCTGAAACAGCCGCGCTCGTTGCCGCTGAACCACGAGGCCGGGCACGTCGCGGAGCTCGGGGCGCAGGCTCGAGTACGTCGCGGGATCGAGCGAAGCGAGCTTGAGGAACTGGTTCGGCGGGGCCGCGCTGATCTGGCCGAGCACCTGCCCGGAATCCAGCCCGGTCGCGGTGGCGAAGCGGTCGGCCGTCGCGGCCGGGTTGGTCAGGGCAGAGGGCATCACGCCCACCACGTAGACCGGGCTCGGCACCTGCAGCGGCTGTCCCTCGGCGTCGAGCACGGCGGCNNCCCTGGCCGAGGCCCGGGTAGACCACGCTCGGCGCCCACCGCACCGTCCAGGTGCCGTCGGTCCGGATCAGCCCGAACGAGCCGTGGTACGTCCAGACCCGCCCCTCCTCGGCCAGATCGACCGAGGCGGTGAAGGACGCTTCCGCGGTACCGCCGTGCTGGGTAATCGAATCCATGGTCAGGAACAGCTGGGTGGCGTCGAGCTGCGCGAAGGTGGCCTTCAGGTCGGCGGCCGCGGTACCCGGCGAGGCCGTGGTCAGCGCGCCCGCGGCGGCGTAGTGCTGCTGCTGCCAGGCGAGCAGGAACGCCTGCGCGGTGGGCTCCGCGGACAGCTCCGTGCCGAAACCCGTGGCCAGGCCGATCACTAGTATCCCGACGGCGACGATGGCCAGCCCCGCGATCCGCGCGCGCTTGACCTGCCGGCTCGCAGGCGCGGACCGGCGGCCGGAGCCTGACGAACCCGCGGACCCGTGCCGGGCCGACCGGGCCCGGCGCGGTACACCGGGTGCAACGCGACCACTGGGGCTGACCGGGTCAGCGGGAGCGGCGAGGCCAGGAGGAACAACAGGGTCAGGACGGACAACGGGGAGGACAGGACCGAGGCTGGCGGGATCAACAGGGAAGACCGGGCCGCCGGAGCTAGGGGAAACACCAGGGAGAACGCGGGCGCCGAAGCTGGGGGGGATGACGGGGCCGTCGGGGTTAGTGGGGCCGTCGGGGCTGGTGGGGGTGAAGGGGGTGATGGGGGTGGTGGG
>PLIQ01000511.1 GCA_003140115.1 Actinomycetota bacterium | reverse complement strand
GCCGCCCGCGACCGCCCGCAGGATCGACCAGCTCCGGTCCGCGGGCCGGCTCTCGGTGCTACCCGGCCGCCTCGTCGCGGTCAGCGAGACGCCGACGGGCCTGTGCGTCCGGATCGAGCAGGGCGGCCGGGTGGTCGAGGTGGCGGCCGGCTGGCTGATCAACGCCACCGGGCCCGCCCCGGACGTCACCGCCACCACGGACCCGCTGCTGCGCGGCCTGCTCGATGCCGGACTGGCCCGGCCAGACCCGCTCCGGCTCGGCATCGAGGCCGACGCTCGGGGCGCCCTGCTGACCGCGTCCGGTACGCCGAGCGACCGCATTTTCACCCTCGGCCCGCCGCTGCGGGGGCAGTTGTACGAGACCACCGCCATTCCGGAGATCCGCGACCAGGCCGCCGCGCTCGCGGGCCGGCTGCTTGCCGCCTGCCGCGCTCCGGTCGCCCCGCTAGCCGCGCCGGGCATGGAGGGAAGCGCGGCGTAGCGGCGTGGCAGGATAGCCAGGTGGAGACTGAGGCCCCGGCCGCTGCGTGGGCGGCGGAGCAGGTCGCGGCGGTGCGCGACGACCCGGCGGCCCGGCTCGCACTGGTCGAGCGCACGTATCGCGGACCGTTTGGCCGGGCTCCCCGGCACCTGCCGTATCGACGCGCGGCGATGGCGTTCATGCGCTGGCAGCTCCGGCGCGGCGTGCTCGAGCCGCCGAGCGGCGAACGGCCTGGCAGCCCGTGGTGGCGAATGGTGAATGAGCGCTTGCTGCGCGACGGGTGCGAGTCGGTGGCGCTGAGCGGCGACTTCGCCGGGCCGTCCTCGTCGCGGACCGTGGACTACTGGATGTCGTTCGCCGACTACCCGACCGCCCGGGCCTGGTACCGGGCGCACAACGCGAGTGTCGTCGCCGCCTACCTCGATCATCGCGACCTGGCTGAGTCGGAGAACGCCGCCGAGCGCTTCTTCATGAACGTCGTGCTCTGTCGCGTGCTCTACACGCACGCGCTGGTCGCCGCGCCCCGGATCTCGCTCGGGTGGCTTCGTCCGCTCGCTCCCCTCCTCGGCGACCCGAGGCTCGGGATGACCGGGATTTTCCTCCAGCTGTCCCGGGTCCTTCCAGACGAGTACCCGCTCACCGGCAGCGTCGGCGACTACCTCTCCGACGAGCTCGGTTTCGGCCGCCTCCTCGACTTCGGAGTGATCTGGCCCAGGCTGCAGCAGGTTTATGAGTGGTCAGCGCACGAACTCGGCGCGCCGGGGCTGCTCGACTGTATCCGCGACGGGAGCCTGACCTACGCCTGGCCGTACGAGGAGCGAAGCGTCTGGTCCCCGAGGAAGTCGGTCACCGTCCAGATGGCGCACCGCATGCTCCCGCCCGAGCGCCGGGCCCGCCCCGCCCCCTAGCCGCGCGGAGCGTGTCCCTGCGCCTTGGCTGTCTTCCAGGTGGCGGTCCGGGTCTTGACGTAGTTGTCGAAGTCCGCCGGGGTCTGCTGGTTTGCTAGCAGCGGTGCGGAATGCAACTCGCCCAGCGGGACGGGCAGCTGCGAGGTGAGCTGGGCGTCAACCGTCTGGATGTGCGACACCTCGGCCACCGCCGGGTTGGCGCCGCTGGAGGTCGGCGCGGTCACGTTGGCCAGCGGATCATCGGTCCGGGGGGTCGTCAGGGTGAGCACGTCGCCGACGTCGGGCGCTGCGCCGTCCCGGCCGGTCAGCGCCGGAAGACCCCAGCGCGTCTCGATCGTCTTGAGCACCGACGTATGGTCCAGCGGCGTCGACCCGGCCGGCCGGAACACCGTGCCGGCCTGGATCAAGGGCGAGACCAGGACAGCCGGGACCCGGACCCCGAAGCGGGTGAAGTCGAAACCGTAATCGCCGGGTGTTGTCGTGTCCGGCGGGGTGGCACCCAGCGGCGGGGACACATGGTCGTACAGGCCGCCATGCTCGTCATAGGTGATGAACAGCAGCGTCTGAGGCCAGCCCGGACCGCCGCGGACGGCGTTGTAGACCGCCTGGATGAGCTGCTCACCGAGCGAGACGTCGTAGTTAGGGTGCTGGCTGTTTCCCGTCGATCCCCAGCTCGGCTCGAGGAAGGAGTACGCAGGCAGCGTGCCCGCGGCCGCGTCGGACTGGAAGTCGGCGAACTTCCCGAAACAGGTCTCGGGTGCACTGAGGGTATCGGGGAAGTTCTTCCGGGTCAGCGGCTCTTCGTTATAGCCGTAGATCTTCCAGCTCAGGTTGTGCGCGGTCATCAGGCCGAAGATGCTCTGCACGGTGTAGGACGCCACGCCGTCGTTCATGTGCCCCTGGCTCGTCGCGGCGCAGGCGAAGGCCCGGTTCGGGAAGGTCTCGGTAGGCACCGAGCTATACCAGTGGTCGCAGACCGCGAAGCCGGCGGCCAGGCCGGAGAGCACCGGCAGCCCGGCCGGAGTGAACATCCCCATGATCTGCGAGGGCGTCGTGCCGGTCTGCACGCTGCGCTTCGAGCGCTGGTCATAGCTGATCGCGTCAGCAAAGCTCGTGACGAAACCATTATTGGTCGCCACCGGCGGGCTGGGCGGGTCACCGGTGCCGAACAGCTGCGCGTTGGTGTTCGCGTATCCCTCACCGGGATCGGCGCCCGGCATGAAATAAGCCCCCGTAGCCGTGTGATCGATCTGGTATACCGTCACCGTATTGCCGCTTGCGTCGGTATTCGACTCACTGCCGGTCAGGCCTTCGAAGTTCGCCGAGTTGGGATACAGGAATCCCAGCATGTGGTCAAACGAGCGATTCTCGAGCATGAGCTGGACGATGTGCTGAACCGACGGCAGCTGGTTACCCGCCATGTCTATCCCCACCCATTTCCGCGCCGGGTTTCCCGGAGACACCGCGCCGACCGGGCCAAGCGCCAACACCGTTAGGGTAAACCGGCGAACGCGGAAAATCTCGTTATGCGCGGCAATAAAATTGCCTGGTCGCCAGCCGTCACGGCGCCGTCCGGGGCGTACCGACGCCCATCTCGATCCGCGGCGATGCGGCCGGGTTCAGCCAGCGCAGGATCTTCAGCAACTCACCCACGGGCAACGTCACGCAGCCCGCCGTCGGCGTGCCGATGTTGATGTGCAGGAAGATCGCGCTGCCGAGCCCGGGCGTGCGGGCCGTGTTGTACGCGATGACCGCGCCGTAGTCGTACGCCGAGACGTCCATCGGCTCGGGAGCGGCGCCAGCGTCGGCGTACCGGTCATCCACCCACTCGTTGTACAGCGGGCTCGACGGGTCATCGTCCCAGACGTCGAACCCGTCGATCCTCCGGTACGAGAATCGCACCCCCGGATTAGGGTCGACCCCGAAGAAGAACCCGAAGCCGAACGTCCCGGACGGGGTGCGGCCATCGCCCTCCCGCTTGGCGCCCGGCGGGGCCATCCCGTTGCGCCCGATCCACGCGATCCATGGCCCGTAGACCCGGCGCCAGTGCCCGTCGACTCGCCGGTACGCGGTGAGCTCCGCCTGCGTCGCCCCGTACGAGGCTGCTGTCACCGTGACCAGCTGGCTACTGGCCCGCCGGGCGGCAGACACCGCCGGGCGAGCCGACGGCGCGGCCCAGGATGCGGCGGCGAGCGCGCCAGGGGCCGCGCTCGAGGCCGGGGTCACCTGCCGCTGCGCTACCGGGGCCTGGGCGGACCCGGCCGCGGCGCACCCGCAGAGGCCAAAAACGGCGGCGGCCAGGCCCGCCACGCCCGCCCGGACTCGCACTCGACCCCACCTCCGCCCCCGCGGTGCCCGTTCCGGCACCCTCGCGCGTCACCACCGACCACGGTACTGCGCGGACCTCCCAGCCGGCGGCCGCTTGGCGCCAGCGACGACGAGCCGGACCAAGTCCACGTGGTGCGGCCGGCGTGTCCAGCCGNNAGCGACGCAATTATCCTGGCCGCAGTCCATTCGGCCGAGGTCTTCCTAATGAATATGACCAGCCTGGCGCGTTACTCCACCCGCGGGAAGGAGCTAACGGTTTCGAAGAATTCACGGAACTTATCGAAAATGGTAATGCCCGTACTTCCGGTGTGGCCGTCAGGGTTGACTCTCGCGGGCGCTTCGCCGTAATCGGCGAGCCGATTGTCGCCAGCCTCGGTGAGGTGCGGCGTGCGCCCCGTCCGGACCTGGTCAGCACCGTGGATCCCGCGGGCTGACACGATGTGATCATGACCGCACCTGCTTCGCCGCCGCGACTGGCTGGCTTCGAGTACCAGCGGGTGGACGTCGAGGGCGTCACCGTCAACTGCGCGGTCCAAGGGTCCGGGCCGCCGCTGCTGCTCTTGCACGGCTACCCGGAGAACCACCTCATGTGGCGCCACGTCGCGCCCGTCCTGGCCGAGGACCACACGGTCGTGGTGGCCGACCTGCGCGGCTACGGGGACTCCGCCAAGCCCGCTCCGGACCCCGCCATGCTGGTGTACGCCAAGCGCTCCATGGCCCGCGACCAGGCCGGGCTCATGCGCCAGCTCGGCTTCACCGAGTTCGGGCTCATCGGCCACGACCGGGGCGCCCGCGTCGCCCACCGGCTGGTGCTGGACCACCCCGGCGCCGTCACCCGGCTGGCGGTCCTGGACATCGTGCCGACCCGGCACGTCTTCGGCAACGTGACGCGGGCCATGGCCACGGCGTACTACCACTGGTTCTTCCTGACCGCACCGAACGGCATCCCCGAACGCCTGATCGCCGCCGATCCCGGCTTCTGGGTCCGGTCCCTGATCGGTCCGCTACTGGGCCCGGGCGCGAGCATCGAGCCGCACATCATGGATGACTACATCCGCTGCTTCGCTGACCCGGGTACGATCGCCGGCTCGTGCGCCGACTACCGCGCGGCGGCCAGCACCGACCTGATCCACGATGAGGAGAGCTTCGCCGCCGGGCAGAAGATCGACTGCCCGGTCCTGGCCCTATGGGGGACGCAGGCCTTCGTCGGACGCGCCTACGACCCGCTCAGCGTCTGGCAGCAGTACGCCACCGAAGTCCGCGGTACCGCGCTGCCCACCGGTCACTTCCTGCCCGAGGAAGCACCCGACCTGGTCAGCGCCGCCCTACTCGACTTCCTCGATTAGCACGGGGATGCCGTCCGGCCGTTCATCGCCGCGAACCGGGAGCAGCAGTGACGGTTCGACCCGCCTCAGCGGCTGCCCGCCCAGCCCGGCCTAACGCGAGGATCGCGGTGGCACCAGCGCGCGGCTCATCGCGCGCCGCTCGTCCTCGGTGGCCCCGCCCCAGATACCGAACGTCACGCCGCGGTCCAGCGCCCAGTGCAGGTACAGAACCTGCTCGGCAAGGGCCTCAACGGTCCGTCCTTCCCGCTGGACATCGGCCAGACCAACGACATCCCGCTGCACCTACGCCGGCTCGTCGCCTCGTGAGATCAGCACTGCCAGTTCCCCGGCGCATGCTCCGCGGATGATAAGGCGGCCGCCCCGGTTTGCCCGGTCTGCCCGGTCTCTCCGGTCTGCCCGGCTGCCCCGGTCTGCCCGGCCGCCCCTGTCTCTCCGGTCTGCCCGGCCGCTCCTGTCTCTCCGGTCTGCCCGGCCGCCCCGG
>PLIQ01000170.1 GCA_003140115.1 Actinomycetota bacterium | reverse complement strand
ACCAGCAGCACCCGCACCCCGTCGAGCACCGTCACGTCATGCGACAAGACCCCGGTCAGCTGCGTAATGGCAAACGCGAACACCAGGTCAAAGAACAGCTCCAGCGTGCTAACCCGCAGCGGCACCTCAGCGCCCCCGGCCCCAGCCCCGGCCACCTCAGCGCCCCCGGCCCCAGCCCCGGCCACCTCAGCGCCCCCGGCCCCAGCTCCGGCCGGATCCGTCCCGCTCCCGGCGCCGGGCCCCGTCCCCGCCTCCGCTCCGCTCACTGCCCCGCGGCGATATCCCGCCGGTACCACGCGCCCCGCATCTGCACCGTCCCCGCCAGCTCATAGGCCGCCCGCCGCGCCGCGGCCACGTCCCCGCCGCTCCCGACCACGTTCAGCACCCGCCCCCCGGCCGAAACCAGCTCCCCGGCCCCATCCCGCGCCGTCCCCGCGTGCAGCACATAAGCCCGCGCCGCCGTCCCGCTCCCTGCCTCCCCGGCCGCTGGCACCACGGCCCGTTCCGTCAAAATGATTGTGTCGCCCTTGATCGGCGCCTCGGGATAGCCTTCAGCGGCGATCACCACCGCCACCGCCGCCCCCGCGCGCCACTGCGGCTGCGGGATGCCGCCCAGGCCCCTAGTCGCCGCTGCGTGCAGCAGCGGCCCCAGCGGGCTCTCCAGCCGGTCCAGCACCACCTGTGTCTCCGGATCGCCGAACCGCGCGTTGAACTCGACCACCTTGGGGCCGGCTGAGGTCAAGGCCAGCCCCGCGTACAGCAGCCCGCGATACGGGGTACCGCGCCGGGCCATGGCCTCGACGGCCGGCTGGATCACGCGGTCCATCGCCTGCCCGGCCAGGTCGCCGGGCGCCCAGGGGAGCGGCGCGTAGGCGCCCATGCCGCCGGTGTTCGGCCCCTGGTCGCCGTCCCGGGCGCGCTTGTAGTCCTGGGCCGGGAGCAGCGGCACCGCCGCCACGCCGTCGGTCACCGCGAACAGCGACACCTCGGGCCCGTCCAGGAACTCCTCGATCACGACCGTGCCGCAGGCCCGCGCGTGCGCTCGCGCGGCGTCCAGGTCGCCGGTCACCAGGACGCCCTTGCCCGCGGCCAGCGCGTCGTCCTTGACCACGTAGGGCGGCCCGAACGCGGCCAGCGCCCGGTCCGCCTCGGCGGCGGTGCGGCACGTGAACGACGCGGCGGTCGGGATCCCGGCCTCGGCCATGACCTGCTTGGCAAACGCCTTGGAACCCTCGATCCTGGCCGCGGCGGCGTCCGGCCCGAAGCAGGCCACGCCGTTCTCTCGCAGCAGGTCGGCCGCCCCGGCGACCAGCGGCGCCTCCGGGCCGATCACCACCAGGTCCGGGCCGAGCTTGCGCGCCAGCGAGAGGATCTGCTCCGGGACCGGCGCGGTGTCCGGATGGGTCTCCGCCAGGGCCGCGATCCCCGGATTGCCCGGGGCCGCGTGCAGGCGGTCCGTTTCCGCGCTCAGCGCGCGGACGATGGCGTGCTCCCGGCCGCCCGACCCGATGACAAGAATGCGCACGCCAGGAGCCTACCGGTGCCAGGTCAGCGAGCCCCGTGTCGGCCAGTCCTGCGTTGGCNNTAGCCCTGCCGGAGCAGGTCCCGGAGCTGCAGGGTCTGGTCGCGGCGCGGGCCGACGCCGACCGCGCAGACCGGGGCGCCGATCATGTCCTCGATGGCCGCGACGTAGGCCCGGGCGTTCGGGGGCAGGTCGTCGAGGGTGCGGGCCTTGGAGATGTCCTCCCACCAGCCGTCGAAGTACTCGTAGACCGGGACCGCGTGGTGGAACTCGGTCTGGGTCATGGGGATCTCGTCGTACCGCTTGCCGTCCACCTCGTAGGCCACGCACACGGGCACCTGGTCCAGCCCGGACAGCACGTCCAGCTTGGTCAGGAAGTAGCCGGTGATGCCGTTGACCCGGGTCGCATACCGGACGATGACCGCGTCGAACCAGCCGCAGCGGCGCGGCCGGCCCGTGGTCACGCCGTATTCGGCGCCGCTCTTGCGCAGCCACTCGCCGGTCGCGTCGCGCAACTCGGTGGGGAACGGGCCCTCGCCGACCCGGGTCGTGTAGGCCTTGACGATGCCGATCACGTCGGAGATCCGCGTCGGCCCGATGCCGGACCCGGCGCAGGCGCCGCCCGCGGTGGGCGAGGAGGAGGTCACGAACGGATAGGTGCCGTGGTCCACGTCGAGCATGGTGGCCTGCGCGCCCTCCAGCAGCACCACCTGTCCCTGGTCCAGCGCCTGGCCCAGGGCCAGCCCGGTGTCGGCCACGTAGGGCGCCAGCCGCTCCGCGTACCGCTCGTACTCCGCCGCGCACGCCTCCGGGTCGATCCCGCGCCGGTTGTAGACCTTGCTCAGCACCTGGTTCTTCTCCCGCAGCACCAGGTCCAGCTTCTTGCGCAGGATGCCGGGGTCGAACAGATCCTGGACGCGGATCCCCATCCGGGCGATCTTGTCCCCGTAGGACGGCCCGATGCCGCGCCCGGTGGTGCCGATCCGCGCGCTGCCCAGGTACCGTTCGGTGACCTTGTCCAGCGCCCGGTGGTAGGGCATGATCAGGTGCGCGTTCGCCGAGACCAGCAGCTTTCCGCAATCGACGCCGCGGGCCTGCAGCCCGTCGATCTCGTCAAGCAGCACCTGCGGGTCGATCACCACCCCGTTGCCGATCACCGGCACTACCCGCGGCGACAGCACCCCGGACGGCAGCAGGTGCAGCGCGTAGCTCTCGTCGCCGATGACGACCGTGTGGCCGGCGTTGTTCCCGCCCTGATAGCGGACCACGTAGTCCACGCGGTCGCCGAGCAGGTCGGTCGCCTTGCCCTTGCCTTCGTCGCCCCACTGAGCGCCGACCAGCACGATGGCGGGCATTGCGCATCCCTCCCGCACCCCACACATACGAAGCCCCTGCTCAGCGCAAGCGCAGCAGGGGCTCTTGCGTTCTGAGATTACCCGCA
>PLIQ01000030.1:2345-2500 GCA_003140115.1 Actinomycetota bacterium | reverse complement strand
CTAGTTAGCTCTATGCTAGATTGTGCGTGCGGCCGAGGACGGGAGATCACGTGACTGATCTGCGGCAGGTATTCGATGACCTGGTGAGGTTCGAGACGATCCTGTGGGGGGCGGTCGACGGGCGGCTGCAGCAGGAGTGCGGCGTCGGTCTCGCG
>PLIQ01000030.1:0-2311 GCA_003140115.1 Actinomycetota bacterium | reverse complement strand
CCCCCAAGGGCATCGAACTCCTGCGCATCGCCGCCCCCGTCTTCGACCGCGAGCTCGACCGCCTGCTGCGGGCTCCGCTGCCCGGCACCGACCTCACGCACCTGGCCGGTGCCCTCAGCACCCTCCGCCGGTCCGCGGCCGCCCAGGCAGGCAGCCCCGCGACGCCGGCGGCGAGCCCGCCGCCGGCGCTGTCGCCCATGACCGCGATGCGGCCGGGGTCGACGCCCAGCTCAGCCGCGTGGCCCACGAGCCATACCAGGCCGGCGTAGGCGTCCTCGACCGGAGTGGGACAGGGGTGTTCTGGTGCGAGCCGGTACTCCAGGGAGAGCATCGAGACGCCGGTACGGGCCACGTACCGCGAGACCGGCCCGTCGAAGATCGGCACCGAGCCGACGATCATCCCGCCGCCGTGCAGGTACAGCACCGCCGCCTTGGTCTCGCTCGACGGCTGGCGGTACCACCGCGCGAGCAGCGTGGCCCCGTCGGGCGTGACGACACCGTGGTCGGAGATGTCGACTTTGCTGGCAACTGGCTGCGCTTGGTTGTTGAAGTACCCGAGCATGGCGTCGAGCGCGACGCGGCGGCTGGCCACGTCACCGACCGGCGGGGATGGCGGCGGGCAGCTGCGTTCGAACGCCGCGGCGAGAACTGCGGCCACCTGAGCGTCCGGCGTGAAGGTCATCTCGGCACCCGTCCTTTATTTCGCGCCGGGCGGCGGAAGCAGCTCGGTCTTGTACTCGGGGGTGAGCGCCTTCGACTTGGCGATGAAGGCCGCCCGCGCGGCGGCGTCGAGCGGCGGCGGCGCCTGGGTCCGGGTGGCGACGGGCTGGCCGACCAGGGTGAAGAACTCCTCCTGCCCCGGGGCGCGCACATGCACAGCAACCGCGACGGCGTATCTCCGGCGTTCGTGAACGAGTGCGGGGCGTTGGCCGGCACGTTGATGGTCTCTCCGGCGCGGGCCACGAGCGTCTCGCCGCGGAAGGTCACCAGGACTTCGCCGTCAAGGACGGTGAACATCTCCTCGAAGTCGTGCCGGTGCGGCGGCGGCCCGCCGCCCGGCGGCACGTACATATCGATCAGCGTGTACTTCCCCGCGGTCTCCGCGCCGGTGACCAGGATCGTGTAAGTGTCACCGACCAGCCCGAGATGCGGCAGGCCCTGGTCCTGATCCGGCCGCGCGACAGTCAGTCTGCGAGACAGATCGCGGGCGGCACGGGCACGGGCTGGCTGGGCATGCTGTCTCCTCGCGGATTGACCGATAGTTCGGACGGAGAATGTGACATATCTCTTCGGTTTCCTCACTGATGTTGCCGGGCCTCTGCTAGCTGCTTGCGAGGAGCGAGTCGAGCCAGTCGTAGATGACCTGGTTGCGGGTCTGGGGGGCCATGGGCGCGTCGTGGTACTCGCTGCCGCTCTCGGCAGTGGTGAACTCGTGGAGGGTCTTAGGGCAGCGCAGCAGCCCGTAGAGCTGGGTGCCCTGGCCGGGGTAGAAGGTGTCGTCCTGGTACTGGGTGACGAGCGTGGGGGAGGTGACCTGGCCGGCGACCGTGCTGCAGTCGACCTTCATGATCGCCTGGCCGAGGTCCCACAGATCGGGGGAGGTCTGGCCGGCCCGGCTGGCGAGCATGAACGCGATGTCGAACAGCTCGGCGCGCTTGGCGATAGTGAACCAGTTAGCGGGGTCGAGGTGCGGGACGATGTCCTGCTGCCAGATGCGATTCACCCTGGCCTTGGTGGCGCCGTCAGCGAACAGGCCCCGGATGGACGCGGGCCAGGCCAGCCAGGCGTTCACCACCCCGGGGTCGGGGACCACCGCGGCCAGCCGGTGCTCGAAGGCGGCGGCGCGTACCGCCGCCTCCCCGCACATCGACAGACCGAGCAGGGCGATGCGGTCTCGGTCGACCTCCGGGCGGGAACGCAGGTAGTCCACGACGGGAGTGATGACTTTCTCCCAGTCGGCACGGTAGGGGACCTGACGCTGGAACAGCAGCGAACCCTGACCCGGGCCGTCGAAGATCAGGGCGTTGTAGCCTCGCTCGAGAGCGGCCGCCCCGCCGAAGACGTACATGTCGATGCTCGTGGTGTCGCTCCCGCCGTTGAGAATGACGGTCGGCCGCCGGATGTCACGGGCATCGGGCTTGAGCAGGTATCCGGGCAGCCAGCTGCCTTCGTAGGGGATGCGGACCCGCTCGAAGGGCGGGTCGAACAGCTGGGAAGCCTGGTCCCAGCAGGCCTGCACGACGGCGTACGCGTCGGCTTCGTGCGCCCGGGCGGTCGTGGCGAGGACGAAGTACAGGCACAGGTCGTAGTA
>PLIQ01000098.1 GCA_003140115.1 Actinomycetota bacterium | reverse complement strand
CTGACTACCGGCTGTTCGGGATCCGCTACCTCATCCTTCCCGCCCGCGAGCGGCCGCCGGTGCCCGCGCGGCTGGCGATGCGCTCCGGCCCCTACTGGCTGTGGACGATCAACGGCGACGGCTACGTCCAGGCCGGCCAGATCGTCGGCGAGATCTCGGCGAACCGGACGAACGTGGGTACCCGCAGCGTTCCGCTGCTTGGATCCGGGCTCGCGGCGGACGGCGCGTATCTCGGGGTCAGGTACGGGTCCGGCGGCGCGGATGGCCCGCTGCCGACGGTGCGAAGCCAGTCCTCGGCCGGCACGATCATCGCGGAACGCGCCGACCTCAATGACGGCGAGGCCTCGGCGACGGTACGGATGCGCCAGCCCGGAGTCGCGGTGCTCAGCGCCTCCTATGACCCCGGGTGGACGGCAACCGTGAACGGCCGGCCGCAGCCTATCCGGATGGTGGCGCCGGCGCTCGTCGCCGTCGACGTCCCCGCGGGCACCGACCGCGTCGTGTTCCGCTACCACGGGTACGGCGACTACCCGGAGTTGCTCGCGCTGAGCGCTCTCACCCTGGTCATGGTCGCCGCCGCGCCGGTGTGCGTGCGGCGCGTGAGGCGGCGCCGCGACGCTAAAGGACCGCCGCGTGCCGCCGAAGGTCGGCCAGATCATCCAGCTGATCGAGCCTGACGGCGTTGGGCTGGGCCTGGGAGCCGTCAACAGCGCCGATCGTACTTGATGCCCGGCGGCGGGCCGGTGGCACATGCACCCTGCCGGCCGTGTGATCCCACCCATCACACTCGCCACACCAGCAGGTTCTCCCGTAGGGGAGTCATGATCACGGAGGAATTTGTACCGCTAGCCGTACAAAAGCCTTCACGATCATGGAGATGTCACCTGCGGCCTGCGCCAAACGCCAGCTCGATGATGTTCTCGCGACGGCGGGCCGAAAGTTTCCCGAAAGTCGCCATGATCATGGGGGCGCGCGGCGGGCGTGAAAGCATGGGGAGCGTCAGTGGCAGCTCAGGGAAGGAACGCCGGGTGAGCACGGATTACGTCCCCACGCGCGAGGACCGCTTTTCGTTCGGGATCTGGACGGTGGGGTGGCAGGGGGTGGACGTGTTCGGCTCGGCCGTGCGGCCTCCCATGCCGGCCGAGCGGGCGGTGTACAAGCTGGCCGAGTTGGGCGCTTACGGGGTCAACTTCCACGACAACGACGTGTTTCCCTTTGACGCCACCCCGGCCGAACGGGACGAGCGGATCGGCGCGTTCCGCAAGGCGCTGGCGGAGACCGGGCTGGTGGTGACGACCGCGACCACGAACCTGTTCGGCCACCCGATGTTCAAGGACGGGGCGTTCACCGCGAACGAGCGGGAGGTCAGGCGGTTTGCGCTGGCCAAGGTGATGCGGAACCTGGACCTGGCCGCGGAACTGGGCGCTCGCACCTACATCTTCTGGGGCGGCCGCGAGGGCGCCGAGTCCGGAGCGAGCAAGGACATCCGGGTGGCCCTGGACCGGTATGCCGAGGGGCTGGACCTGCTGTGCGCGTACGTGCGGGAGCAGGGTTACGACATCCGGTTCGCGATCGAGCCGAAGCCGAACGAGCCCCGGGGCGACATACTGCTGCCGACCGTGGGTCACGCGCTGGCGTTCATCGGCCGCCTTGCGGATCCGCAGATGGTCGGAGTGAACCCCGAGATCGGGCACGAGGAGATGGCCTCGCTGAACTACGCGCACGGGATCGCGCAGGCACTGTGGCACGGCAAGCTCTTCCACATCGACCTGAACGGGCAGAACGGCCCGCGTTACGACCAGGACCTGCGGTTCGGCGCCGGGAACGTGCGGGGCGCGTTCTGGGTAGTGGACACCCTGGAGGCCGGCGGGTACGACGGGCCGTTCCACTTCGACTACAAGCCGCCGCGCACCGAGGACGACGAGGGCGTCTGGGTGTCGGCCGCCGCGTGCATGCGCAACTACCTGATCCTGCGGGCGAAGGTCCGGGCGTTCCGGGCCGACCCGGAGGTGGCCGAGGCGCTGCGCGCGTCCGGGGTGGACCAGCTCCGCGCGCCGACGCTCGCTGCCGGTGAGACGTGGCGCGATGTCCGCGACGCCACGGCCGACTCCGACACGCTCGGACGACGCGGCCTGGGTTACGAGCGCCTGGACCAGCTGGCGCTGGAGTACCTCTACGGCGTCCGGTCGTGACCCCGGCGCCCCTCGAGGCGGCGGCAGCCACGATTTCCAACCGGAGGGTTACCTACGGGAGCTTCCTGCAGGAGGCTTCCTACGGGAGGTGACAACCGTTGTGTCCGGCGTCCACAGAGTCTGGTCCGCGACTGCCGGGAGTGTGAGTCGGGTGTCCAGTTCACCCCGCGGGTAACTGCCGCCGGGGGCTCGCCTCCCGCCCCTGCCCGCACCCCGTCCGGCCGCCCCCGCACCGCGCCATCCTTCCCCGCCAGCCACAAGGACCCCATCGACGCGGAGCATCCGGCTTACGTGGTGATTTCGGGCAGCTGGGTGAGCGCTCCGAAACAACCCGAGTTTGCGGCGTCGCGACCAAGCGCCCGTCCATCCCTCCCCGCGGCGACAGGAGGCCGACCCGCATGGCCGAACCAGCCGCCACCGTCCGCGCCCCGCCCGGCCGCAGCGCCAAGGAGCGAGGTTTATGATCAGCCGCCACAGGTCATAAATAGAACAGAGGTTCGATAACGAGGGACTTTAGCGGCAGGGAGCACAGGCAATGGATGACGAGGGGAAGGTCCTGCTGATCGCCGGGCTCGCCTTGGTTGGCGTGGCGGCAGTGTTCTGGCTGTTGTGGTGGTGGCTCTGGCATGAGGTCGGATACTGGACAATCCTCATCGTCTTCCCGCCGCTGCTACTCTTCGCCGTGGCCGCCGAGGCCCGCTCGATGGGGTTGTGACACCGCCATTGCTAGAGGGGTGTTGGGGAAAGAGGTGCGGGAGGCGGGACTGGGGCTTATACGGCCTATCCGGCCGGGCCGCCGCCCTCCAGGTCGGTCACGCGCAGCGTGACGCGGTGCAAGCCGGTGGGCATGCCGGGCAGTTTTCGGGCCTCACGCCCCGGCCGGTTCGGGAGTCAGCTCGGCCGTCCAGGAGGTGCCGTTCCACAGTTCCCCGGTCAGCACCGGGGAGCTAGTGTTGCCCTGGGCGAACGAGGCGACCGCCAGGCACATCGTCGCCGACCAGCACGATGGCCCCGGCACGAGCGCACTCGCGCCGCTGATCTCAGCCAGCCCAGCTGCGCGCCCGGCGGGGGCTGTCACCGTACTCGCTGCGGCCGCTCCGGCTGGCGCCAGACTCATGACCAGCCCGGCCGCCAGCGCCCCTGCCGTCAGCGCCGCTGTACCCCACCGGATAGCTACCCTCATGACGGTCTCCCTCGCGCATCGGCGCGGTCTCCCGCGCGGTGTCAACGGAACTCTCACGCCCGCGCCCTGACCTGCGACCGCATAGCGGACGAGGGCGGGGCAGCCATCGCGGCCAGCCGCGATCACGCACGTGAACACAACGCGAACGGTACGGACAGTCAGCATTCCTGGCATCGGGGCTGGCCCTCATGCGGGTAAGGGCTGGCCCCGATCCGCGCGGGGCCGCCGCGGTGGTGGAGTGGGAACCGGCCGAACGAACCCGAGACCTGGACCGCCTTGAGGAGCAACCGATGAACCGAATCCGCCTCGCCTGCAGCACGTGCATCCTGGCCGCAGCCGCCCTGGCCCTAGGGGTCGGCCCCGCCGCCGCCAGCTCCGCCTCCGCCGCCCAAACCTCGACTGTGTCCCAGATCGCCGCCCTTCCGCCCAGCCCGTGCGTGCCTGTCCTTTGACCATGAGCACGGAGACAGCCGACGCCGCAGTACCGCCGGGCCATGCCCCCGGCAGTCGCGTTACGGCTCGACAGCTAACGCCAGCTAGGCGTCGGCGCGAGGAAGCCAGACGCGCATGGGGCCGCCGTCGCGGTTGTCCCACTGGAGGTACGGGATCGCGATTGCGGTTGCCGGGGTGCCTGCGGCGGCGGGCACCGGCCCGGGCGGGACTGACAGGGCCGCGGTCGCCGGAGGCAGGAGCACGTCGTCCGCGGTGACCTCGATCGTCTGGCCGACGCCGGGCAAGGTCACCGGCCGCTCGCCCAGCACCGAGCCGGGCCGGGCGGCCAGGTCCTGCACCTGGACGCCGGGCTGGTCGGCCTGCTCGAAGCAGTAGACCAGGGGTCCGCGCTCGATCGCCACGCAGCCGCGGACCGCGTCGACGCGCCGGTCCGGATGGGTCCAGCGCGGGGTCAGGTCCAGGTGCAGGGTGATCTCGTCGCCTGGCTGCCACGCGCGGCGAAGGTGGTGATAGGCGGGGAGAACCAGGCTTCGTTCGGGATCATGGTCTTTGTTGTTCGCCGAGATGCGGGTATGCGCGCTCCACGCCGGGATTCGGAGCGCGATGCCGCGCTCGGCCGCGGGCGCGGCGCGGACGCGCAGGTGGACCGCGCCGGACCACGGGTAGTCGGTGGTCACCTCCACGTCGAGGTCTGCGCCGCGGAGGCGGGACCCGGTGTACTGGTGGACGTACAGCGCGTCGCCGGAGGTCGTGGCTAGGTAGTGATCGAGCGAGGCCAGCAGGCGCACGATGTTCGGCGGGCGGCAGGCGCAGCTGAACCAGGTCCGCCGGCGCCCGGGGTCGTCCTTCTCGAAGTGGTCCTCGCGGCGCTGCAGCGGGTTCACGTAGAAGAAGCGCTGCCCGTCGGTGGCCACCGTGGCGCCGAACCCGTTGTAGAGCACGCGTTCCATGTGGTCGGCGTACTTGGCGTCGCCGGTGGCGAGCAGCAGCCGCCAGGTCCAGTGGAAGCTGGCGATCGCGGCGCAGGTCTCGTTGTACGCGCGATCGGGCGGCAGCTCGAACCGGTCACCGAAGCCCTCGTCCACGTGCCGCGAGCCGTTTCCGCCGGTGAGGTACGTCTTGGTCGCGACCAGGTCGACATGTGCCTGGAGGAGGTCGGCCGGGTGGCCGCGGAGTTGCTCCTGGCCGCGATCGCCGACGAGCCGGCGCACGGCGTGCGGACCGTTCCCAGCCGCCTGGTGGTCCGCCAGTCCAGCCGCTGACGGGGGCTGGCGGGTCCGGGCGTGGTCAAGGGCTAGGCGTCGGCGGCCGGCTCATCGCCGCGACCGGCCTGCGCGGCCGTTCTGGCCTGCGCGGCCATCTGCATCATGCGACGCTGCGAGCGCACCTGGAAGAACACGATCACGACGATGAGCCCGATCGAGATCCACAGCCCGTAGTGCGAGATTTCCTGCGCGACCACGACCGCGCGGTGACCCAGCGCGTAGCCCAGACCCGCCAGCAGGCCGGCCCACAGCAGCGACCCGATGGCGTCCAGGATGAGGAACGTGACCAGCCGCATCCCGGCCCAGCCGACCACCACGTAGATGATCGCGGTCGGGATCGGCAGGAACGGGGCGACGATCACGGCGGGCCAGGTGAACTTCCAGCCCCACCGCTGCACCCGGGCCATGTACTTGTCGCCGCGGTTGCGCCGGCCGGACAAGATCGCGATGAGCCGCTCGCCCCACAGCCGACCCGCCCACCAGTAGAGCACGTCGAACTTCATCAGCCCGGGAATGGCGGCCAGCAGCACGATGACCAGCGTGCCGTGCCCCACCCGGACGAACGCGGCGGCGGCGATGATCGCGGCGGTGTTCCCGTTGAGCACCTCGAGCAGCACCGGATGGGTGCCGACCAGCGGAGCCACGAACGGCAGGAGGGCCCAGTAGTAGATGCCGCTGAGCACGATGCCGGCCCAGAGCACGATGTCCACCCGGCGCGGCTTGCCCGACCACGGCAGGCGCGGGTCATCCCACGCGGTCTGCTCGGCCTGCTCGGCCTGCGACTGCGGATCGGCCCCCGGGGCTTCCCCGACTTCTCGGGTCACCGCCTCCTCGTCCACTTGGTCACGGTACCCCGAAACACGGGTAATTCCATCTTTGGCCGAACGGGCCGTGGTGATACGCCATGATGCTGGACGTGACGCACCCCGATCCGTACGCCGCGGCGGCGGCCAGCGCCGCCCGACTTACCTCGCTGACCGGGCGGGCCGATGCCGCGGTGGTGCTCGGGTCGGGCTGGGCCCCGGCCGCCGACGCGATCGGCCCCGCCGAGGCCGAGATCCCGCTGACCGAACTCGGCGGGTTTGGCGAACCCACCGTGGCCGGGCACACGCCCACGGTGCGTTCGGTCAGCGCGGGGCCGCTGCGGGTGCTGGTGTTCCTCGGCCGGGTGCACCTGTACGAGGGGCTGCCCCCGGCCACCGTGGTACACGGCGTGCGCACGGCGGTGTCGGCCGGCGCCCGGGTGGTGGTGCTGACCAACGCGGCGGGCGGCATCCGGTCCGGGCTTACCGTCGGAGAGCCGGTGCTGATCAGCGACCACCTCAACCTGACCGGCAAGTCCCCGCTGACCGGGCCCGCGCCGTCGGTCGGCCAGCGGTTCGTCGACCTGACCGACCTGTACTCGCGGCGGCTGCGCGCGCTGGCCCGGGAGACCGACCCGAGCCTGACCGAAGGGGTCTACGCGATGCTGCCCGGCCCGCACTACGAGACCCCGGCCGAGATCACCATGCTGGGGCGGCTCGGCGCCGACCTGGTCGGGATGTCGACCGGCCTGGAGGCGATCGCCGCCCGCCAGCTCGGGGCCGAGGTGCTCGGCATCTCGCTGGTCACCAACCTGGCCGCGGGTCTGGCCGGGCATGGCCTGAGCCATGCCGAGGTGGTCGAGGCCGGCCAGGCTTCGGCCAGCCGGATGGGCGCCCTGCTAGCCGCGATCCTGCCCCGCGTGTAGCCGGGGCGGGAAGCGGGCACCGCGGGTCGTTCGGTAGAAAAGGAACCATGACGATCACGGAGCCGCAGATGAATGACGGGGGCCGGCTGGCGGTGCCGGAGACGGCCGGGCGGATGGCCGCGGCCGCGGCGGCGTTCCTGGCCGCGCTGACGCAGGCGCAGCGGAGCCGGGCGTGCTTTGCCTTCGGCGAGGAGCGGCGCGACTGGTCGTACCTGCCGGCGCTGGACCGCGACGGCCTGCCGATCGGCGCGCTGGACGACGGTCAGCGCCGGCTCGCGCACGAGCTGATCGTGGCCGGCACCAGCCTGCTGGGGTACTCCAAGGTCGTCTCGGTGATGGCCATGGAGCACGTGCTGCGGGCGCTGGTGCCGGGGCTGGCCGACCTGTTCGATCCCGAGCGGTACAGCTTCAAGGTGTTCGGATCGCCGGGTACGGAGGTCTGGGGCTGGCAGGTGGCCGGGCATCACGTGTCACTCAACTTCACCGTGGTGGACGGTAGGTGGGTGTCGCCCACCCCGTGCATGCTCGGCGCCGAGCCGGCGTCCTACGGGCTGCTGGCCCCGCTGGCCGACGACGAGGAACTCGGCTTCCTGTTCGTGAACTCGCTGGACGCCGCGCAGCGGCAGGCCGCGATCATCTACCACCGCCCGCCGCCGGATCTGGCCGCCCGGATGGTACCCAGGATCGGCGAGGTCGAGCGGCCCGACCCGGTCTTCGAGCCCGAGCCGGACTACGTGATCAACGAGGCCGAGCGCGACATCCTCAGCTACGTCCGCTCGGGACCCAAGGGCATCCCGGGTTCCGCGCTGACCCGGATCCAGCTCGACGACCTGGCCGGGCTGGTCGGGTCGTTCGCGCGGCGGCTGCCCGACGAGGTCGCCGGGGTCCAGCTGCGGGAGCTCGAACGCGCCGGGCTGGACAACCTCACTTTCGCCTGGGCGGGCGGCACCGAACCCGGGGAGCGGCATTACTTCCGCGTCCAGGGAGCGACTCT
>PLIQ01000493.1 GCA_003140115.1 Actinomycetota bacterium | reverse complement strand
TCGTGCCTGCCCTCGGCGCGCTCCGTGCGCCGGTAGCGAACACCGCGCTGCGCGGGACGATCAGGTTCCGCGCCGGCGTTATGGTCCTGACAACGACACCAGATGTGACTGGAGCAGGTGAATAGTGTGACTCAGCCCCTGTGGACCCCCACGCCGCCATCGATCGTGGCCGCGGCGGAACCACCGGCCCAACCGTTCGGGGACCCGTTGTTCCAGCGACTGCTGCGGCACCGCATTATCTTCCTCGGGCAGCAGGTGGACGACGACATGGCCAACCGCATCTGCGGCGAGATCGTGCTGCTCTCCTCCGAAGACGCCAGGCGCGACATCAGCATCTACATCAACTCCCCGGGCGGCTCGGTCTACGCGGGCATGGCCATCTACGACATCATGCAGTACGTACCGAACGACATCGCGACCTACGCGATGGGCATGGCCGCATCGATGGGACAGTTCCTGCTCACGGCGGGCACCCACGGCAAGCGGTACGCGCTGCCGCACGCGCAGATCCTGATGCACCAGCCGTCTGGCGGGATCGGCGGTACCGCGTCCGATATCAGGATCCAGGCCGAGCAGATGCTCTACGTCAAGCGCACGCTGTTCGAGCGCACCGCCTACCACACCGGCCAGCCGATCGAGCAAATAGAGAAGGACGCCGACCGCGACCGCTGGTTCACCGCCGAGGAGGCCAAGGACTACGGCTTCGTCGACCAGGTGATCCGCAGCGCCGTCGAGGTGCCCACCGTAGGCGTTCTGTCATGACCCAGCCAAAGGAGCCGAGCGTGCTCACCCCGCAGTCCAGGTACGTGCTGCCGTCCTTCGTGGAGCGCACGTCGTACGGGATCAAGGAGATGAACCCGTACAACAAGCTCTTCGAGGAGCGGATCATCTTCCTCGGCGTCCAGGTCGACGACGCCTCCGCCAACGACGTCATGGCCCAGCTGCTGACGCTGGAGGCGATCGACCCCGACCGCGACATCACGATGTACATCAACTCGCCCGGCGGGTCGATGACCTCGATGATGGCGATCTACGACACCATGCAGTTCATCCAGCCGGACATCACCACGTGCTGCATCGGCCAGGCCGCCTCCGCGGCCGCGGTGATCCTCGCGGCCGGGACCAAGGGCAAGCGGATGGCCCTGCCCAACTCTCGGATCCTCATCCACCAGCCGGCCACCGAGGGCGGCTACGGCCAGTCGACCGACATGGAGATCCAGGCTCGCGAGATCCTGCGCATGCGGAGCGCGATGGAGGTCATCCTGGCCCGGCACACCGGCAAGGATGAGGAGACGGTCCGCCACGACATCGAGCGCGACAAGTTCCTCACCGCCGAGGACGCCAAGCAATATGGCATCCTCGATGAGGTCCTGACCATGATCAAACGCGGTAGTGAGCGCGCGGTCGAGGTAGTGTCGTCTTTACCGGGAGGAATCAGCTCTTCCTCTCGGGCCGCCGACGGGGTTTGATGGTGTCCATCGAACCCAGGAAGCGGTACCGTCGATATGCAACACGTGACGGCCTCGCGGGACATGCCCGCCGGAGGCGGTCGGCCCTCTCAAGCCGGCCGTCACGGCGGCCCCATGTAAAGGAGTATCTGGGTGGCACGCATCGGTGACGGTGGGGACCTGCTGAAGTGCTCGTTCTGCGGAAAGAGTCAAAAGCAGGTCAAGAAGCTCATCGCCGGCCCAGGCGTGTACATATGCGACGAGTGCATCGACCTCTGCAACGAGATCATCGAGGAAGAGCTCGCCGAGCCCACCGAGTTCAAGTGGGACAGCCTGCCCAAGCCGCGNNGAGATCTACGAGTTCCTCGACGCATATGTGATCGGCCAGGACAAGGCCAAGAAGGCTCTCTCGGTCGCCGTGTACAACCACTACAAGCGGGTCCAGTCCGGCGACGATAGGCCTGGTGACGAGGGCGTCGAGCTAGCCAAGTCCAACATCTTGCTGCTGGGCCCGACCGGCTCGGGCAAGACGCTGCTCGCCCAGACCCTGGCCCGGCTGCTCAACGTGCCGTTCGCCATCGCGGACGCGACCGCCCTGACCGAGGCCGGCTACGTCGGCGAAGACGTCGAGAACATCCTGCTTAAGCTGATCCAGGCGGCGGACTACGACGTTAAGAAGGCCGAAACCGGCATCATCTACATCGACGAGATCGACAAGATCGCGCGCAAGAGCGAGAACCCGTCCATCACCCGTGACGTGTCCGGGGAGGGCGTCCAGCAGGCCCTGCTGAAGATACTGGAGGGGACCACCGCCTCGGTGCCCCCGCAGGGCGGCCGCAAGCACCCGCACCAGGAGTTCATCCAGATCGACACGACTAACGTCTTGTTCATCTGCGGCGGGGCGTTCGCTGGGCTGGAGAAGATCATCGAGCAGCGGTCCGGCCACAACGGGATGGGGTTCAACGCCAAGCTCCGGGTCCGGAACGCTCAGGCGACGACCGACCAGTTCGCCGACGTGATGCCGGAAGACCTGCTGAAGTTCGGCATGATCCCGGAGTTCGTCGGCCGCCTCCCGGTCATCACCAGCGTGCACAACCTGGACCGGGACGCGCTCATCCAGATCCTCACCGAGCCACGCAACGCACTGGTGAAGCAGTACCGGCGCCTGTTCGAGCTGGACGGCGTGGACCTGGAGTTCACCCCCGACTCGCTAGAAGCCATCGCCGACCAGGCGAATCTGCGCGGCACCGGCGCCCGTGGCCTGCGTGCCATCATGGAAGAGGTTCTGCTCTCGGTCATGTACGAGGTGCCGAGCCGCAAGGACGTGGAGCGGGTCGTGATCACGCGCGAAGCCGTGCTCGAGAACGTCAACCCGACCATCGTGCCCAGGGACGTCAGCCGGCGTACTCCGCGCGAGAAGTCCGCCTGAATCCCGGCCCGGGGCGGTCGCGGAAGCCTCGGCGTGGCAGTCGTACATCTGTTCGGCATGAGCCGGTTAACCTGCGGATCTAACCCGAGCCGACGTGTACTGTCGCTTGTCGATTTTGGGGGTATTGCCCATGATCAGCGCGATTCCTGTGTAGCCTCCACATATTGCGTTGGTCTGGCGCGGTTCCCGCCACGCCAGGATCTCGGGCGCTGACCAGCAGCCGTCTTCCACAGCGACGGGGAATTGAGCACAGATGAGTGGTTGGGACTCCCCAACGGGGAGCTGGGACTCCGGTCCCGAACCCGAAGGCTCCGGATCGGACGATCAGGGCTATCAGCAAAGCCAGCCGACCGGCGGCCACCGGACCATCCGCGGCCATGAGGGCACCCTTCGGGCCGGGCGAAGAGGCCTGCCCGGCTACGACCAGGCGCAAGACTACGACGAGTCTTCCGGCTACGACCAAGCGCAAAACTACGACCAGTCCTCCGGCTACGACCAGGGGTCCGGTTACGGGCAGCGGCCAAGCTACGGGCAGGGATCTGGCCATAGCCAGGACTCCGGCTATGGCCAGCAGCCTGGGTACGCCCAGCAGCCTAGGTACGGCCAGGACTCCGCTTACGGCCAGGACTCCGGCTACGGCCAGCCGGCCGGGTACGGCCAAGACCGGGGCTACGGGGCGCAGCCCGGCTACGGACCGCAACCGGGCTACGAGGCCGGAACCACTCCGGCGGCGGTCGTGCGCTACGGTCAGACCCCGGGAGACGAGTCGGGCTACCGTACCGAGTCGCGGCACCCGCTCGACACCGGCCCGCGGACCCCGCTCGGCACCGCACCGCAGACCGCCCCCGCGCCGCAGGCTGGCCCCCCCGTGCCCCGGCGCGCGATCAGTTCTGGGCCGCACAACGGCTCCGGGCCGCAGGCATCGCCCGGCTACGACCAGCCCAACAGCGCGGTCTACCCCGCGACCGCCTCGGCCGGCGGAGGCCGGGCGGCCTGGCCGGACGTTGATGACCAGCCGGGTTTCGGCAGCCAGCAGACGACCGGCCAGGAGTACGCGCCAGGCGGCTATGGCCAGCTAGCCTATGGCCAGCCGGGCTATGACCAGCCCGGTCCTGACCAGCGCGGCTTCGACCAGCGCGGCAATGAGCAACGGGACTACGACCAGCCGGGCTACGGGCATGGCGGTTACGGCCAGCAAGACTACGGCCAGCAAGAACACGGCCAGCAAGA
>PLIQ01000183.1 GCA_003140115.1 Actinomycetota bacterium | reverse complement strand
GTCCTGCTTAAGCATCCGGCCCGGCGGGGCGACCGAACCCGGCACGGATTCCGCGGCGGATACTGTCCCTGAAGAAATTGCTGCCATGCCAACCTCGGTTCGCAGAAGGCCGGATAGGAACCGCCGAGGTCCAGGGCAGATAAAGCACGTAACCGTGCACTCATGAGCAGGATGACGTTTTTCCTACTATATATGGACTAGGCCACAGTCACGGCGACGAAAATGCCAGCGTCTAGCCTGCACCGACCCAGCGGTGATAGGCGTCTAGGTCGACGTTGCTGCCGCACACGNNACGGCGTCGTCAGCGACCAGGAGCAGATCGTCCAGGACGGCCGGGATGGGACGCCGGCCGGCGACGCCGTCAGCGATGGTATTGGTCGAGTCGGTGGTGACGACGCGCCGTTGGCGCCAGGAGTGTGTCATCGCCGGTGCGCCCAGCGGCTGGATGCAGATCACCTCGACGTCGGGCGCCCAGGCCTTCACCACATGACCCACACCGGTGGCCAGCGCCCCGCCGCCCAGAGCAATCAGGACGGCGTCGAACGACGGCACCGTGTCCACCAGTTCCAGGCCGATGGTCGCCGCGCCCTCGCAGGTCTCGATGTCCAGGCTGTCTTCGACCAGCCGGATGCCGTCGTACCGCGCGATGGCCGCCGCCCGCTCGCGAGCCGTGTCGAAGTCGCCGTCCACTAGCTCCAGNNCGGGCGCGACCGGACCAGGCCAGGGCCTGGCCAAGGTTGCCCGCGCTGGCGCACACCACGGCTCGCGAGCCATTACCGGCGAGCAGGCTCGCAACCACCTCGGTGCCGCGGGCCTTGAAGCTCCGGACCGGGTTCGCCGTTTCGAGCTTGATGCTCACCGCGCAGCCCAGGCCAGGCTCCAGCGCCTCGCAGCGGTACAGCGGAGTGTCGAGAAAAACCGGGTCGATGACCCGGCGAGCCGCCCGGATCCGAGCAGTGTCCAGGCGCGTCTCCGGCACGATACAGCAGCCTAGCGNNGCGCGGCCGCCGACAAGCGGTTATTAGCCGCATTTTGTGAAATACGGATAATTATACCGAACGGCCCTCGGTGGCTGCTTGCCGTTAGCGTTACTGCGGCGCATTCGGGCCGCGGGTGCGCTATTTTTCAACTATGAAGGCACTCGTACTAGCAGGGGGATCGGGCAGTCGACTTCGTCCGATTACGCATACGTTGCCCAAGCAACTGGTCCCGGTGGCCAATAAGCCCGTTCTGTTCTATGGCCTTGAGGCAATACGGGACGCAGGAATTACAGACGTCGGGATCGTGGTGGGTGAGACCGCTGCCATTATCCAGGGGGCCGTCGGCGACGGCCGGGCGTTCGGGCTCAATGTCACCTATATCAGGCAAGAAGCCCCGCTCGGGCTGGCCCACGCGGTCCTGATCGCGCGTGACTTCCTGGGCGGCGACGATTTTGTTATGTACCTAGGCGACAATTTCATCGTCGGCGGCATCACCGCCCTGGTTGATGAGTTCAGGTCGCGCCGGCCCGACGCGCAGATCATGCTGACCACGGTGCCGGATCCGCGCCAGTTCGGCGTCGCCGAGCTCGACGAGGTCGGCGAGGTGGTCGGCTTGGTGGAGAAGCCCCAGTACCCGAAGAGCGATCTCGCGCTGGTCGGCGTCTACATCTTCACCCCCGCCGTGCACGAGGCCGTGCGCCAGCTCAGCCCGTCGGGCCGCGGGGAGCTCGAGATCACCGAAGCCCTGCAGTGGCTGCTCGACAGCGGCCACAAGCTGCGGTCCACGATCATCTCGGGGTACTGGAAGGACACCGGCAACGTCACCGACATGCTCGAGGTCAACCGCATGGTGCTGGAGAGCGCTGAAGCGGTCCAGCACGGCACGGTAGACGACGCGACCGAGCTCATCGGCCGCGTCGTGATCGAGCGCGGCGCGCAGGTCAGCCGCTCGCGCATCGTAGGCCCCGTCATCATTGGCGCGGGAGCGCGAGTGGACGGTTCCTATGTCGGCCCGTTCACCTCCATCGCCGAGGACTGCGCCATCGTCGACAGCGAGATCGAGTACTCCATCGTGCTGCGCGGGGCCTCGGTCAGCGGGGTCAGGCGGATCGAGGCATCGCTCATCGGCCACGAGGTCGAGGTGACCCCCGCGCCGAACGTACCCCGGGCCCACCGCCTGGTACTCGGCGATCACAGCAAGGTACAGATCAGCTCATGAAAATCCTGGTCGCCGGCGGAGCCGGGTTCATCGGCTCGCATTACGTCCGCACCCTGATCTCCGGGGCGTATCCCGGGTTCACCGACGCCCGGGTGACCGTGCTCGACAAGCTCACCTACGCCGGTAACCTGGCCAACCTGCAGGCGGTCGCGAACGACCCTAGGTTCACGTTCATCCGCGGCGACATCTGCGACGCCGCACTAGTCGGGGCGGTGGCACGGGACCACGACATCGTGATCAACTTCGCCGCCGAGACCCACGTCGACCGGTCCATCGTGGGCGCGTCGGACTTCGTCGCGGCCAATGTCGCCGGCGTCCAGGTCCTGCTGCAGGCCTGCCTGGACGCGGGGGTCCGGCGGGTCGTCCAGGTCTCGACCGACGAGGTCTACGGCAGCGTGGCTCGCGGCTCGTGGTCCGAGGACGCGCCGCTGGCGCCCAACTCACCGTACGCGGCGGCCAAGGCTGGCGGGGACCTCCTGGCCCGCGCCTACTTCAGGACCCACGGGCTCGATGTCCTCGTCACGCGCTGCGTTAATAACTACGGTCCCTACCAGTTCCCCGAGAAGGTCATCCCGCTCTTCGCCACCAACCTCCTCGACGGGCTGGCGGTCCCGCTCTACGGCGAGGGCGGGAACGTCCGTGGCTGGGTCCACGTGGACGACCACTGCCGCGCCATCCAGCTTGTCCTGGAGCGCGGTCAGGCCGGGGACATCTACCACATCGGCGGTGACGTGGAGCTGACCAACATCCAGCTCACGCAGGCCCTGCTGGACTGCTGCGGCGCGAGCTGGGACATGGTCACGCGGGTCGAGGACCGCAGGGGACACGACCGCCGCTACAGCCTCGACGACTCGGCGCTGCGCGCCCTTGGCTATGCCCCCCGCACGCCGTTCGCTGAGGGCCTGCGCGCGACCGTGCAATGGTACCGGGATAACCGCTCCTGGTGGGAGCCGCTCAAGTCGCCGCCCGGCGAGCCCGGCCCGCGGCTGCAGGCCCGCTCGGCCAGTGCCCAGGGCGCGCCGTGACGGAATGGCTGGTCACCGGGGCTGGCGGGATGCTCGGCCGGGACCTTGTCGGTGTCCTGCACCGCCGGGGCGAGGACGTGACCGGCCTGGGGCGCGCGGACCTCGACGTAACAGACTCCTCTGCCGTCCGCACCCTCATCCTGCGCGCCCGGCCCGCCGTCGTCGTGAACTGCGCGGCCTGGACCGCCGTCGATGATGCCGAGGCTCGCGAGGACGAGGCCCTCCTGGTCAACGGGCGAGGCGCGGAGAACGTCGCCGCCGCGTGCGCGGCCAGCGGCTCCCGGCTGGTGCACGTGTCCACCGACTACGTGTTCGGCGGGGATGGCGTTGCTCCCTACGCGGAGTATGACCACACCGCGCCGCGCACCGCCTACGGGCGCACCAAACTGGCCGGGGAGCAGGCCATCCTCAGGCTCCTTCCCGAGACCGGGTATGTGGTGCGGACCGCCTGGCTGTACGGGGCGCACGGGCCCAATTTCGTCCGGACGATGATCGGCCTGGAACCCCAGCGGCCGTTCGTCGATGTCGTCGCCGACCAGCGGGGGCAGCCCACCTGGGCGGTCGATGTCGCCGACCAGATCGTCGCGCTGGCCCGCGCGGCGCCCCGGTCCGGCGTCTACCACGCGACCAGCTCGGGCGAGGCGACCTGGCACGAGCTGGCCGTAGAGGTCTTCCGGCTGCTCGGCGCCGACTCGGCCCGAGTACGGGCGACCGTGAGCTCCGCCTTCCCGCGGCCGGCGCCGCGCCCGGCCTACAGCGTGCTCGGGCACGACCGCCATGCCGCCGCCGGGGTCGAACCGATCGGCGACTGGCGGACGGCCTTGAGCCGGGCCTGGCCGGAACTGGCCGCCGCGGAACTGGCCGCCGCGGCCGGGACTCACGATCCGCGCAGCCGCGCAGCGTGCGCCAGGCAGTCGGCGTAGTCGGGGAGTAGCCCAGCGGCGCGTGCCTGCGCCAGCGACGGGGCGTCGGCGTCCTTGCCCGACAGGATCGGCTCGACGTCACTGGGCCAGGCGATGGCGATCTCGGGGTCGAGCGGGTGAATGCCATGCTCGCGGGCGGGCTCGTATGAGGTAGAGCACAGGTACATCACGGTGGCTTCCTCGCTGCGCGCGGCGAAGGCATGCCCGAGTCCGTCGCCGAGGAACACGGCGCGCCTAGCCCGGTCGTCGAGCTGGACGGCGGCCCAGCGGCCGAAGCTGGGCGATCCGGCCCGCAGGTCGACGACGACGTCGAGGACCGTGCCGCTGACGCAGGTGACGTACTTTGCCTGGCCGGGCGGCACGTCGGCGAAATGGATGCCACGGATGACCCCGCGCCTGGACACCGAACAGTTGGCCTGCGCGACCTCCAGGCGGTACCCGGTGCGGGACTGGAAGTCGCCGCCCTGGAACCATTCGAGGAAGCTACCCCGTCCGTCTGCGTGAATTCGTGGGGTGTAGACCCACGCCCCGTCGATATCAAGCGCTTCGTCCGAATCGAGCGCCTCGTCCGGCGGGCCGGACGGCGCGTGAGATCCGATCAATGCCACCTCATCCGTCATAGTCACCTAGCTGCGGGCTGCGACCTGGCTCCCGCGCCCGCCTCGCGGCGCCGTCCCCGGCCAAGCCGATCGCCATCGCCGCCAGGAGGGCTAGGCCGCCGAACACGCGTACGCGCGAGCCGGTCTGGATGATGGGCCCGCTATCCCCGAGGATCCGGGCCGAGATGCGGTCGCCAGGCCGGACTCCCGCCTGCTCCTGCCGTGCCGCGAGCAGCAGGCCGAGCGTGCGTGCCGCGACCACGAACGTGCGGTGGGTATCCGCCGCGACCGGTGAGGCCGCCGTCAGGGTGGCCAGCGGGACACCGTAATTGGGATATTCCTCGTTATAGAGATTGACGAGCGCGAGGTTGACACTGGCACCGCGGCCGACGGCGCCGATCTGGTTTTGCACTGACGGGCTCATCAGGATCTGGACCATTGCCTCGCCGCTGGTGATAAGAGACGGCGCGAACACATAGTAGGCATTCGCGGCATTCGGGACTTTAGGCGGGGAGAACTCTACTGTCGCGCTCTCGAGGTATAGAGGCGGGCTGATCTTGATGTCGTAGCCCGCCCCAGCGACCAGGAGAAGCGTCGCTACCACGAGGGTCAGGCGAAGCCGTTTTCTCGGCTTCTGGAGAGGATTCATCGCGTCACCGCCATCGCATCCTCCCTGCTTTCCGCTGCCCGCGCGAAGACCGCGGACTCCGCTGCCGATACCGGCCCGCGCGACACAACTATAGTGAACCGAGACGCACGGGCAGTTCATCATCCGTAAACTCGGGACGGAGAAGCGGCACCCCCTCATCAAGGCAATCCCTTATGGCCGGTTTTTACGGCAAATGTCCGTGCCGACGACGCGAAAATCCATATATTCGAGTATTTAGGGCGGGATGGATGGACCTCAGGCAAGCAGTCCGTATCTGGCGAGCGCGGTGGATCTTGACCTCTGTGCTGCTCATTCTGGCCATAGTCGGCGCCGCCGGGGCCGCGGCAAAGATCCCGCGTTCCTACCAGTCGACTTCCACCGTGCTCCTGCTGGCATCACGCGCGGCCTCCGCGTCGAACGGCGGCAATCCGTTCCTGAGCTTCAGCCCCTCGCTGACCCTGACCGCCGATGCCGTCAGCAGGGAACTGATGGCACCTGGAACCGTCAGGCAGTTGGCCGCACAGGGATTCACCGCCTCGTACGCCGTCGCGCTCCCGACCTATACCACCTCGACGACCGGATCCGTCCTGACGGTCACGGTCACGGGCCCGCACGCAGCCAAGGTGGAGCGGACGCTCCAGGCGGTGACCGCCCAGATCGGCACTCAGCTTGCCCAGCTGCAGCACGGTGTACCGGCCCACAGCCAGGTGGACGCCGATACGCTCTCCATCACGCCGCAGGCGACACTCAGCGTCAGCCAGACGGCGCGGCCATTGGTCGTTGTCGGCGCGGTGCTGCTCGTGATCTGCTTCGGGATACCGATCGTCCTGGACGGGCTGCTCACCCGCCGTCAGCTCAGGAATCGGTCGCGAGGCGTCCGGAGCCGGCGGGTAAGCGAGCGGGCCTCGGGGCGGTCAGCCGTTCATGATCTGCAGGACTCGGCCTAGTCCCCGGCCGGCTGCTGCGCGTGCCCCAGTCTCCATGCCGCCCCCACGCAGCCGAGCAGCAGGAAGAACAGGCCGGCCGCGATCGAGAAAGACAGCGCGTCGAACGACCCGAAGCACACGGCGGCGGCCGCCATCGAGGCGGCCAGGCACTGTCCCAGGTCGCGGGTCCGGGCATCGACCGCCGTGGCCCGCAGGCTCCGGGCGGTGAACCACCCCGTCACGAGGCACCCCACCAGGGCGAGGAGCCCGAGGATCCCGGTCTCAAGCAGCGAGGTCAGGTACTGGTTGTCGACGAAGAAATAGGTCTGCGGAAAGAACGTCTGGAACCCCTGGCCGAGCCACGGGTGGGCGGCGATATACGGCACCGCCTCTGCGTACGCATCGGCACGTGACAGGCTGCTCCGGTCGTTCCCGAGATGGCCGAAGAGCGCGGCGAAACTGCTCACCAGGCTCGGCTTGACCAGCCACACGAGGATCGGCGCGGCGACCACTACCGCGCAGGCGCGAAGCCGGTCGCGCAGCCGCCAGGTCGGCAGGAGGACGAGGCAGATCACCGCGACCCCGAAGAAGGTGGAGCGTGATCCGGTCATCGGTACCGCCGCCGTGATGAGCGCGACCTGCAGCCAGCGGCGGACCCGCAGCGCCCTGGGCGCGAAGCGGGCCTGATGGAGAGCGATCGGCAGGCTCATCGCCAGCACCGCGCCGAACTCGAGCGGCTGGGCGGTCGTCGCCGTCACCCGGACCAGGCCGTAGCGGCTCGTAAGATCCGTCAGCTGCTGATGCACGGACAGGCCGGGGATCAGGATGTACTTAGTGAGATCCACGCCGGTGAAGAACTCGATCGCGCCAAGCGCGGCCATGGCCGTGGCGAGCAAGACGATCCGGCGAAGGAGGGTCCTCAGCCGGTCAGGCTGGTCGATCCCGTCCGCCGCGAGCGCCAGCACGCCAATCCAACCCGCTAGCACGAGGAGGCCGCGGTCGGCGCCGCTCTGCGCTATGGCGGGCACGGCATGTCGGCTGGCCGATACATACGCCGCCACGAACACGCCGGCGAAGATCGTCGCGGCGACCCGGACCGGCTGTCTGCCCCGGTCCAGTCCGAGGCCGGAGTGCTGGCGGGCCACCAGGTACCAGCACAGCATGGCGATCGCCAGCAAGGCGGCGGGCGCGCCTGCCGCCCCGAACGACCCGACCACCAGGGACGACGGTATGGCCATCAGCAGCAGCGCGTACCAGCTCAGCAGCGTGACCGCGTCGATCCTGCGTCGCGGGCGGCCGACAGCAGCGTCATAATCGGGCAGCAGGTCGGCCGGGTCCCGGCCATATCCCATCATGCCGGTCCGTAATGGTTAACGGGCGTATGTCCGGCATTCCCGCCTATTCGGTCATTCCCGTTTATCCGGCCATTCCTGCCCATCCAGTGCCAAGCCATTCTTATCTCCCGTGCGCTTCTGCCGAGTGGCCCGTGTAATGCCAGTCGGCCACACTACGACAGCTATGACATCTTTACCTCAGGATCTGATAATCCAGGCGGCCGGCGCTATTCTTCCGGCGGTATTACCGCGGCATGCGCCTATGCGAGCAGCCCAGTTCGGCCGGGCGCCGCTCTGGCCTGAGCAGCGCCACAACCGCATGCCAGGACTCACGGCGCCCGCGCGGCACCCTGGACATCTGGTTGGCCACGACGAGCCAGTAGTAGGCCCAGGACGCGAGCGCGCCGTGGCGGCGCCGGTACAGCCGTACCCGGTTGACGATCTGCATGGCGTGCGTCCGGTGGCTGCGCCCCGACTCCCCGCCAATGTGGACCGCGACCGACCGCGGTTCGTACCGGGTGAGCAGGCCGGCGTCCCGTGCCCGCAGCGACAGGTCGGTCTCCTCGGAGTAGAGGAAGTAGGTCTCGTCCCAGCCGCCCAGGGCCTCGTAGCATTCCCGCGACATGAGCAAGGCAGCGCCGAGCGCCCAGTCCACGGTGCACGGCCGGGTGTATGCGGACGGGCCGTAGACGAATTCGGAGAAGACCGCCAACCGCGTTTTGGTGAGGCCCAGTGCCCTCGGCAGGGTGGGCTCGCGCCGCAGCGACAAGTGCAGCTTTCCCTGCGGGGTGAACACCCGCGGGGCTGCGATACCCACCCCGGGTTCCCGTAGCGCGGCGAGAAGCGGAGGAAGCGACCCAGGGCGGAGCCGCACGTCCGGGTTCAGGACCAGGATGGCCTGGGCCGGCGCGGCCTCGCGGACGCCGCGGTTGATGCCGCCGGCGTAGCCGACATTGGGCGAGCGCACGACGCGGCATCCCCCCAGCGTCGCCACCAGCTCGGCGGTCCCGTCGCTCGAGTCGTTGTCGACCACGACGACGTCGGCCGTGAGGCCATCGAGGGCCTTCGGCAGGGAATCAAGGAGATCGCCGATGACGTGAGCGCTGTTGTAGCTGACGATCACGACCGCGATGTCGGGCAGGATGGCGGGCGGCCCGGGGAGCGCTGCTGACACGACGAGGGCGCGGCGCTAGCCGGCCGCGGCCGGCAGGTCAACCGGCTGGAGGCCCCCGCACACGGCGGCGTTGCCGGCCCGGCTGGTCCCCGACCAGACATTCCCGGACCAGACGTTCCCGGCCTGCCGGAGGTTGACGTAGGCGGCCGGACCGTAGTGGCCACCTTTCGGATAGTAGAGCTGGCCGAACTCGTTATCCTTGATGACGATGTTCGATGTGTGGTCATTACGGGCGTCGCCGCCGTAGATGGAGTAGTCGCCTCCCGCGAGCAGGTTATCCACCACAGACTTGTTGGCAACGACTTGCTTGGAACTCGATGCGTCAAGGTTGATGTCGTCGGTCTGGCCGAGATTGTTGAAGATGGTATTACCGTAGATCATCAGCGGCCTGGTCGTGCCGCCGACATATATCCCATTGGTGTGATCTCCGTGGATGTACCCGGGGTCGTGAATGTAGTTGTCGGCTATCAGCCCGCTCGATACCTGCACGCCTGTCCTGAATTCCGAGATATTGTTGTCCTTGATCACGATCCCGGTTGAGTCGCCGTAGATATCGTCGATCGCCGCGCCGACCCGGCCGCTGGTCAGGTTCTGCCCGCTGATCGTGGAGTCCTCGATCGTGACGTCCTTGGTATGCCGAAGGCTGATGCCGAAATACCCGCCGGCCATGACCCTCACATCCCGCACCGTCACGTCGGACGCGTCGATGACCAGGTCGTAGGGGATATACAGGCCGCTGAGCACCGTCCGGTTCACGTTCACGACCACGTCGCCATCCGCGGCGTTGTAGTGCCAGCCCGGCCCGCTGGACACCTGGCTCGGGACCGACCGCAGGGCCATCCCGCTCGGCACGCCCGTGTTGGTCCCATCAGGGAAGCCGCACGCATGCGGAGCCGTGACGCAGTCGCACGCTCCCCGCGCGCCCCCGGACGCCCCGATCTCGGTCGCTCCGAGCTCGGTCGGCCCGCCCGAGGTCGGCCCGCCTGAGGCTGGCCCGCCTGCGGCTGGCCCGCCCGAGGCTGGCCCGCCCGAGGCCTGCCCGGCGGAGGCCGGGTGT
>PLIQ01000147.1:10707-10834 GCA_003140115.1 Actinomycetota bacterium | reverse complement strand
GCTTGGTCCACTCCGAGCGCAGCACGTCGCCGAAGGTGGATGGACGGAACGCCGCCCGGTGGTCCGGGCCGGTGAGGGCGATCGCGGTGTCGGTCATCGGGTCCCCCCGGCCGCCTGGTACTCCACG
>PLIQ01000147.1:2470-10617 GCA_003140115.1 Actinomycetota bacterium | reverse complement strand
CACCAGCAGGTGGTCGGCGGTCACGGCCATCTCGCTCATCAGGTGGCTGGAGACCAGCACGATGCGGCCCTCGGCGGCGAGCTCCCGCATGAGGGTCCGGACCCAGTGGATGCCGTCGGGGTCCAGGCCGTTCACCGGTTCGTCGAAGATGAGCACGGCCGGGTCCCCCAGGAGCGCCGAGGCGATGCCGAGCCGCTGGCCCATGCCCAGCGAGAAGCCCTTCGTCCGGCGTCTGGCCACGCCCTCCAGACCGACGATGCGGAGCACCTCGTCCACCCGGCTGCGGGGGATGCCGTTACTCTGGGCCAGGCATAGCAGGTGGTCACGGGCCCGGCGGCCACCGTGCAGCGCCTTGGCGTCAAGGAGGGCGCCCACCTCGCGCATGGGCGCCGGCAGGTCGCGGTAGCTGCGGCCGTCTACGGTGACCGAGCCCTGCGTCGGCGCGTCCAGGCCCAGGATCATCCGCATGGTGGTGGTCTTCCCGGCGCCGTTCGGGCCGAGGAACCCGGTGACCATGCCGGGCCTGATGGAGAAAGACAGGTCGTTGACGGCCACGGTGGAGCCGTAGCGCTTGACCAGGTTGCGGGCTTCGATCATCGCTCTACGCGAACGGGACGGCGAAGTCGCCGTAGTCGTCGGGGACGCTCGCAGAGCAGGCTCCGCTCGGGCATCTCCCGCGTGGCGACTTCGTACATAACGGACCTCTTTCCGCTCAATCGGCTGACTCCCTCGTTGCCGGGCCGATCCGACCCGGCAACGTGAGTGTGCGGGTTCCCCCAAGGTGAGAGTCAAGGGTGCGTTGTCCTTCGGCAGGCGGGCTCTTAGTGTTGAATCTGGTTGGTATACGTCGGCTGATGGGAGCGCTATGAGGTACGCGGTCGGGACGCCGTTGCTGGCTGGATTCGCCGCGGTGCTGGCCGGAGCGCTGCTGGCGCCGGTCTCATCGCACGGGGCAGCGGCCCGCCCGGAACAGGCGGTGGTGGCGGTCTCACCCATGGTCGTATCCCGCTTCGAGCAGACCGGCCAGCCGCTGACCACCGCGCAGTGCGAGGCGCAGTATCACCTGGCCTGTTACCAGGCCCCGCAGCTGCAGGTCGCCTACAACCTCGGCCCGCTGTACCGCCGCGGGATCACTGGCGCCGGCCAGACCATCGTCCTCGTCGATTCCTACGGATCGCCGACGATCAGGCACGACCTGGCCGTCTACGACGCCCAGTACGGGCTTCCTGCTCCGCCTTCGTTCAAGATCATCCAGCCGGCCGGGCCGGTGCCGCCGTTCAAGAAGAACTCGGACTTCGAGGGCTGGGCGGGTGAGACGACGCTGGATGTGGAGGCGGCCCACACGATAGCGCCGGGCGCGAACATCCTCCTGGTCGAGACGCCGGTCTCGGAGACGGAGGGGGTCACCGGGTTCCCGCAGATCGTCCGGGCCGAGAACTACGTAATCAACCACAACCTCGGTGACGTGATCAGTCAGAGCTTCGGCGCGACCGAGGAAACGTTCCCGAACGCCGCGTCCGTCACGGCGCTGCGCAGCGCGTACGCGAACGCGGCCGCTCACCACGTGACAGTGCTGGCCGCGACCGGCGATGACGGGGTCACCGACGTCGGCCTCAACGAGGTCACCTTCTACACCCACCGGGTGGTGGACTGGCCACCGAGTGATCCCCTGGTCACGGCGGTCGGAGGGACCGAGCTGCACCTCGACGCCGCCGGTAACCACACCTCACCGGACACGGTATGGAACGACACCTACAACCACGCCCAGAACGAGCTGGCCTACGGCGACGCCGGCCCCAACCCCGACGCCTCCAACGGCGGGGTGTCAGTGATATTCACCCGCCCCTCGTACCAGAACGGCGTGGCCAGCGTCGTCGGGAACGCCCGCGGCGTCCCCGACATCACCATGAGCGCGGCCTGCAACGGCGCGATCCAGAACTACCAGAGCTACCCCGGATCCCCGGCGGGGTGGTACCTGAGCTGTGGCACCAGCGAGGCCACACCGCTGTTCGCCGGGATCGTCGCGCTCGCTGACCAGGTGGCCGGTCACCGTCTGGGACTCATCAACCCGGCCCTGTACGCCATGAAGGCTCACAACGCGCCTGGGCTGGTGCCCGTGACCTCAGGCAACAACACCGTTACCTTCACCCAGAACGGCCATACCTACACCATCGCCGGGTACCGGGCCAAGCGGGGATACAACCTGGCGTCGGGGCTCGGCACCGTGAACGCGGCGTTGTTCGTGCCGGCCCTGGCGGCCTACGCGGGCTAGGTTTTCGCCGGCCCTGGCGGCCTACGCGGGCTAGGTCCTCCCCGGACGGATCGGACTGCGCGAGCGGCGGGACCGCTAGCCTGGGCGGGTGACTCTTCAGCAGCCGCAGTGGCCGGACCGGGGGCGGCTCGAGGCGGTGGTGCGCGGGTTGGAGAACCTGCCGCCGCTGGTGTTCGCGGGCGAATGCGACCAGCTGAAAGAGCGGCTGGCCTCGGTAGCGCGCGGTGAGGCGTTCTTGCTGCAGGGCGGCGACTGTGCGGAGACGTTCGCCGGGATGACCGCTGACGGCATCCGGGGCAAGCTGCGGACGCTGTTGCAGATGGCCGTCGTGCTGACGTACGCGGCCAGCGTGCCGGTGGTCAAGGTCGGCCGCATGGCGGGCCAGTTCGCCAAGCCCCGGTCGGCGGCGACCGAGGTCCGGGACGGCGTGGAGCTTCCGGTGTACCGGGGCGACGCGGTGAACGGGATCGAGTTCACCGCCGCGGCCAGGACGCCTGACCCAGGCCGGCTGCTCGATGCTTATCACTGCTCGTCGGTCACGCTGAACATGTGCCGGGCCTTCGCCAGCGGCGGGTATGCCGACCTGCGCCAGGTCCATGCCTGGAACCAGGACTTCGTGGCCCGCAGCCCGGCCGGGCAGCGCTATGAGCGGCTGGCGGGCGAGATCGACCGGGCGATTGCCTTCATGCACGCCTGCGGGGCTGACCCCGAACAGTTCCGCGCCGTGGAGTTCTACTCCAGCCACGAGGCGCTGCTCCTTGACTATGAGCAGGCGCTGACCCGGACCGACCCGCGGAGCGGGCGTGCCTATGACCTGTCGGCTCACCTGCTGTGGATCGGCGAGCGCACCCGTGATCCCGGCGGCGCCCACGTCGAGTTCGCGCGCCGGGTCGGCAATCCGGTAGCGGTCAAGATCGGCCCGGCGGCCGGTGCGCAGGAGGTGCTCGCGCTGATCGCGGCCCTGGACCCGGACCGCGAGCCTGGCCGGCTCACGCTGATCACCCGGATGGGCGCGGGCCGGGTGCGCGACGCGCTGCCACCGCTGGTGGAGAAGGTAGCGGCCAGCGGCGCCGAGGTCGTCTGGGCGTGCGACCCGATGCACGGCAACACCGTGGAGGCGGCGACCGGGCAAAAGACACGGTACTTCGATGACGTGCTGGACGAGGTGGCCGGTTTCTTCGAGGTGCACCGCGCGCTCGGCACCCACCCTGGTGGCCTGCACATCGAGTTCACCGGCGACGACGTGACCGAGTGCATCGGCGGCGGGCAGCCCATCGCGGAAAGCGACCTGGCTTACCGGTATGAGACCGCGTGCGACCCCCGCCTTAACCGCAGCCAGTCTCTCGACCTGGCGTTCCGTGTCGCCGGACTGTACCGCCAGCACCTGAGCGCCGAGCGCCACGGGTAAGCGGGGCGGGTCAGGCGTCGCGGGTCACCATCCGCCAGGCGCCGAGGCCGGACCAGCCGACGATCCAGCCGACGATCACCGAGATCATCGCCCAGGTCGGCATCGCCGGGATGCCGAGGGCTCCCCGCCCGCCGAACAGAGCGTGGCCCGGGCCGCCGCCGCCGCCGACCGTGCCGGGGGCGGGGGCCAGCGCCGCCGGGCGGAGCTGGTCCATCGCGATGCCGATGATGAGCCGCTGGCCGTCGATGAAGTAGGGGATCACGTGGGCGGCCAGGATCGGGGTCACGATGATCTCCAGCGCGATCAGCACGATGGTCGTGGTCGTCCGCTGCCCGGTGAGCGACCCGAAGCCGAGGCCGACCAGGAACGCGATCCCGACGTCGAGCTCGAGCCACAACCCGATCTTGGCCATCTCGTTGTCAGCCGGGATGGCACCGGAGATCTCACTGGCGGTGTAGTCGGCGTAGAAGCCGGCGATGCCCCCGTTGATCGCCGAGCGGATCTGCGCCGGGGTGGTGGCCGGGCCGACCTGGATCGGGAGCCCGTTGGCGGATTGCTGCGGATTGAGCAGGAGCCAGGTCCGCAGCCCGGCCTGGTCGAGATGCTCCGGGGCGTTGAGGCCGTACAGGCTGACCGACGTGGGTGGCGGGGTGCCCTCATAGCTGGTGACCAGGCAGTTCATGAGGAAGGCCAGGGCCACCATCGGGATCAAGATGGCCAGGCCGGCCGGGATGCGCGCCAGGTAGAGGGCCAGCCGCGAGCGGCCGGTGATGACCAGGTGGCGGAACACGCCCTCGGACAGGTCCGTCGTCCCGGCCGCGGCGCCGAGGGCCGCGGCGGCGATGAACCCGAACTCGGCCGTCAGGTTGCTCAGCTGGGAGAAAAGGTCCGGAGAGCCGGCCGGGCCGTTGCTGTGCGGATCGATCGCGTGGAACAGCAGCCGCAGGCCCAGGACGAGGACGGTCGGCACCACGATCAGCACCACGGCGGTGATCATGAGACCGCGGCGCTTGCGGAGCTCCAGGTTCTTGGTGGTGATCAGAGCCCAGGTGGGCAGCCAGGCGCTGGTCCTCGGCGCCCGCCGCCGGCCGGGCCCGGGCGCGGCGGATCGTCCTTCGGACAGCGAGGGCTCGGTGGTGGTCACGATGGCTCTCCCAGTCGGCTCGTCACGGACAAGAACCAGTCCTCCAGCGACGCCTGGACCTCCCGGAGGCCGTACACGTCGATCCCGGCCCCGACCAGGCGCCGGTTGAGGTCGGCGACGACCTCACGCGACGCCCCGGCCGGCAGGGTCACGGCCAGCCCGGTGTCGGTGATGGCCGTGCCCGCGGCGATGCCCGCGTCGTCGACGAGCTGTTTGGCCCGGGCGGGTTCGGCGCAGTCGACCTGCACGACCGCGGCACCCGCGCCGCGGATCAGCTCGTCGATGGAACCCTGCCGGATCACCCGGCCGTGGTCGACGATCGCCACCGCGTCGCAGGTGCGCTGCACCTCATCGAGCAGGTGCGACGACAGCACGACGGTGCGGCCCTCGCCGGCCAGGCTGGCGATCATCGCCCGCATCTCGTGCATGCCGGCCGGGTCGAGCCCGTTCATGGGCTCGTCCAGGATGAGCAGTTCGGGGTCGGCGAGCAGGCACGCGGCCACGCCCAGGCGCTGGCGCATGCCCATCGAGTACGTCGCGACCTTGTCCCCGGCCCGTTCGGCCAGGCCGACCCGGGCCAGCGAGGGGGCGATGCGCTGGTCAGCGTCGCCGCCCCGGGCTGCGGCCAGCAGGCGGAGGTTGTCCCGGCCGGTCAGGTGCGGGTGGAAGCGGGGCTCGTCGACGATCGCCCCGACCCGGGCCAGGGCGCGGCTCCGCTCGGCCGGGACCGGCGTGCCGAGCAGCGCCATCGTGCCGGCATTGGCCTTGGTCAGGCCGAGCAAGGTGCGGATCAGGGTGGTCTTGCCCGCGCCGTTCGGGCCGAGGTAGCCGAAGGCGGAGCCGCGCGGCACGAGCAACTCGACGTCGTCGACCGCGACGGTGGGGCCGAACCGCTTGGTCAGGCCGTGGGTCTCGACCGCCCAGCCGCCGTTCGGGTGCTGGAAGGTCGAGGGTGCCCGGCGGGCCGTCGGCGGGGCCGGCGCGGGGCTGGGGGCGGTTGGCTCCCGGCTCGGCAGCTCTTGCCGCGGGCTTGGCGGGCGGTTGAGGCGAACGCGGTGGGTGAGGCGGACCGCGCCATAGCCCAGGGCGGCGAGCACCACGAGGCCCAGGATGATTCCTGGAGCATGGACGGACTGATGGGGTCCGGTGACAGCGGGTCCGGCGGCGAGCAGGTCGTTGGCGTTCATCGTGCCTCATCGTGGCCGAGCAGCGATTGCGCTGTCATCAGGCGGGCGGACGATAAGGGCGTCATTCCCGGGGATGACGCGCGGGGTTCAGGGCGTGGTGACCAGGCCAGATTCGTAGGCGAGGACGACGAGCTGGGTCCGGTCGCGGGCGCCGAGCTTGGTCAGGATCCGGCTCACGTGGGTCTTAACCGTCGGGAGGCTCACGTGCAGCGTCTCGGTGAGTTCGGCGTTGGACAGGCCCCGGGCGACTAGCGACAGGACCTCGCGCTCGCGCCCGGTGAGTTCGTCCAGGCCGCGGGGGGCCTTCCTCGGTGCGCGGTCGGCCTCGGTGAAGTGCGCGATGAGCCGGCGCGTCACGCTCGGGGCCAGTAGCGCCTCGCCGGCGGCGACGGTGCGGATCGCGGTCAGCAGTTCCTCAAGCGGACGGCTCTTCAGCGCGAACCCGCTTGCCCCGGCGCGCAGCGCCTCGAAGACGTACTCGTCCAGGTCGAACGTGGTGAGGATGAGGACCCGGGGGCAGGCACCACGGCCTCGTTCGGAAAAAATCTGCCGCGTGGCCTCGATCCCGTCCAGCACCGGCATCCGGACGTCCATGACGACGACGTCCGGGGCGAGGCGGGCCGCGAGCTCGACCGCCTGCCGGCCGTCGGCCGCCTCGCCGACGACCTCCAGGTCGTCCTCGGCGTCGATCAGCGAGGCGAACGCGGTGCGGAGCAGCGCCTGGTCGTCCACGACCAGAATCCTGGTCGTCACCCCGCGCCATCGATCGGGACCTGGGCGTTCACCCGGAAGCCCCGGCCGGTCAGCGGCTCGGCGACCAGCCAGCCGCCGAACGCCGCGATCCGCTCGCGCATCCCGACGATCCCGTGGCCGGGGCCTGCTTGCCACTCGCCGGCCGCCGGGGGTTCGGCCGGGAGTGTGGCCGCGAGTGTGGCCGCGAGTGTGGGGAGCCTGGCCGGGCCGCCGTCGTCGGTGACGTCGAGCAGGATCTCGCGGTCGGAGACGGCCAGGCTGACCGCGGCGCGGGCGCCTGGGGCGTGCTTGACGACGTTGGTGAGCGCCTCCTGGATGACGCGGTAGACCGACAGCTCGAGCGCCGGGGACAGCGGTCGGTCGGTCCCGGACAGGTGCAGGTCCACCGGGGTGCCCGAGGTCCGGACGGTGTCGACCAGCGCCTTGACGTCGACGAGTTTCGGGGCCGGGGTCAGGGTGGCCGTTCGATGCTCCTCGTCACGCAAGAGCCCGAGTACTACGTGCAGTTCTTCCTGGGCCGTTCGGCCGATATTTTCAATGGATTCGAGGGCGGCGCCTGCCTCCTCCGGGCGTTTGGCCATGAGGCGCCGGCCGACGCCGGCCTGGACGGTGATCACGGCGAGGGTGTGGGCCACGACGTCGTGCAGTTCGCGGGCGATGCGGACCCGCTCCTCGCGGACCTGCTGGCGGGCGCGTTCGGCCTCGGCGGCTTGCTCTTTCTGGGCTTGTCTGGCCAGCCCGGCCAGGTAGCGCCGGCGCGCCGCGACGCTGTCGCCGGTGAACCAGCCGGCCACCAGCGGCAGGAAGCCTTCCACGGCGGCGACGGCGAGGGTGTCCTGCCTGGCCGTAACCGCGGCGTACACGAGCGCTGCGCCGAGGACCACGGCGCTGGCCGCGGCCGCGACGATGGACAGCCGTCTCGGCAGGCGCGAGGCGGCCAGGAACGACGCGAGACCGAGCATGATGCCGAGCGGCAGCGGGGCGTTGCCCCCGGCCATGACCAGCGCGTTGGCGGCGGTGGCGGTCGCCAGCACCGGCAGTGGCCAGCGCCGCAGGGCCGCGATCGGGAAGCACAGCACCCACGCGAGAACCACGCGCTTGCCCGCGCCGTGCAGGTACGGTCCGGCCATTACAGTCAGCGTTATCAGGGCCGCGCAACTGACGAGCACGGCGGGCAGCCAGCGGGGCTGGCTGAGCGCCGTAGGTCCGCGCGACCGGGCCCCGGCGGAAATATCCCTAGCCACAACACTGACGGTAACCACCGGGGTTGTTCAGCGCATCAATCTGGAGGATGACGGTGCATGATCTTCGGGCTATTTGATCTGGGAGATGGAAGGGGACGGGATTGGTGACGACGTCCGGCGCTAGTTACGACCCGATGCG
>PLIQ01000147.1:1942-2454 GCA_003140115.1 Actinomycetota bacterium | reverse complement strand
TCGGCCGGGTACGAGGCGATGTTCGGGCCGGTCATGGGGCGGACCATCCTGCAGATGGACCCGCCCGAGCATCAGCGCCACCGCGCCCTGGTGGCCGGGGCCTTCCGCGCCCGCGTCCTGGACCAGTGGGGCGACACGATCGTCGGCGCAACCGTCGGCGAGCTGATCGACGCCTTCGCTGGCTCCGCCGCCTCCGCCGGCGGTGGCCGCGCCGACCTCATCCCGCAGCTGACCTTCCCGTTCCCGGTCCGGGTCATGGCCCGGGTCCTCGGCCTGCCGGAGGCCGACTGGCCCCGGTTCCTGCGGCTGTCGACCGAACTGATCGGGATCATGCGGAACTGGGACCGCGCGGTGGCGGCCGGCCAGGAACTGCGCGGCTACTTCGCCGAGATCATCGCCGACCGGCGGCGTAACACGCGTGATGACCTGGTGAGCCAGCTGATCGAGGCCGAGGTCGACGGACACCGGCTCAGCGACGAGGAGATCTATCCGTTCCTGCTGCTGCTCCTGCC
>PLIQ01000147.1:0-1892 GCA_003140115.1 Actinomycetota bacterium | reverse complement strand
GACCCGGAGCGGTACTTGCTTCCGGACGCGTTCGACATCTTCCGGGTTGATAGGCAGCATGTCTCGTTCGGCGATGGAGCGCACAAGTGCCTGGGGATGCACTTGGCCCGGCTGGAGATGCGGATCTTGCTGAACGCGGTGCTCGACCGGCTGCCGGGGTTGCGGCTGGATCCTGGGGCCGAGGACCTGCATATCCACGGGCTGCTATTTCGCTCGCCCCCGAACCTGCCGGTGCGGTTCGATCCCGCGGTTTGATCCCGCGGTTCGACCGCGGGTCCGGGTCCGTTCCGCAGGTCCGGGTCCGTTCCGCGGATGGGGTGCGTGTGCCTCGGGGCAGGTTTGACGCGGCGATGGGCGGGGTGATCGACGCCGCTCCGGCAGGCGCGCGCGCAAACCCAGCCCTGGCCGCGTCCTTCGAACCAGCCAGCACGCCTGGGCGTTGAACTTTTCCCCGCGGATCACCAGATGGTGGGGGTCTACCGCGAAGTTGCTTTATCTCACGGAAGCTGAGTAACCTGAGTTACTCAAGCTCGCGGGAGGACGAATGGACCAGGCAGAGAGAGACCACATCCAGCACGAACTCGAAATCGCGGCGAACGAGCTCTTCCCCGGCTGGATACGCCGTGCCGAGCTGCTACAACACGACGACACACCGACGACCGAGCCGGACCAGCTGACGGCCAGACTCGTCTTCGGCGATCCCGCCCGCAGCCACGCCGAGCATCCCGATCCCCGCAAGGTGGCCAAGCACGCTAGGACGTTCAAGCTGGCTGTCACCCCCGGGCTCAACCAGTTCCGGGACAACCTGCTGCAGCGGTGGCCCGAGATCCGGTACATCGAGGTGATGACCGAAGACGACAGCGGCCACAGGACGGGCGGTAACGTCCGGCTCGTCGAAGACGGCCGCGAAGCCGCCGATGGTGAGTTCACCCAGGTAATGGTCCGGCTCAGGACGGCCGAGCTGGACATCGTGGACACCCTGGTCGCCGCGGGCATCGCGAACAACCGCGCGGAGGCCATCCGCTGGGCCCTGACCCGCATCCGCGAACGCCCCGCCTACGAGCAGCTACGGGAGCACACCCGCGACATCGACCGGCTCAAGAGCGAGTTCTAACGCGGGCCCCCGGATTCCCCCGGATACAAGGAATTACGGCCAGGTCCGGCAGCGGGAGGGTTCTGGCTATCCGTGCACAAGCCCTGTTCAGAGCACCAGGCTCTCCGCTCGTCCCGCACGATCCGGCGACACCCCGCACCCTGGCCGCACAGCACCGCGGGCGCCCGTGCTCGTGACCTTACCCGCGCCGAATATTGCGGTACCTGTTCACCACAGCTGCGCCAAGACCGGCGACTGCGACGATAACCCAGATCACGAGCATCGGGGCGACCATGCTCTTATTGCCGTGCTCGGCGATTATGGCTACCAGCCCGGTGATCCCGGCACCGATCCCGGCACCCAACAACAAGGCCTGGTGCCCACCTGGCGCGAGGGCCTCTCCAACTGGGCGGCCACTTTGCGAGCGCCAAGCTTGGCTTCGACCCGCTTATCAATCTCTGCGCCAATCCGATCGATCAAGCCCTCAGCTACAGCATCGTCATAGGCGTTGCCCAATTCGCGATGCGCCGCCGCGGCAGCGGCAATGTCATTACGGGTTGCCTGGTCCATGCGCTCACGATACATCTCGACCGCATGCCAGATCCACGATGGGACGAGTGTCGCCGAAATGCCGCGGCCGACCTGGCACCGCCGGTGGCCACCAGACCGCTCGTCCCGCACGATCCGGCGACACCTCCCGCACGCTGGCTGCCGTACAGCGGCACCGGGTGTGGCCCCCGGCCCGTAGTGCGGGGCCGGGTGTGGCCCCCGGCCCGTAGAGAGGACCACGCCAACTCCG
>PLIQ01000519.1 GCA_003140115.1 Actinomycetota bacterium | reverse complement strand
GATCGCCTTCCGACTGTCGCTTTTCAGGCCGGACATATCCCAAATTGCCATGAATCGTGCGAGTGTCCTGCGCTGTCGCCGATCGCCGTTGCTTGCCGTTGGTCGCCGCTGTTGCTGTCACCGTAGCTGTCAGCTCAGCCCAGGCGGCGCAACGCGATGATATCCGACGTCATCGACCGATCGTCATCCCACGCAACTCATGTATCGGTCGTCTCGGACTACTTCCCGCGCGTAGACCTGGCCAGCTGCGAACACGGGATGCATCAGTTGACGCAAGGGCGCCTGCTGTCGCGTTCCAGCACCGCAGTCCGTGTCGCTATGGCCTCGAACGCTCAATAAGCCAGCCGAGCGGCCGTTCCCGGTCTTCGAAGCCATAAATCAAGATCGCACATTTACCGGCGAAGTCACTGCGTGCGAGCTTCACCCGGTCGGTCACGGCACTTCGGTCACCGGGTATGGGGAAAGAATTTTCTTAATTCGGCTTTTTGTCCAACTTTGAATATTGTACCGCCACTTGGACGTCCGGGATGATCGCCGAGACTTCGCGCAATCTCTTTCAACCCCTCTCTCAAGGATACTTGTGGATCATATCCCAATGATCGGATTTTACTGATATCGGCAACCAGGCGATACGTATCATTCGTGATTTCCCGTATAGAATGGATTCGGACTTTGCTTCCGGTTATCTGACCGATTGTCCTTACGAGTTCGGTCATTGATATCTCTTCACCCGAACCGACATTATACGCTTGTCCTGCTTGTCCTTTGTCAACGATGACCAAGAATCCTCTCACGAGATCATGAACACTGACAAAATCACGGGTTTTACGATCAGGATCGCCGACTACGGGAATGGCATCGTCATTAAGAGCCCAACGAATAAATCTGGTAGGCTCGGTTAGTGCTATTTTTGGATTTTCACCAGGGCCATAAACGCAAAACGGCCGGGCGATTACGACGTCCAGTCCCCGTGCATGAAGAAATGAGAGCGCGTTCAATTCTCCTCTATATTTTGACGAGCCATATGGGATGAAGGGTTCTTTCGGGTCGGTTTCATGCATCGGAAAGCTTTGCGGTATTCCATAGACAGATGCAGACGATACGTAAAGTACACGTCCGGTGCCGCCGTTTGATGCTCCCTCCATAACATTAAATGTGCCGATATCGTTCATTTCGTGATCCAAGCGTGGGTTTTCCACAGAAAGCGTTCCATTTGAATTCGCCGCGACATGGAAAACCAAATCTGCACCTTTTATAGATTCAGTAACTTTTCCGGGGTCACGTATATCTGCTTCGATGAAGCGAACACCTTTTGGAACTGGTTTGTCGGCAGATGTCCAAAGACTATCTATGATAGTTACATTCTTTCCGAGCGACTGCAACTTCCCTACGAGATGGGTGCCAATAAATCCTAGTCCTCCGGTTACTGTAACATTCTGATATTTTTCAAGCATATAACTATTCTCCTATCTCTTTAAAAGAAAACAAATAATACTACTGTAGGTCATTGAGCAGTATGTCACCGGCGGAGGCGCCGCGCAAGCGCGGAATGGGGTATTCCCGGTCAGCTACACATTACGAGGGTGTTCTCGNNTTGACCGGCCTGCCCTGGAGGGCTACACAATCGGAAGCGGATGAGGCTGCCGTCAGGAGATGACGTGTCGAGACTGGCGCGGATTGTGTATGTGTCCAATGGCCGCGGGGATACCGTGACACCGATCGCGGCTGCGACTGGCACGCCAGGCCCGCCGATCCCGGTTGGCCCGGCGCCTGGAGAGATTGTGGTCACTCCGGATGGCAAGACCGCCTACATCACCACCGATGATCCCGTCGTGGTGCCGATCGCGACCGCGACCGGCACGCCCGGCCCACCGATCGTGGTTGACCATGGCTTCGTCGCTCGAAGGGCACGCGCCCGTAGCCCATACCGTCTGCCTCATTGGCCGTTATCCAGGTGATCGCCTCCTGACTCACTTCCCACAGGGGGATGATTCGACACGGCGTGGTGATGCCACGGTCTCTGACGCTCCGCGCGCCTGAGGGAAGCGGTAGCGGTGGCGCAGCGTGGCGGGCGGACAGTGACCTGGTTCGAGCTGAAGCAGCCGCAAACCCCAGGTCAGAGCCGTGTCGCAGCTGCTCGCACCAAACGGGCCAGGCGGGCAGGGGCCGAATCCGCTCGCCGGCTCCCAGTTCAGCCGGGTTCAGCCTTCACCTCCACCTTGATCGTGGAACGCCGCCGTGTTGTGACGTCAGGCTGTTGGCCCACTTCGTTACCATGACCCTTATGAGCGAACTGCCCGCCGGTGACACCCACGACGTGATCAGTCATAGCGGCCAGGTGGTAGCGGTGGTGGTGCCCATCGAGGAGTACCGGCAGTTGCGCCAGGCGATGCAAGAGCAGCAGGTCAACGAGGAGTTCGACGCTGCCCGGGCCAGGTACCTGGCCCGCCGTGAGGCTGGGGAGATTCGCTACGTGTCACATGAGGAAGCGGGCCGCCGCCTAGGCCTGCCATCCCGGTGAGCCATCAGGTCAACTGGGAGATTCGGGCTCTAGACCAGGCGGCCGGCTTCCTCCGCGACGATCCCACCGGTGTCGCTGCGCTCTGGGACACTGTCAGCCAGCTCGCCGAAGAGCCGCGGCCGCCAGAGTCGTTCCCTTACGGGTCGCCGGATCTGCGGCGCCTGCGGGCCGGACGGTACCGCGTCTTCTACACCATCGATGAAGAACAGCGGGCAATCCAGATCGACCACGTCGCCCGCCTGCCATAGCCCTGGCATCAGCCCACATACATACCCTCGCCTGCGGAAACCTGTGATTTGGCGCGGCTGGCTAGTTCGGGGAACAGCCGCCGTGGGTAACATGCGGGGAACATCCGTGCCGCTCAGGACCCGTTTCCGGCCCCGCTGACGAGTGCCGTCACCCGAGCCGTGCGGGTCCCAGGCCGGCACAGGG
>PLIQ01000157.1 GCA_003140115.1 Actinomycetota bacterium | reverse complement strand
CGTGCCGGGCCAGGTACCGGACGACTTCACCGCCCCCGGTGGAGGGCCCGACGGGGATGGCGGCGTGCAGGTCCAGGTGCGCGGTCACCGCGGCCAGGTCATCGGCGTAGTGGTCCATGTCATGACCGCCGCTGGTCTGGGTCGAGCGGCCGTGCCCGCGCCGGTCATGGGCGATGACCCGGTACCCGTGCCCCAGGAAGAACAGCAGCTGGGTGTCCCAGTCATCAGCCGACAGCGGCCACCCGTGACTGAACACGATCGGCTGGCCCGAGCCCCAGTCCTTGTAGAAGATCTCCGTACCATCAGTGGTCGTAACCGTGCCCATGGACTGCCTCCGTCGGTTGGGGTGCTGACGCCCGAACGTCCGCCCTGACAGGCTAACCATCTTTGGGTGAGCACTCCAGGCCCCCCCGCCATCGTCGCGGTGAACTCGCCGGATCGGCATCGTCGGCTCGCTCCCGGCATCCGCGCGGCCACGAACCTGCCGCCCCGAGTCTGATTTCCGTGCGGCACGAGTAAGCACGTATGATAATTACGTGCTGACGTGTGAGGTGACTTAATGGCAGGTCTAGGCGGACCCGAGGTGTGCGAGGCGTGCGGTCGTCAGCTGTCGCCTCAACTAGGAAAAGGCAGGCCAAGGCGGTACTGCAACGCTACTTGCCGGAGCGCGGCGCGACGCAGGCGCGATGCCGCCCGCCGACCTGACGTGAAGGAACGGTTGACAGCTGGCCATCGTCATGACAACCTTGACAGAGTGGGTCGGCTCGCGGACGCGGTCGCCCGCGGCGGCAGCGGCCTCCCGCTGGAGACGCTGGCGGCAGCCCGGGACTTGTCTGCCGCGGCCGGCGAGGCACTGCAACAGGCCGTCGACCGGGCGCGCGCGGCCGGTCATAGCTGGAGGGAGATCGGCGATGTTCTCGGCACCACCCGGCAGGCTGCGTTCCAGCGGTTCGGGCACCCGGTTGACCCGCGCACCGGCGCTCCGATGAGCACCGAGATCCCGGCCGGCGCGGCAGACCGGGCCGTCACGATCGTCGCCGACCTGGCCGAAGGTCGCTGGGAGGAGGCGCGCCGGGACTTCAACGCCAAGATGAGCGAAGCCCTGGACGCCAGTCGGCTGGCGGAGGCCTGGGCGCGGATGGCCAGCCTGGTCGGCAGCTACGAGGGCATGGGCGAGCCGTTCGCCCACCGGGTCGCCGATCACGGCGTGGTCGAGATCCCGCTGCGTTTCGAGGCCGGCGAGGCGACCGCGCGGGTCGTCTTCGACGAGGAAGGCAAGGTCGCCGGCCTGTGGCTGCGGCCATGATCGCGCTGCTCGTGATCGGCGGGGTGCTCCTGCTCGCGATGTTCGGCGTGGCCTGCTACGGCTGGATCACGCTCCCGGCTGACGTGCGGGTGCCGGTCCACTTCGGGGCCGGGTACAACAACTTCGTGTCCAAGCGCGTCGGGCTGATCACCCACACGGCCGCGGGCGTACTGGTCTACGTCCTGCTGACCTTGACGACCTACCACCACTCGGCCAGGTCGTCGCCGGTCTTTATCGTCCCGATCGTCATGTGCGTCCTGCTGGCCGTCCAGATCGGCGCGATTAAGGTGGCCCGCACCAAGTCCGGGACGGCCGGGTAAGGCCGACCGGGCGCGACGCGCGGGTGGGCGAGGTTCCCGCAGGCCGGAGTATGGTCGTAGGACAGAGTCGTAGGACAGATCAGAACGCTGTTGGCGGTGAGGCCGTGCCTGACATCCTGAGTCAGGGCGGGGGCCGCGAGCCCAGCCCGTGGCCGCGCCGCGTGGCGGCGGCCGCCGTGCTGGTGGTAGCGGCTGTGCTGATCGTCCAGCACCTGCCGCGCTCACGTCATGAGCCGACGCGGTCGGCCGGGCCGACTGCCACCGCGACTACGCCGGTGGCGGCTTCGGGTGCTGCGGTGCCCGCGCCGGGGCCGGCGGTACCCGACGGGATCCCGGGTCAGGCCCTGGCCTGGCCCAGTGGTCTTCGGCTGCCAGCGGCCGGGCAGCGGCCCGCGTGGTTCTGGCCGGCCACCGGCCAGCTGGTGCCGATCGGTGGCCTACCGCCCCAGCGGTCTGACTACCAGTTCGTCCGCGCCGCGGGCGGCTGGGCGGTACAGGCCGGTCCTGATGTCCAGGCCGGCTGCCGCAGTTGCGCCGGGCCACAGCGCGGCGTCTACTTCCTGGCCGATGGCGCGCAGTCGGCGACCCGGGTGGGGCTGGCGGACGCGGTCGCGCCGGGCGAGGCGGGCACGCTGTGGCTGACCAGTTATCCCCCGGACGCTGATCCGGGCACCGCCGCGGGCACGGCGCGCGAGGTCAGCATCGCCGGCCGACCGCTCGGGCCGCAGCTCAGGCTTCCGGCCGGGTACCTGATCGAGCAGGCGACCGACCGCGGCCTGCTGCTGGCCCCAGCGGCCCCGCGGCCGGGAACGACGGCCTACCGGTTGTGGAACCCAGCCGCTCCGCGGGCCGGTCGCACCTTTGAGGCAGTGATCGCGGCGAGCACCACGCAGATCGCCTGGGCGCCGTGTACCGCACAATGCCGCGTGCTGGTGCTGAACCTGGTCACCGGGCGGCAGGTAACGGCCGAGCTGCCCGGAGGGAGGTCGGTAGCCAATGCCGCCTTCAGCCCCGACAGCAGCTTCCTGGCGTTTGAAGTGAGCTTTAGCAACGATGCCGACGACGGCGAACAGGCGGTGCAGCTAGAGCTGGTCTCCACGGCCAGCGGCCACCTGACGGCCGCGCCGGGGACCTGGCTCAGCAGCGATGCCCTGATGAGCTTCGGCTGGCCCGCCAGCAGCGACAGCCTGGTTGCCGAGCTGGGCTTCACGACCAAGGTCCAGCTCGCGTCCTGGCGCCCCGGCGCCAGCCGGCTGGCCATCGCGGTGCTCAGGCCCCAGCGAAACCCCGCCNNGGCGGGTACTTGTGTGTGCCGTGATGCGCGAGCGCGCAGTGGTGCGTCGTTCCGGGGAGGGTTTGGGCTTCCGGGAGCCCGGGTGCATCCGGGTGCACAAAAGCCTCCCCTGAGCCCGAATACTCCCATGAGAGCCGATCGTATGGGATTCATGTGCGAGGGGATGCGGATGGGGTTGATGAAACCCGCCAGTCAGCGCGGCGTGCCCGAACCGCCCCGGGCGGCCAGCCTCTCAAAGGGTCCCATAGCCCGCAACCTAGCTGACGTTCCGACCGGGCAGGGTGGCTCTGTGGCAAGCTGGCCACAGCAGCCCGCTGCGGGCCGCACGTGGTCAAAGGAGACCGGCATGAGCGTGTACAGGGTGACCGAGATCATCGGGACAAGCAGCACGTCGTGGGAAGACGCGGCGTCAGAAGCGATTAAGACGGCGGCCGGGACGCTCCGCGATCTGCGGGTGGCCGAGGTCGTCAAGCAGGACATTTCCCTGGACGAGGACGGGGCGATCACCTATCGCACCAAGCTCCAGCTCTCCTTCAAGTACGAACCCGGCAACTGATCCCAGGTCAGCCTCGGTACGAAGCCGAAATCCAGGAGCTAGACGTACCATTTACCTGATGGCTGAATGGTGGTCGATCGAGGTCCTGCACGGCGAGTCTTCGGCCTTCCGGTGGCAGGAGCAACACGACTCTGCCCTGATCGAGGCCGCGCTGACGAACGGGGCCGTCGACGGGTCGTGGCATGCGGACCGCTGGGGCGTGGTGTTCGAGATCTGCTTTGAGAATGAGGAGCGGTGGGAAGCGTTCCGCAACCTGCCGGTCGTACGTGGGGCCCTGGACGGCGTGCCGGATCCCGTTAACGGCCTGCTCGTCTACCGCGGCCGCGGCGGCGGGGCAGGTGCCCGCGAGCCGCGCCAGCCCCGGCCGGCGCCCAGCGCGAGCGCTGTCTCGCTGCCTACGCCGCCAGCCGAGCCGCATCTGGACCTCACGCGCGCCTGAACGTCAGTTGACCCGGCTTCCCTGACCGTCGGGCATGACCGGAATGGTGGTGCCAGGCCTGACACCGGCCGGGTGACTGTTGGTAAATTCGCCGGGTCGTCTGCGTTGGTGTCGTGGCGGCGCTCGGTGCCGTGCAGGAACACCGAGGTGATGAGCGCGGCGGCTTTCTCGACGCCTGCTACGCGCTCGGCGGTCATCCGGGCCGCGGCCTGTAGCAGCTGACCAAGCACAAAGCCCAGTTCCTCGACGGTAAGGTCGCCGCGGAACGTGCCGTCGTCGAGGCCGCGTTGCAGCAGCGCGTGGATCATCGTGCCGATCTGCTGTTCGGCGGCGCCGGCGGCGCCCAAAATGCCGAACCGGCTGATGAGAGCAGCGTACTTGCTGCCGCCCGCCGCGACCACCCGCGCGACGCGGGCGATGGCCTCGGTTACCGGGACCGCGTCCAGGTCGGCTTCGGCGAGCCGGGTGGCGGTGGCGTCGCGGGCGGCGGTGCTCAGGGCCTGCAGCAGCGCCTCGCGGGTGGGGAAGTGCCGGTACAGGGTCGCCCGGCCCACGCCTGCGGCCGCGGCGATCTCGGCCATGCTGGGCGGCTCGCCGCCGCCGGCCAGCAGGTTCGCGGCCACGTCGAGGATCGCCTCGGCGACCCGGCCCTGGATAGCTGCGCTCCTCGCCATGGGCAGAGTTTACATCATTGACTCGATGCTGTACGTTCTCTCTCAGATGTGAGACATTAATGTCTCATTAGGAGAAGGAACTGCCTCAGAAGAGGGGACTGACATGGCTGCTATGGCTCGCTGGTGCTTCCAGCGCCGCGCCTGGGTTCTAGTCGGGTGGCTGGCGCTGCTGGCCGTCCTAGGGGTGACCGGGCGGATCGCGGGGTCCACTTACTCGGACGCGCTGACGTTGCCCGGCACCGGCTCCACCACCGCGCTGAACCTGCTGGAACAGGCGTTCCCCGGGCACGCCGGGGACCAGGACACGATCGTGTGGCGGGCCAGCGACGGCGCGAACGCTCCGGCGGTACGGGCCCGGATCACGGCCATGCTGGGCCAGGTCGCCGCCGCGCCCGCGGTGGCCTCGGTGATCAGCCCGTACTCGGCTGGCGGCGCCGCCCAGGTCAGCCGGAACGGGCAGATCGCCTACGCGACGGTGGTCTTCGACGCCCCGCAGGTGGGCCTGGCCGTACCGGACGTCACCCGCGTCGTTCACCTCGCGGAGTCGGCGCGGGCCCCCGGCGTGCAGGTCGACATCGGCGGCCCGGCGGTTGAGAACGCGCTGCGGCCCTCGATCGGCATCAGCGCCGGCGTCGGGGTCGTGGCCGCGGCAATCGTGCTGCTCATCGCGTTCGGCTCACTGCTGGCCATGCTCGTGCCGCTGGTCATCGCGATCGCCGCGCTGATCTCGGGCCTGATGACGACCGGGCTCCTCTCGCACGCAGTGACCATTCCCTCGGCCGGCCCGACGCTGGGCATCCTGATCGGGCTCGGGGTCGGCGTCGACTACGCGCTGTTCATCGTCACCCGGCACCGTAACAACCTCAAGGGCGGGATGTCCCCCCAGGACGCCGCCGTCCGTGCGCTGAACACCTCCGGCCGCGCGGTCCTGTTCGCCGGGACCACCGTGTGCATCGCCCTGCTCGGCATGCTCGTGCTGCGCATCGGCTACATATCCGGTCTGGGCATCGCCGCGGCGATCACGGTGCTGTTCACGGTGGCCGCCGCCACCACCCTGCTGCCTGCGCTGCTCGGCTACCTCGGGATGCGGGTGCTGTCCCGCCGGGAACGCCGTCGGCTGGCCGCAGCCGGGCCCGTACCCGACGGCTCATCCGGGGCCTGGGCGCGGCTGGCCGGTTTCGTGCAGCGTCACCCCGCGCCGCTGGCCGCCGTCGCCGCCACCGTCATGCTCGTGCTGGCCATCCCGGTGCTTTCGCTGCGGCTCGGCTCCTCCGACGCGGCCAACGACCCGGCCTCGACCACCACCCACCAGGCCTACGAACTGCTCGCTACCGGATTCGGCCCGGGCTTCAACGGCCCGCTGCAACTGGTCGGCACCACCGGTTCCCCCGCTGATGCGGCCGCGTTCGCCCGGCTGGCCCGCACCCTGAGGACCGAGCCCGGGATAGCCGCGGTCTCCGCGCCAGTCCCTGGTCACGGCGCCGCGCTAATCAGCGTGACCCCCACCACCTCCCCTGAGGCCGCGGCCACCGGCCACCTCATCAGCCAGCTGCGCGACAGCGTGATCCCCGCCGCCGAAGGTGGCACCACGCTGCACGTCTACGTCGGCGGCGTCACCGCCGTCAACGGGGATTTCGCCACCGTGATCGCTCCCAAGTTGCTGATCTTCGTCGCGGTCATCCTCGTCCTGGGATTCCTGCTGCTGATGCTGGCCTTCCGCAGCCTGCTGATACCGGCGGTCGCCGCGGTGATGAACCTGCTCGCCGCCGCCGCGTCGTTCGGCGTGCTGGTGGCCGTCTTCCAGTACGGCTGGGGACTGCGGGCCCTGAACCTCGGCCAGGCCGGGCCGGTCGAATCGTTCCTGCCCGTGCTGATGCTCGCGGTCCTGTTCGGCCTGTCCATGGACTATGAGGTCTTCCTGGTCTCCCGGATCCGCGAGGAGTGGGCCGTCACCGGCGACAACCACCAGGCGGTGCGCACCGGCCAGGCCACCACCGGCCGGGTCATCATCGCCGCGGCCACCATCATGATCTTCGTGTTCAGCGCGTTCGTCCTGTCCGGCCAGCAGGTCATCGGCGAGATCGGCCTCGGCCTGGCCGCCGCCGTCTTGCTCGACGCCTTCCTGCTGCGCACCGTCCTCGTCCCCGCCCTGATGCACCTGTCCGGACGCGCGAACTGGTGGCTGCCCGGGTGGCTGGACCGCATCCTCCCGCANNACCTGTCCATCGAACCCGCCGCCGGGCTACCCGCCCCGCCCAGCCCCGCGCCCGCGAGCGACCAAGGACACCAGCGCGCGGGGCGCTCAGGCCCGGGCGAGACTGAACTGGGCGGCGGTGTCGCGGGCGATGGCGGTCGCGTCGACGGCGGTCG
>PLIQ01000393.1 GCA_003140115.1 Actinomycetota bacterium | reverse complement strand
TGGTTGCCGTGCGTCCGCTTTGCCGCTGGTTGCTGTGCGTCCGCTTGATATCCAATGGATGCGGCCAGCCGACGCATAATTTGGGGCGCGTTGCCATTCGAGACGTGCTGACCGCCCGGCAGGCGGACTCCTCTCCGTGAGCCCCGGCCAGCAAACGCCGAGCAGTTCGCAACCGGGGCAAGCGACCTTCATAGGAGACACCGATGACCGCAGAGGTCGCAGTCATGAACTCTCAGGCGGTGGCGCTCGCCGCGGACAGCGCGATGACCATAAATTATCCGGACGGCCAGAAGATCTACAACTCGGTAAACAAGCTTTTTATGCTTTCGAAATATGCACCCGTCGGAATAATGGTTTACGGGGTGGGCAATCTTACCGGGGTGCCCTGGGAAACAATAATTAAATGCTTTCGCGGCGAGCTAGGCGAGGAGCGGCTACCCCATCTGCGGGACTACGCCGACAGCCTTATCGCCTACATCAACGGACATAAGTTCATGTTCACCGAAGCACTCCAAGAGCAGCAGCTTTTCGGGTCAGTGGTCAGGCAATTCCGGCCGATACTGGACGATGTCGACGGCAAGATCCGCGAGAAGATCGCACAGGCAGGCCCCATCGGTGACAGCCAGGTCCGCGCTATCGTGGCGGCGAGTATCCGGAAGGCGCACGCACTTTGGACCAGCGCCGATCGACTGCCCGGCAGCCCGGCGAATCACGCCCGGCGCATCCGGCAGCAGTGGCGGCGCCGCATAGAGACAGCCATTGATTATACTTTCCAGAATCTCCCTGTCGATCCCACCCCGAGAAATCGCCTCATCGATATCGCAAGTCTAGTATTTACCGCGAGTTTGTTCCCAGATAATGTATCCGGCGTCGTCGTTGCCGGGTTTGGCGAAGAAGATTACCTCCCCAGCGTGGTGAGCTTCGACATGGAAGGCGTTCTCCTGGGCTTTGTAAAGGTCCGGCAGAACGCCGAAAAGTCCGCCATCATTGGCTCCCGTAACCCGGCGGCGATTATCCCGTTCGCGCAGGGCGATATGGTGAGCCTGTTTCTGGAGGGGATAGATCCAGCCTTCCGGCAAGAGGTCGAGCACGCTTTGGAAGATTTTGCCGCCGGACTGGCCGACGCCCTGGTGATCGGCACCGGTGCAACCGGGCGCCGCGAAAGTACCCTACGCAGGCAGTTCGATCAGGTAAGAGCAACTCCAGCGAAACAGTTCTTCGAGCGTTTGGACTCCTACAGCGTCCAGTCCCACGTTCGGCCGGTCGTCTCCGCGGTCGCCAACCTTCCCAAGGAAGAGCTAGCTGGCATGGCAGAATCGCTGGTCAGCCTAACCTCGTTCAAACGCCGTGTCACGCACGATCCGGAGACCGTAGGCGGCCCAATCGATGTCGCAGTCATTTCCAAAGGGGACGGCTTTATCTGGATCAACAGAAAACACTATTTTGATGCCGCCCTCAACCATCAGTTCTTCGCGAACTACTACCCTGCCGGTTCTTCGCAAGCTACTACTACTACTCGGTCCTCTGGAGGCGGCGGTGCCCGAGCAAGGAAGTAAATACAAGTCAATAGAAGAGGCTCGCTCGATTCTATACCCGGCCAGACCAGGCCTGCTTAACCTGAAACCCGAAGATGTACTCGAGTTTCCGGCGAATCCGACCGGCGAGTCGCGAGCGGAACAGCATGAATGCGGCAGCGTGGTGCGAAGACCCATCAGGATGCGGCATCCATGACGTTGGGCGGCTCCGGTGCGGAGCTGATTGTCGGGCGAGCGGTGCTTTGGGGTCATCTGTGGCCAGCCAGCTGCGGGACCCGGGGCGCCCAGGGTAAGCAGACGGGTCGAGCAGGAGCAGGGATGCGCCAGACGGATGCACAATACGCGGAGACACCGGTGTTGCCGCGGCGGTCCCTGTGGCGGCAGCGGGCGTTCGTGGTCCTGTGGACCGGGCAGACGATCAGCCTGGTGGGTTCGGCGGTCACCACCATCGCCCTGCCGCTGGCCGCCATCGCCGTGCTCAGGGCCTCCCCGTTGCAGGTCGGCCTGCTGACCGCGGCCACCTACGCCGCCTTCGCCTTGGTGGCCCTGCCCGCGGGGGTGGTGGTGGACCGGCTCCGGAAGCGGCCGATCATGATCTGCTGCGATTGCGCGCGCCTGGTCATCATCGGGTCGGTGCCGGTGGCGGCGGCTTTTCACCGGCTGACCCTGGCACAGCTCTACGCGGTGGCTTTGACCGCGGGAGTGTGCGCAGTCTTCTTCGATGTGTCCCAGCAAAGCTTCGTGTCGTCCTTGCTGGCCCCGGAGGATCTCACCGAGGGCTTCGGCAAGCTCGGCGCGTCGGCTTCGTTCGGGCAGGTATCGGGAAGAGGGCTGGCGAGCGCGCTGGTCGCCGTCATCGGAGCGGCCCGGGCCATCACGGCCGATGCCCTGTCGTACGCGGTGTCGGTCACTTGCCTGCTCTCGCTCAAGGTCGTTGAACCTCGGCCGGAACGTAAGTCCGCGGGCATCAGGCAGCTACGCCGCGAAGTGGCCGAAGGCCTGCAGTTCATTACCCGCCGCCCGATTCTCCGTAAGACCACCGAGTCTTCCGCCGCCGGGAACCTGTTCATTGCCATGCAGATTTCCCTGAACCTGCTGTTCCTCGTCCGGGTGCTCCAGGTGCGCCCTGCCCTGGCCGGCCTGGTCACCGCTCTGGGCGCGCTGGGCGGGATCATGGGCGGCATGCTGGCCGCGTCCATCGGACGTCGTATCGGAACGGCGCGGGTCTTGTGTTTCTCGCACCTGACTTTCGGTGCTCCGGCGATCCTGCTGCCGTTCGCCGAACCCGGGTGGCGGATAGCGCTGTTCGTGGTCGGTTATGGTGCGTCCGCCTTCGCCTGTGCCATCTTCGGCGCTTCGCAGGTTGCCTATCGGCAGTCGATCTGCCCGCCGGAGCTGCGCGGCCGGATGAACGCGGCAAGTCGCTGGATTATCTGGGGAACCTTGCCGGTGGGCGGGTTGCTGGGCGGGATCATCGGTTCGGCCGTTGGCCTTCGCCCGGCGATATGGATCGCGTACGGCGGGTTGTGGGCCACCGACTTGCTGGTCGTCTTCTCGCCGCTTCGGCGGGTCCGGGACGTTTCTGATCTGGCTCCGGAAGGAACGGTGGCGGCGGGCGCCGATAAGGCCGATAAGATAGCGACAGCTTGATTACGGTCAGATCTTTGGTCGCCGGTGACGGGCCGCCCAGACCGGGCGCGGGACGGGTTGCCGAGGCCGCGGAATCGTTGCCGGTCCAGGCCCCCGGGTTCGTCGGCTACACTTCGTACCCGCATCGCGTTGAGACAGGAGACAGCACCGTGCCCGAGGTTCACATCGCCGCCGAGACTCGCTCGGAGTTCGGCAAGGGCGCTGCCCGCCGTAGCCGCCGCGAGGGCCGGGTGCCCGCCGTGCTGTACGGGCACGGCACGGAGACGCGCCACCTGAGCCTGCCCGGGCACCAGCTGATGCTCGCGCTGAAGACGCCGAACGTGCTGCTGTACCTGGACGGCCTGACCAAGGGCAGTGAAATCGCCCTGCCCAAGGCGGTGCAGCGCAATCCGGTCCGGGGCTTCATCGAGCACGTCGACCTGATCCTGGTCCGCCGGGGCGAGAAGGTCACCGTCGAAATCCCGGTCCGGATCATCGGCCAGATCGACACGATCGGCGACGGCATGCTCGACCAGCAGCTCGTGCAGATCCCGCTGGAGGCCGAGGCGACCAGCATCCCGCAGGGCATCGACGTCGACGTGACGGGCATGCAGGTCGGCCAGGCGGTACACGCCAGCGACCTGAAGCTGCCGCCGGGCGTCACCCTGCAGGTCGAGCCGGACACGCTGGTCCTGCACATCATCGCGCGGACCACCGAAGCGCCGGAAGAGACCGACGAGGCGGCGTCCGAGGTGCCCGAGTCGGTGGAGGCGGCTGCCCGCGAAGGGGAGCAGGCCGGCTGACCGGGGACCGCTGGATCATTGCCGGCCTGGGCAATCCGGGGCCGGAGTACGCGGGTCACCGGCACAACGTCGGGCACATGGTGACCGGCGTGCTCGCCGAACGGGCCCAGGGTGCCGGGGCGCGCTTCAAGCCGCACCGGTCCGGCAACGATATCGCCGAAGGCCGGCTGGCCGGGGTGCCCGTCACCCTGGCCTGGCCGCGCTCCTACATGAACCTGTCCGGGCGGCCGGTCGCGGCGCTGACCGCGTTCTACAAGGTCCCGCCCGAGCGGCTCGTGGTCGTCCATGACGAGCTGGACATCCCGTTCGGCGCGGTCCGGCTGAAGCTCGGCGGCGGCGACAACGGCCACAACGGGCTCCGCTCGATAACCCAGGCGCTCGGCACGCGCGACTACTACCGGGTCAGGTTCGGCATCGGCCGGCCACCGGGCCGGATGGATCCAGCCGCCTTCGTGCTGCGCGACTTCAGCACTTCCGAGCGCAAGGAGCTCCCGTTCCTGATCGACCGGTGCGCGGACGCCACCGAGGCCCTGGTCACCCAGGGCCTGGCCGCGGCCCAGAACCTCTACCACGAGGAGCAGGCCCGATGAGCGACCCAATGACCCGATGAGCGACCCAATGATGAGGGACACGGTGGCGGGCGACACAGGGATGAGCGACACGGGGATGAGCGACACGGGGATGAGCGACACCGGGCGCGGGGACGATCACGCGCTCGCCCGTGACCTGGCTGCCGAGGCGGGACGGCGGCTGCTCGAGCTGCGGGCCGGGGGCGGCGAGCCGGACCTGCTGCGCAAGGCGGGTGACCGGCTGTCGCACGAGTTCTTGACCGCGGCACTCGCGGACCGCCGTCCCGGCGACGTGGTCCTGTCCGAGGAGGGCGCCGACGACCCGGCGCGGCTGACCGCGAGCCGGGTCTGGATCGTGGACCCGCTGGACGGGACCAGGGAGTTCGGCGAGCCGGGCCGCACCGACTGGGCCGTCCACGTAGCCCTGTGGGAACGGAGCGACACCAGCGACTCCGGAGACCTCACCGCTGGCGCCGTCGCCCTCCCCGCCCAAGGCCACGTCCTGTCCACGGCTGCGCCCGGCGAACAGCACCGATGGAACATTGGTGCCGCTATAACGACACCGATGTTCCATCGGGTCGAGGGCGGTGCGCGGAGCGACGGGGCTGGCCAGCACGAGGAGGCTGGCGGGACTGCTGGGACTCGGGAAGGCGACGGGCGGGTCCGAATCGGCGACGGCCGGGTGCGGATCGTGGTGAGCCGGACGCGAGCACCACGCTTCGTTCGGGATATTCCTGGTCTTATCGATGCGGAACTGGTGCCGCTCGGGTCCGCCGGAGCTAAGGTGGCCGCCGTGGTCTGCGGTCAGGCTGACGCGTACGTGCACGGGGGCGGGTTCTACGAGTGGGACACCGCGGCGCCGGTCGCGGTGGCGCGGGCCGCCGGGTACCACGCGTCGCGCATCGACGGGTCGCCGCTGGCTTACAACCAGGGCGACCTGCTGATGCCAGATATCCTGGTCTGCCGGCCCGCACTCGCGGGCGTGCTCCTGCAAGCGATCCGGGAAGTCACCAATGCGCCCTGATTACCAGCTGTCCCAGCTCGACGTGCTCCAAGCTGAGGCGATCCACGTGATGCGGGAGGTCGCCGCCGAGTTCGAGCGGCCCGTGCTGCTGTTCTCCGGCGGCAAAGACTCGGTCGTGATGCTGGCCCTGGCCGAGCAGGCGTTCTCGCCGGCCCGGATCCCGTTCCCGGTCATGCACGTGGACACCGGGCACAACTTCCCCGAGGTGCTCGAGTTCCGCGACCGCCGGGTGGCCGAGCTCGGCGTGCGGCTCATCGTCGCGTCCGTGCAGGACTCCATCGACGCCGGGCGTGCGACCGAGGAGACCGGCCGGCACGCCAGCCGGAACCGGCTGCAGACGGTGACCCTGCTGGACGCCATCGAGGAGTACCGGTTCGACGCGCTGTTCGGCGGCGCGCGCCGGGACGAGGAGAAGGCCAGGGCCAAGGAGCGGGTGTTCTCGTTCCGGGACGAATTCGGCCAGTGGGATCCGAAGAACCAGCGGCCCGAGCTGTGGAATCTGTACAACACCCGGATCCGCCGCGGCGAGCACATCCGGGTGTTCCCGCTGTCCAACTGGACCGAACTGGACGTCTGGGCCTACATCGAGCGGGAAGAGCTGGACCTGCCCGGCATCTACTTCGCGCACCAGCGGCCGGTGTTCGAGCGGGACGGCCTGCTGCTGGCCGAGAACCCGTACGTGACCAGGGGCGGGGACGAGCCGTTGTTCACCGCCACCGTGCGGTACCGCACGGTCGGCGACATGACCTGCACCGGGGCCGTCGCGTCCACGGCGGGGACGGTCGCCGAGGTGATCGCCGAGGTGGCCGCGACCCGGATCACCGAGCGCGGCCAGACCCGGGCCGACGACCGGACCAGCGAGGCAGCGATGGAAGACCGCAAGCGCGAGGGGTACTTCTGATGAGCGCAGTCAGTCCCGGGCCGCTGGCCTCCCGGATGGATATCCTGCGGTTCGCGACGGCCGGATCGGTGGACGACGGCAAGTCGACGCTGATCGGGCGGCTGCTGTACGACTCCAAGTCGATCTTCGCCGACCAGCTGGAGGCGGTCGAGCGCACCAGCCGGGACCGGGGCGAGGACTACACCAACCTGGCCCTGCTCACCGACGGGCTGCGCGCCGAGCGGGAACAAGGGATAACGATCGACGTCGCCTACCGGTACTTCGCGACGCCCCGGCGGAAGTTCATCATCGCCGACACTCCGGGCCACATCCAGTACACGCGCAACATGGTGACCGGCGCGTCAACGGCCGACCTGGCCGTGGTGCTGGTCGACGCGCGCAACGGGCTGACCGAGCAGTCGCGCCGGCACGCGTTCTTGACCACGCTGCTGCGGGTGCCGCACATGGTGCTCGCGGTGAACAAGATGGACCTGGTCGACTACCAGGCCGAGGTGTTCGAGCGCATCTGCGAGGAGTTCTCCGCGTTCGCGACCCGGCTGGACATCGGCGACCTGACCTTCGTGCCGATCTCCGCGCTGCACGGGGACAACGTGGTGGACCGGTCGGCCAACATGCCCTGGTACGACGGCCCCTCGCTGCTGCACCACCTCGAGCACGTGCACATCGCCTCGGACCGGAACCTGATCGACGTCCGGTTCCCGGTGCAGTACGTGATCCGGCCGCAGGCCGCCACCGACGCCGCGCTGCACGACTACCGCGGTTACGCCGGCCAGGTCGCGGGCGGCGTGCTCAAGCCGGGCGACGAGGTGCTGCACCTGCCGTCCGGCTTCACCACCAAGGTCCGCGCGGTGGAGTGGGCCGGCCAGCCGGTCGCCGAGGCGTTCGCGCCCATGTCGGTGACGCTGCTGCTCGACGACGACGTGGACATCTCCCGGGGCGACATGATCTCCCGCCCGAACAACCGGCCCGCCGTCGCGCAGGACATCGAGGCCATGGTGTGCTGGATGTCCTCCGATCAGGTCCTGGCCAAGCGCAGCAGGCTGGTCGTCAAGCACACCTCGCGCACGGTCAAGGCCATCGTCACCGACCTGCACTACCGGATCGACGTGAACACCCTGCACCGCGACGAATCCGCGACCCAGCTCGGCCTGAACGAGGTCGGCCGGGTCCGGCTCCGCCTGACCCAGCCCATCTTCTGCGATCCCTACGCCCGGAACCGGACCACCGGCGGTCTCATCCTCATCGACGAGGCCACGAACGCCACGGTCGGCGCCGCCATGATCACCGACGCCCGCTGACCACCACCGGTCGAGACCGAGGACCATGGAGCGCAGCGACCGCGCGGCGCAGCGGCCCGTGCGGCGCAACTACGGTGCGGCGCAGCGGCCGCGGAGCGCCCGGGCCCGAAGCGCATCGGTCACCGCAGCCACTTTCGTCGCTCGCGTCTCATGCGTTCGGCT
>PLIQ01000620.1 GCA_003140115.1 Actinomycetota bacterium | reverse complement strand
GCCAGCCTGCGCGAGCGGGGCACTCCCTACCACCTCGCCCACGGCCTGCTCGACCACGCCAAGTACCTGCTGCGCCGCGGCGAAGGCGGTGCGGCGGCGCAGGCCATCGAGGAGGCCCGCGTCATCGCCCGCGGGCTGGGCTGTCAGCCGCTGCTCGACCGCGCCGACGCCACCGAGCAGGCTCAGCCCCGGATACGGGCCTGACCGGTGACGTCCTCGGTCCCAGAGGAATCCGTAGCTACGGCCGGGCCCCCGTCGGCCGTAGCCGGAAAGCTCGCCGCGCGCGGGCGCTACCGCGACGCGCTGCGCCAGCGTGACCTGAGGCTGCTCATGGCGGCGTTCGTCGTCGACGACATTGGCAGCTGGTCCTACATCGTCGTGATCTCGGTCTACATCTTCGACCGTACCCACTCCACTCAGTGGCTGGCGGCCAACGCCGCCTGCCGCTGGGGACCCAGCCTGCTGCTGGCCAGCTACGGCGGTGTCCTCGCGGACCGCTATCAGCGGACCACCGTCATGGTCATCTCCGCGCTGGCCAGCGCGGTGCTCATGACGGGAATGGCGGTGGCGGTCGCCAGTGCCGCTCCGGTCGGCTACCTGCTGGTCATCTCGGCCGTCTCGTCCGTGGCGCTGGCGCCCTATCAGCCCGCCGCCGGCGCGCTCACGCCCGAGATCGTCGGCGAGCAGGACCTGTCCGCGGCGAACTCCATCTTCTCGGCACTGCAGAGCCTGGTCGTCGTCGTCGGGCCGGGCATCGGCGGCCTGCTGCTACTGACCGGCCGGCCCGTCATCAGCGTCGCGATCAACGCAGCCAGCTTCGCCGTGGCGGCCGCGATGGTCACCCGGCTGCGGGTCCGGTCCCGCGGCGGCGGGAGCGCCGAGGACAGCACGGCGCAGCAGTTGGTTGCGGGCCTGAGATCGCTGGCCGCGCAGCCCGTCGCGGTGGCCGTGATCTTGTTCTGCGCACTGGACTCCGCGGTCTACGGCGCGGCCACCGTCCTGTACGTCCCGTTGTCGGTCCGGCTGGGCACCGGCCCCAGCGGCTACAGCTACCTGCTGGCCGGCTCGGCGCTCGGCGGACTGCTCGGGGCCGGCCTCGCGAACCGGCTGAGCGGCGCGTCCCGGCTGGCCCCGGTGATCATGGGCAGCATCTGCCTGCAGGCGCTGCCGTTCCTGCTGACGGTTCCGGTGCACTGGCCCGCGCTGGCCGCCGCCCTGCAGGTCCTCTCGGGCGTCGGCATGATCATCGTGGACGTGCTCGCGATCACCAGCCTGCAGCGCGACCTGCCCGGTGACGTGCTGGGCCGCGTGCTGGGCGTTTTCGACACCGTGGTGCTGGCCGGCATCCTGCTGGCCAGCCTGGCCACCGGCGTCCTGCTCGCGCACGCCGACGTCAACGTCGCGCTCGTCGCCGTGGGGGTCGGGATCCCGGCCCTCGGGCTGGCCGGCCTGCCGACCCTGCTGCGGGCCGATCGCACCTCGGCCGCGGCCGCCGAACGGCTGCGCCCGCGAGTCGAGTTGCTCTCCAAGCTGGACCTGCTGGCCGGCGCGGACCGCCGCACGCTCGAGCGGCTCGCGGCGGCCGCCGAGGAGGTCGTCATGCCCGCCGGCCAGGTCGTGATCCGCGAGGGCGACGCGGCCGACGCGCTGTGGATCCTCGCCGACGGCGAGCTGTCCGTACAAGCGAGCGGCGACGGGCCCGAACCTCGCGAGCTGCCGCCGGTGACCGCGCCGGGCTACGTCGGCGAACTCGGGCTGCTGCACGGCATCCCGCGCACCGCCTCGGTCAGGACCTCCCGAGACAGTACCTTGCTCCGGATCGGCGGCCCGGACTTCCTGTCCGCCCTGCAGGTCAGCCAGCCAAGCCCGGCGCTGCTTTCCGTCGCCGGGACCCGGATGGCCCGTACCCCCTGGCTGCGGCCTTCGGCCTCGGCCCCACCCGCCAGCCAGCCCAGGACCGGACCATGAGCCCCGATGAACTGATGCGGCAACTCGGCGAGCTGGCCACGTCGCTCGGCCCGGCGGTGCAGCCGGCTGGCACGGACGAGCTGCTGCGATCGCTGACCGAGACGGCCCGGCGGCTGTTCGGCGCGGCGGCGTGCTCGCTGGCCCTGCTCAGCGAGGATGAGTCGGAGCTGATCTATACGGTCGCCGCGGGACAGGGCGCGGACGACGTGACCGGGATGCGCATCCCGGCCTCCCGGGGCATCGCCGGCTGGGTGGTGCAGTCCGGTCAGCCGATCGCGGTCAGCGACGTGGCCAGCGACCCGCGCTTCGCCCGGGAACAGGCCGAGCAGACCGGGTACGTCCCGCAGGCCATCCTCGCGGTACCGGTCGAAACGCCCGCGCGGCTGCTCGGGGTCATCAGCCTGCTTGACCGCGACCCGCGGCGACCCGGCGCCGAGCAGGACATGGCCCTGCTGTCGCTGTTCGCTGACCAGGCCGCCCTGGCCCTGGCCAGCGTCGAGCGGTTCAGCCTCATGGGGCGGGTGCTGCTGGGCGCGCTGGCCGAGGCCGCCGGTGGCGATGACCTGACCGATGCCCTGCGCCAGGCCGCCGACGGGCTTCCGGCCGCCGACGCCGACCTGGCCGACCTGGCCGGCACCTTCGCGGCCCTGGCGCGCCACGGCGCCGCGGAACGCCGGCTGGCGCTGGCCGTGCTGCGGGATGTCGCGGACTACGTCGAAAGGCGGCCGTCACGACGACCTCGCTAAGACCAGCATGGAGCGATGCGTTCGCCCCGGAGGCGTTGCGCCCGGTCCCGCGGATCGACCTGCCCATCGACAAGGACTGGGCGTGGGGCGGGGCGACCGGAGCCGGGGTCACCGTGGCCGTGATCGACAGCGGGGTCGATGCTGCCCACCCGGCGGTCGGCACCGTCGAGCGGGCGGTCGCGTTGCAGCGGGACTCGGAGACCGGGGAGGTGACCACTGCCGAAGGCCCGCATGATGACTTGTTCGGCCATGGCACCGCGTGCGCCGGGATCATCCGGCGCACCGCCCCGGACGCGGCCATCTGGTCGGTTCGCGTCCTGGGCAGCAGGCTGACGGGTAAGGGCCTGGTCTTCGCGGCGGGCCTGCGCTGGGCGATCGAGGAGGGCGCGAGGGTGGTCAACCTGTCGTTGAGTACGGGCCGGGAGGACTACTTCGGTCTCTTCCA
>PLIQ01000062.1 GCA_003140115.1 Actinomycetota bacterium | reverse complement strand
TCCAGCATGGCCGCGCCGATCGCGCCCAGGGCCGCACCGGTGGACAGGCCCTGCACCACCCGGGCGGTCAGCAGCGCGGGCACCCCGGTGGCGGTGGCGAAGATCACTAGCGAACCCACGTGCACGGCGATCGCGGTCAGCAGCACCGGCCGCCGGCCAACGTGGTCCGACAGCTTGCCCAGAGTCAGCAGGGAGATCAGCACCGCCATCGCGTACACCCCGAACACCACCGTGGTGGTGATCGGCGTGAAGTGCCATTTGGCCTGGTAGATCGCGTATAGCGGGGTCGGGGCGGCGGAGGAGGCCAGCAGCGCCACGATCAGCGAGGCCAGCACGAAGACGGCCGGCCGTCCGCTCAGCCGGTGACTGCCCGGTCCGCGCCGCCAAGACCGGCGCGCGAACGGGTCAGCCGGGAGGGCCGCGGCGGTTCCGCTCGCCGGACGCAGGGCCCGCACGGTCTGGGTCCCAGCGACCCGCTCGGCCCGCTGCGGAGCCAGCGCTGCCTGCGTGATGCCTGCGCCCGCGCCAGTCCCGTAGTGCTTCGTCATATCAGCTTCCCCACACTCATTGAGTAGACAGGTCTGTACAACAGATAATAGACAGACAGGTCTAATCAGTCAAGGGGCTTCCCGGATGTCCGCCAGGCCCTCCCTGACCCGGCGCAATCCGCCTCCGGCGGCGGGCAGCCGTTGCGATGATGCGCCTGGCAACGCTACAAAAGGCTGCATGGACCCGGACGGGGGAACGGAGTAACCGTGCCGCTGAGCTCGGAACCGCTGCGCAAGCTGGGCTTCCTGACCATCGGGTTGTTCGACGAGGCCAACCCCGGCCAGGGGCACGAGTCGACGTTGGAGATCATCGAGCTGGGCGAGCGGCTGGGATTCGACAGCGCGTGGGTGCGGCACCGTCACCTGCAGTACGGCATTTCCTCCCCGGTCGCCGTGCTGGCCGCCGCGTCGCAGCGGACCAGCCGCATCCACCTGGGCACGGCGGTGATCCCGCTGGGCTGGGAGAACCCGCTGCGGCTGGCCGAGGACCTGGCGACGGTCGACATCTTGTCCGAGGGCCGGCTCAACCCCGGGGTCAGCGTCGGCCCGCCGATGCACTACGACCAGGTCAGGCAGGCGCTCTATCCCGACACCGCCGACGCCGAGGACTTCAGCTACGAAAGGGTCCGGCGCCTGCTGGACTGCGTCCGCGGCGTGCCGGTCACCGACTTCAGCGGTATCGAGGGCTTCGAGGTATTTTCCGACCGGGTCCAGCCCCACTCGGCCGGGCTGGGCGGCCGGATGTGGTACGGCGGCGCCAGCCTGCGCTCGGCCCAGTGGGCCGGCGAGCACGAAATGAACTTCCTGACCAGCAGCGTGGTGAAGGCGGAGGAGTCGGAGCAATTCGCCGAGATCCAGCTGTCGCACATCAGGACGTTCCGCGCCTTTCATCCCGCCGGTAAGCGCGCCCGGGTGTCCCAGGGGCTGGTCGTCATCCCTACCGACACCGCCTCGCCGGAACAGCGGGCCAGGTACGAGGAGTACGCCCGCAGGCGGACGCCCCGCACCGCCGCGCCTCAAGGTCCGGCCCGGATGATGTTCGCGCCGGACCTAGTCGGAACGTCCGCGCAGATCGCCGATCAGTTGTACGCGCACGCCGCGTTCCGCGAGGTCGACGAGGTGGCGTTCGCCCTGCCGTTCACCTTTGAGCACGAGGACTACGTCCAGATCCTCACCGACATGGCCACCCGGCTGGGTCCCGCCCTCGGCTGGCAGCCCGCCACCAGCTGGACCGCCGGGCGATGATCAGGCCGCCGGCCGGGTCCGCCCGTTACCAGTGGCCGTGATGAACGACCTCGGCGGCCGGGCGGCGGTTGGGATTGGCGATCGGCCGCAGCGGCCGGTCCGCCGGGTAGCCCACACCGAGCAGGAAGGTGACCTCGTGATCGGCGGGCACGCCCAGGATCTTACGGGCCGCATCCTGGTCGCCGACCGACGAATGGGCGGTGCCGATGCCGAGGTCGGCGGCGGCGACCGCCATGGCGTAGGTGGCCTGACCGAGGTCGTAGTAGTCCAGGAGCCGGGTGCGGTCGTCCTCGGCGGTCGGCAGGACCAGGGCGATGGCCGCGGCTGCGCCGGCGATGTGGCCGGCCCCCCGCCACACCCCGGACAGGGCCCGGAGCTGATCCGGATCGGTGACGACGACGAAGTCCCAGTGCTGCCGGTTGGACGCTGACGGCGCCCGCCGGCCTGCCTCGGTGATCCGGTCAAGGTCCTCGGCCGTGACCGGGTCAGGCCGGTAGGCGCGGACGTTGCGGCGGGCGCGGATGGCATCCCAGGTTTCCACGGCAGGCTCCTCCTCAGCGAGGCATATACGATTTTTCCGATGGGCATACTCTAGTATTCAACTGCGCGATACAGCCGTGCGTCGCCGAGTGCGGCCACCGCCAGGCTAAACGCCCCGCCCCGTGTGGCCCCCCGCCCCGCCCCACCCGCCCCCCACACCCCAAGCGCCCCGCGCCGGGACCGTCCCCCAACGTCATGGACGCGGCACCCTGATGGGTCTTCCCATCACGCTGCCACAGCTACGCTGTTCCGCCCCCGCCCCCCGCCCTCAACGGGCCTCTCCGGGCCAGGAATGGTGCGGATGGGAAGCACGGGACGCTGGAGGCCCGGTCCAGCACGTTCCTGACCAGCCGGTCCAGCTCCGCCGGCTCCCGCAGAACGGTTGCGCGCTGACCCTCCAGTCGGCCTCACGGTCGGGCCCCGTGCCGGAGCGACAAACCGGCCGGCTCATTACCGCGGCAGGCGCTTCTTCGCCTCTTCGTAGAGGTCGGCAGGCAGCGGCCCCTTCTCGGCGGTCGCGATGTTGGTGGCCAGGTGCGCCGGATTCGCGGTGCCGACGATGGTGGTGGACAGGCCCGGGTGGCTGAGGGTGAAGCGCAGGACGAACTCCATGGTGGACATGCCCGCGCCCGCAAGCAGGTCCTCGATGCCCGAGGTCTCCCAGTTCCGCTGGC
>PLIQ01000540.1 GCA_003140115.1 Actinomycetota bacterium | reverse complement strand
AAGGCAACAAAGAGGTCAAGGTGCCGCGAGGCCCCGTCGCTGCGGTCCGCCGCGTCAAACATGCCGGACCATCCACGGGGAAGCCCGTCGGCCGGGCCGTGCCTGGTGAGCACGGCGCACAGCCGGGTCAGCTGGCCGGGCAGCTCTCCGGCGACGCCTGGCCCGCCGGCCTGCTGGATCTCCGTTGCCCGGGCGAGCGCGGCGGAGCACTGCCGCTCCACCTCATCCTGTCCGGCTCCGATGAGCTGGAGGCCGATAAGCCTCAGTGCCTGCTGCGACAGCACCCAAGCGGCGGGACTGTCCGGCGCCGGCGACAGGCGGCTCACACGCGTATACGCGTGGGCGGATGGCACCAGGCGAGCCGCTGATCCGTCGTGGCCGCGCAGTTCCAGCCAGCCGCGCTCACGAGCGGGAACAGGATCCACCACCAGGCGCAGCGACACCGGCCCGCGCTCCTGGCTGAGGTCCGGGTCGTGCTGGAGGTCCTCGACGTGCAGGACGTACGTCGTTGCCTGATCGTCGGTGAGCACCACGGCAGCGATGATCGCCCCGGCGAGGTCCCTGATCGCCTCCCCCCTCGCGAGCCGTTCCTGGGTCTGCCCGGTGGGCGTCAGCGAGGCGTCCAGGAAGGCATGACCCGCGCCTGCGACCAGCCCGCCCGGATACAGCGTTCCCGCGGCAGTCTCGATGGGGGAGGCTCCGCCGAACGACCACGAGGTTTCGGCTCGCCCGGCTCCCCCCTGCCCCGAGGACAGCCCGGCCAGGCGGCGTTCCACCTCGGCGTGCAGCGCGGGCCAGCTGGCGAAGCCGTACTCGCGGGCCACCGCCAGCTGGGCCGCCGACAGCGATACCCGGTCCGAGAAAGCGCGGATCCGTGCCAGGGCAGATGGCTCGCCGTCAGCGGCTGCACGAAGCAGCTCGCGAGCCTGGCGGCGAAGCTGGTCGATGTCGGGGCGGCCAGGAAGCTCGGACATGACGTCTCCTCACGGCCCAGGCTCGCATGTGGGCTCAGTAAGAAGACGATGTTGCCGGAAAGCACTACCCCGGAACAGAGGTGGACTCAAGTCCTGCCCGCGAACCCGGCGGCGCCCTCTAACGCCGGCAGCAAAAGCCTACGGTGCCCGCGCCGGCCTGTCCAGCTCCCGAACCTCAGCATGCTCGCTGGACGAAGAATGCCTTGAGAGTTGCGCCCCACTCATAGGCGAGCTCGTATGGCCAGTCCAGTTTAGGAAGCGGCGCGGTTACCACATAAATCTTCCCGCTAAAGCAACGCTCAAGTCGCAGCCGGGCTCGAGTGTCCTGTGGCGTTGTCGTCACGAGAGCGATGGTTTTCCAGTGGTAAAGCCGTGCCAGCCGACCAGCAAACTCTGCTTCACCCTGCGTGGTCGCTGGGTTGGGTTCAAAACAGATCACGGTGACTCTCGGGATTTTCGGTGCGCAGACGCTGCCGTGTCCCCAATATGCGGACCCGCGGGATATCACGAGCACTGGGGCTCGATGCGCCCAACCGAGGTCGAGGGTGGTGTCGAGACGGCTACCGGTGCCATCCATCATGACGATCGCATCGACGGTCGCAGGCATTCCCTGCTCAGGCCAGACGAACAGGTACGCCGTCAGGGCGACGAACGCGATAAAGACAACAGCGATAGCCCCGACGACTATTCGCCGCCTCCTCCTAGGTGCGCGCCTCCGCTTGCCCGGGAGTACTCGCCGTGTTTCGATCTCGAGCTCGTCCATTAAATACCTTAGCTTAAATTTTACCTTAAATTCGGACCATATCAGCGCATATTGCCGCTTTTCGTGCACAGGCGTTACGTCTTGCGTGCACGGCCGTTTCCTCATGCTACGGCCAGCGAATCAGGTTCCGCAGGACCTCGCTTATGGCGGTCTGCTAATTAGCACGCGAAAAGGTCAGAAGCTAAACATTCAGCCCATTCACGCGTGGTGATGGGCTCAGAGGGGGCCGAGCAGCGCGATGAGCTCGCAGACCTGNNAGCGGCCGGACCGACCCGCGGTCCGCGAGAGCTTCCGGTATGGCCTGCTCGATTCTGTCGCAGGCCTCGTCGGGATGGACCAGCGCGGCCGCGCGGGCTCCCAGGGCGTGCTTGACCACCACGGACCGCATCCCGGGCGCTACGTCAGCCGCCTCCGCGGCCACGCTGTCGTCGCCGGCGACGAGCACCGCAGGGACGCCGGAGTGAGCCGCCAGCGCGGTGTTCAGGCCGAGTTCGCCGAGCGAGCGGCCGTCACAGCGCACGTCGGCGATAACCCCGCCGGAGATGGTGTGGGCCATAACCGATTGCGGGGTGCCCGCCTTGCCGTGGTAGCCGATGAACACCACGGCGTCGGTGCCGGTGTCCAGGCCCGACATCATTCCCCAGGGCTTGGGCGTGCCGCGCAGCAGCTCGGCGCGGCGGTCAAGCCGTTCGGGCAGCAGGTTCCTGAAGGCCGCGTGTGCCTCGGTGACCAGCACCCGGGCGTCCGCGTCGTAGGCGTATACGCCGCGGACCGCGGCGCTGGCCTCGGCGGTGAGCAGGACGCGGTTGCGCTCGTACTCGGCATGGCCAGGGCTGATGTCGTCGGCGTCGACCACGCCGCCGATTCCCTCCATGTCGACCGAGATAAGAACCCGCATGGCCGCGGCCGCCTGTTCTCCGTGATCCGTTGTCTGCCACCACGGTACAGAGGCGACCGCGGACTCCGGAGACGGACCCGTGAGGCCGTCCAGCTCAGCGGCGCGCGGTGACTACTTGGCTGTCTGGAGGGTCAGGTTCTTGCGGTCGCGGCGACTGGACGGCTGATCTCAGCCAGCTGGGCCAGGTTTTCGAGGGCGGGCTTCATGCTGGTGAGGAGCCGGTGGAGAGAGGCTTGCATGCGGGGATCGGTTGCGTGATCGCCGATACCGCGGACGGCGTTCAGCCGGGACCGGTCCAGCCAGCCAGAGATGTCTGGGGTTGACCATGCGGCCTGTGCTTGATGGGAGATCAACGTGGTGCGTATCCAGTCTTCGGCGGCACTGGGCCACGGATTGGCGGGGCACAGGACGTTGCGTTCGGTGTCATGGGTGCGTGCCGTCTCGACGAACGCGGCGAGCGCGGCGCTGAAGACCGGCTGGTGTGCCCGGATCAGCTGGAGTGTGATGCGCCCTGGTTCGAAGATCGGACGGGGCGGTGGGGCCGGCAGGCCCGCGGCGGAGCAGTCGATGTGGATCTGGCGGCGGTCGGTGGGTATCGAACCGCCGGCCAGGGTGATGATGCCGGTGCCGAGTCGCCGCACCCGGCCGAGCCGGACGACATGCTCGATGCTTCGCAGTGCGCCGAGTTCGGTATCGCTTATGGTCGCGGACCGGAACATGGCGGGCGTGATGCGAGGATCGAGGCGCACCAGCTGGCCGCAATCCTCCAGCCGCCGGAACAGGTCTGGGCGGGTGTCGGCCTCGGCGGCGGCCTCAAGGTAGAGCGACACCCCCTCGATCAGCGCTGGCAGGAGTTTGAGGGGCTGCTGGAACTTGCGGTCGAGCAGCCAGGCGTCCCGCGGGCGGATCCAGCGGATCGCGCCGGGATCGACGCCTTGCTCGAGCAGCCAGACGCACGCGTCCATGGCCGTTTTGCCGGCGCCGACGATCGTGAAGCCCGACCCCGAGTCGGCCAGGTTGACCAGGTCGTTGACGGGGATGAACCGCACCTGGGGGTCGACCTCGAACGAGGGCGTGTGAGTCGCCGGGATGGAGGGTTCCAGGAACCGGGCATCGACGAGCTTGCGCCGGACGACCACGTCGGCCTGGCATCCGGTCAGCCGGGAGACGACATGGTGCTCGGTGCGCATGTCGCCCGCGTAGTCGGTCATCGCGAGAAACCGCACCCGTCCTGATGCCAGCAGGTGCTCGTCCAGGACGCGGCTGAAGTACTGGCAGATCGCCGGGGCGGTGGCCCGCTCGTACAGTCCCGCGTTGGGGCCCTCGGAGTCGATGGTGTCCGAGCCGAGGACCATCGAGTTCACGCCGTAGAAGGCCGATGGCTGGTGGAGCCGCACGAAGGGGTAGGCGCTGTTCCAGTGTCCGCCCGGGCGGTGGCGCCGGTCCACGATCACGACGTCGGCCCCGCATTCGGTGATCAGCGAGTCGGCGAAGGCCATCCCCGCAGCGCCGCCGCCTACTACCAGGTAGTCCGTCTCGATGGTTGCCACGATGTGCTCCTTGTGCGTTCGCTAGTTCTTAGACGGACGTTCGTCTAAGAACTCTTTTACACGATCGTTCGTCTAAGATCAAGGGGCGGCCTTAGGAGGCGAGCACCCCAGTGTCCGATCAGCACGATCCGCCGGCCAGGCGGACCCGGGCACCCGGCGACCGGGCCCGGGCCCGCATTGCCGGGCAAGCCGCCGGGCTCGCCACGGTCGAAGGGCTCGACGGCCTGTCCATCGGCCGGCTCGCCGAGGTCACGGGCGTGCCCAAGAGCAGTGTCCACGCCCTGTTCGGGTCGAAGGAAGAACTGCAGCTGGCGACCGTCAACGCGGCCCGGGAGAGCTTCATCCGCGAGGTCGTCGGCCCCGCGCTGGCCGCGGCGGAGCCAGGCCGCGATCGCCTGCTGGCGCTGTGCGACGGCTATCTCTCCTACGTCCAACGGCGGATCTTCCCCGGGGGCTGCTTCTTCGTGGCCGCCTCTGCCGAGGTCGGAGCCCGGGCCGGGCGCGTCCATGACGAAGTGGCCCGGGTGCAGCAGCAATGGCGTGACCTGCTGGGCCAGGAGGCACGCGCGGCTGCTGACCAGGGCCAGCTGGCCACGGACACCGATCCCGCGCAACTCGCCTTCGAGCTCGGCGTCATCCTCGCAGGAACCGACATCGTGAGCGTCCTTCACGACGACACCGGCGCGATCGCGCGCGGCCGGGCAGCCGTCCGGAGCCGCCTGCAGCCTTGAGACCGCCCCATGCCATCCGAGCGGGGCTTAGCGGGTGCTCTTTATGAACGCCAGGGCTGTTTCGGCGACGTCTTGCCAGCCGCTGTCGAAGACCAGGGAGTGGCCGCGGTCCGGGATTTCCTGGAGCTGGGTGGCAGCGGGGTTGCGTTTCTGTTTTCTGTAGGAGGCGGCGGCGATGGCATGCGGGGCGATGTGGTCTTTCTCGCCTGTGATGAGCAGCATGGGGCCGCGGTGCGGGTTCTTGGTGTCTACCTTGATCTCGGTGAGCGGGTTGATGTTGGCGGCCGCGGCCTGGAAGAGCGGGATCCCTGAGCCCGGGACGGGATAGGCCTCATACAGCCGCCGGGCCTCGTTCTCGCTGACGGCGTTGGCGAAGGAGTAGCGGAACTGCTCGTAGGTGAGCATGACCGCCCGCCGGTAGTTGGCCGGGTTGCCGATGACCGGCCTGGCCGAGCGGAGCGCGGACAGCGGCAGTGGCAGTACCCCGCGGAACGGGGCCGAGTCGATCGCGACGGACACGGTGGCCAGTCCCTGGCCGGCGAGCTGCTGGGTGATCAGGCCGCCGAAGGAGTGTCCGATGATCGCTGGCTTGTGCCGCAGCGCCGCGATGGCTTCGGCCATGTGGCCGGTCACCTGCCCGACGCTCTTGCCTGCGAAGACCCGCGGGTTGGCTCGGGCCTCCTCGGTGGTTGCCGGGTCATCGGGCCAGCCGGGGGCGATGGTGGCATAGCCGTTCTCCTCGAAGAACGTCCGCCATGGCTGCCAGCTCGAGGCGAGCATCCACAGGCCGTGAACGAAGACCACTGGCGGCAGGCCGGCCGCGTTGGCCCGGCTGATGTCGTGCGTCTCGCTAGTGCTAAGGCTCATTGAAAAACCGCCATCCGGGACGGGAGCGGGGAATCCGCCCGGGCGTAACCGGCGGGCGGACTGTCGGACTAGTGCCCATCCTTGCGGGCTGCCCGCAGGAAGTCGATGTCC
>PLIQ01000143.1 GCA_003140115.1 Actinomycetota bacterium | reverse complement strand
ACGGCCCAGGCCTGGGTGCTGCCGTCCGAGGTCGCCGCGCTGCGCGCGGCAGGAGCGCCGGACACCAGCCAGATGCTGTACCGCTTCGCCAGCGCCGCCACCGCTAGCCAGATCAACGCAGACGTCGCGGCGGTCCGCGCCGCGCTGCCCCGCGGCTCCGTACTCGGCGCCGAGTCCTACCTGACCGTCAAGCTGCAGGACACGAGCTCAATCGCGCCCTGGGTCCCGTTCATCGTGGCCTTCGGGGTGCTCGGGCTGGCCATGTCGGCGCTGATCGTGGCCAACGTGGTCAGCGGGGCCGTGGTGGCGGGCACGCGCCGGATCGGCGTGCTGAAGTCCATCGGGTTCTCGCCCGGGCAGGTAGTGGCCTCGTACGTGATCCAGGTCGCGGTGCCCGCGTTCGTGGGCTGCGTGATCGGCGTGGTGGCCGGGAACCTGCTGGCCGTGCCGTTGCTCGGCCAGACCGCGCAGGTGTACGGCGTGGGCACGCTGGCCGTCCCGGTGTGGGTCGACGTGGCCGTACCGCTGGCCATGCTCGGCCTGGCGGGCGTCGCCGCGGTGCTGCTCGCGCTGCGCGCGGGCCGGATGAGCGCGGTGCAGGCCATCGCGACCGGCCGCGCGCCGCGGCCGAAGCACGGTTACGCCGCGCACCGGGTGCTGGGCCGGGGTCCCTGGGCCCGGCTGCCGCGGTCGGTGACCATCGGCCTGGCCGGGCCGTTCGCGCGGCCCACCCGGACCGCGATCACCCTGGCCGCCATCTTGTTCGGCGGCGTGGCGGTCACGTTCGGCGCGGGTCTGGGCGCGTCCCTGAACCTGGTCTACAACGACCTGTCGCACTCGGCCTCCGAGCCGGTCCAGGTGAACATTCCCGGCGCGCCCGGCCAGAACGGCCGTGGCGGCGGCGGTGCGGTGCAGGTTGGTCCGGGTCCAGGTCCGGCCGCGCCCAGCCTGGCCGCCCAGGAGCAGGCGGTCACCGCCGCGCTGCGCGCCCAGCCCGGCACGCTGCACTACGTGGCCGAATCCGACGACAGCATCACGGTCCTGGGGGTGTCCGACCACGTGTCCCTGATCGGTTTCGGCGGCGACGCCAGCTGGACCGGCTACGCCCTCATCACCGGTCACTGGTACGCCGGCGGCGACCAAGCCGACGTGAACACCGCCTTCCTCACCGACACCGGCGCCAAGGTGGGAGACAGCTACACGCTCACCTCGGGCAGCAGGAACCTCACCATCCAGATCGCCGGGGAGGTCTTCGACCCGAGCGGCGGCCAGGCGGAGATCATCGCCGGCCAGTCCACCCTGGCCGCGCTCGATCCCGGCCTGAGCCCCGATCAGTACGACGTGGCGCTGACGCCGGGCACCGACGCCCAGGCTTATGCGGACGCGGTAGGTGCCAAGCTCGGGCTGAACTACTCGGTCAACGCCAACGGCAACAGTTCTTCGCAGTTCTTCGCCATCATCGGCCTGGTCGCCACGCTGACCCTGCTGCTGGTCGCCGTGGCCGGGCTCGGCGTGCTCAACACCGTCGTGCTGCAGACCAGGGAGCGGGTGCACGACCTCGGGGTGTTCAAGGCGATCGGCATGACGCCGCGGCAGACGATCGCCATGGTGGTGTGCTCGGTGGCCGGCATCGGCCTGGTCGCCGGCCTGATCGCGATCCCGGCCGGGATCGCCGTGCACAACTACGTGCTGCCGGTCATGGGGCACGCCGCCCAGACCGGCCTGCCGCCCTCGGTGCTGAACGTGTACCACCCGGGGGAGCTCGTCCTGCTGGCCCTGGCCGGCCTGGCCATCGCGGTAGCCGGAGCGCTCGGCCCGGCAGGCTGGGCGGCCAAGACCCGCACCGCCACCGCCCTGCGCGCCGAGTAAGGGCCGGGCCGAGTAGCGGGCGCGCCGAGCAAGGCGCGCCGGGCAGCCAGACCTACCGGGCCGCGCACCGGACACAGGTCAGCGCGGCCGGGCGGGCAGCCAGTCGGTCCTCTCCGATGGGCTGCCCGCACCGGTCGCACACCCCGTAGCGCCCGGCCGCCAGCCGGGCCAGCGCCGCGTCCACCGCCACCAGCTGCTCGCGCGCCTGCTCGAGCAGCGCCGCCGTGTGCTGCCGCTCGAAGGCCAGCGTCGCGCCCTCCGGGTCGTGCTCGTCGTCAGTCCCGCCCGCGCTCGCGGCCTCCGCGATCCCCGCGAACTCCCGCTCCAGCGCCGCGATCCCCCGCAGCACGCGGCCCCGCTCAGCCAGCAGCATCTCCCGTGCGGTCGCCACCCACCCGACCCTAACCGCCGGGTTCCAGCAGCGGGAACAGCCGGGCCACGACGGCGACGGGAACGGCATCGGCCGGGCGCGCCGCGGGCCGGTCCTCGCGGTGCCGGTACTGGGCGATCAGCGCCCTGACCACCTCCGCCATCCCGGCCATCTCGTCCGGGGTCAGGTAGACGACCTGGCTGAACGCCTCGTCGCGCCGCCAGCGCCCAGGCGCGGAATCCCGGTACTCCAACCACCGCCGGTAGCTCTCGTCCTCCAGCCCACGCGCCACCGCACTCAGCTCGGCGTCACTGACCAACTTGGTGTCGCTGACCGGCCCGACCCCGGGCTGCTCCGGCGATCCCGCAGCCTCCAGCGATCCCGCAGCCTCCGCCGATCCCGCCGCCTCCGGCCGGCTGAGCCGCCACGGCCGCACCCGGCCGCGCGGCGCCGGAGCCTCCTCGATCACCCCATACCTGGCCAGCTGGCGCAGGTGAAAGGAGTACAGACCGGTGCTGCCGCCCAGCTCACGAGCGGCATCGGTGGCCGTGACCACACCCTCGCGCCGGATCAGCTCCAGCAGCGCCGCCCGGACCGGATGCGGTTCCAGGCTTGTCTCCATCTTCACTTTGCAAACTATACTCTTTGCAAAGCCGCACCGACTGCCAAGCCGCACCGACTGCCAAGCCACACCGACCCGAGGAGCACGCCGCATGCCGGTCCTGCCCATCCGCTTGTTCGGCGATCCCGTCCTCACCACCCCGGCCGACGAGGTGACAACCTTCGACGCCGAACTCCGCCGCCTGGTCCGCAACCTCGACCAGACGCTCTACGACCAGCGCGGGTCCGGCCTGGCCGCACCCCAGATCGGCGTGGGCCTGCGGGTCTTCGTGTTCCACGACGACGACGTAGCCGGCCACCTGGTCAATCCGGTGCTGGACTTCCCGGATGAGGAAGAACAGGACGGCCCCGAGGGGTGCCTGTCCCTACCCGGCCTGTACTTCGACACCAAGCGCCGGCTGAACGTGGTCGCCCGGGGCTCCACCGTCAGCGGCGACCCCGTCCAGGTCGTCGGCACCGGAAACCTGGCCCGCTGCCTGCAGCACGAGACCGACCACCTCGACGGCGTCCTGTTCATCGACCGCATGGACACCGAACGCCGCAAGGCCGCCATGCGCGCGATCCGCGCTGTCGAGTGGAACCACCTCGCCCTCCCCAGCCTGAAACTCAGCCCCCACCCCATGACCGGCGGCTACCACTAACCGCCCCCCTCGCTCCCAGCTGCCTCCCGTTTCCCCAAAACCTCTTCCACCTCACACGCCCCACCCCGAACCAGTGATGGTGACTTGCTAACGGCTCTACCGGCTAGATTGCCGTTTTTCCTACGAGGACCGGGCGTCCCACGTTGGGGCATGTGTGCCCTCGGCCCCGTCTATGGGATCGGGGTGC
>PLIQ01000199.1 GCA_003140115.1 Actinomycetota bacterium | reverse complement strand
GGCGTGAACCCGGCAGAGTAGGCAATCGGCAGCCCGGCCCGGCGCACTCCCCGCTCGAAGACACGCGCCAAGTCGCGGTGGCTGGCAAACCGCATCTTTCCGCGCTTAGCATACCGGACCACCAGATGCTGCACCGCAGGCCTCTGGGCTGCCGGCTGCGTCACGCTACCTCCCGCTCACCACGGGAAGCAGGCGCCTCCCGTCGAGCCGCTCCCCGGTCGGACCCACCTGGATCTCGGTACCCATAGCCGAGCAGACCCCGCATTCATAACACGGAGTCCAACGGCAATCTTCCACCTCAGCCGCTCCCTCGGGGGCGATGGAGTCCTGCCAGTCCTGCCAGAGCCAGTCGCGGTCAAGGCCCGCGTCCAGGTGATCCCAGGGGAGCACCTCACTGTAATCACGTTCGCGCGTAGTGTACCATGCGACGTCGACCGGCTCGGTGGCCAGCGCAGACTCGGCGCTGCGGGTCCACCGCTCGAACGAGAAGTGCTCGCTCCACCCGTCGAACCGCGCGCCGTCCCGCCACGCGGCCAGGATCACGCGGCCCACCCGGCGGTCACCCCGCGACAGCAGCCCTTCGATGATGCCTGGCTGCCCGTCGTGGTACCGGTATCCGATCGACTTGCCGCAGGAGCGATCGGCCCGCAGCGCGCCACCGAGCGCGCGCAGCCGCGCGTCCACCACCTCGGGCGCGCACTGGGCGGCCCACTGGAACGGCGTGTGCGGCTTGGGCACGAAGGCGCCGATCGACACCGTGCACCGGATGTCGCGCCGCCCGGTCGCCTCCCGGCCCGCGGCGATGACCCGGTGGGCCAGCTGGGCGATGGCCAGCACGTCGGCATCGGTCTCGGTCGGCAGCCCGCACATGAAGTACAGCTTCACCTGCCGCCATCCGCTCGCGTAGGCGGTGGTGACGGTGCGCAGCAGGTCTTCCTCGTTGACCATCTTGTTGATCACCTTGCGCATCCGCTCCGACCCGCCCTCGGGGGCGAAGGTCAGCCCGGAGCGGCGGCCGTTCCGGCTCAGCTCGTTGGCCAGGGTCACATTGAACGCGTCCACCCGGGTCGACGGGAGCGACAGCCCGACGTTGGTGCCCTGGTAGCAGTCGGCCAGGTCGACGGCGATCTCGTTGATCTCGCTGTGGTCCGCGCTGGACAGCGACAGCAGCCCGACCTCGTCGAACCCGCTGGCCGCTATGCCGCCGGCCACCATCGAGCCGATCGTGGTGATGGACCGCTCCCGGACCGGCCGGGTGATCATCCCGGCCTGGCAGAACCGGCAGCCGCGGGTGCAGCCGCGGAAGATCTCCACGCTGTACCGCTCGTGCACGGTCTCCGCGACCGGGACGATGGGCCGGCGCGGATACGGCCACGCGTCCAGGTCCATCACCGTGTGCTTCGAAACTGTGGGCGGAACATCTTGACGGTTCGGCGACACATTCGATATTCTGCCGTCAGGGAGATACGATACGTCGTAGAAGCGGGGCACGTAGGCGATCGTCGCGAGCCTGGTCAGCAGGCCGTCGCGACCGCCGGGCTGCCCGGCATGCTTCCAGCCGCGAATCAGGTCGGTGATCGCGAGCACCGCCTGTTCGCCGTCGCCGAGGACCACCGCGTCCAGGAAGTCGGCGACGGGTTCGGGGTTGAACGCCGCGTGGCCCCCGGCGATGACCAGAGGGTGAGCCAGGGTCCGTTCGGCAGAAAAAAGAGGAATCCCCGCCAGGTCGAGCACGGTGAGGAGGTTCGTATAGGCCATCTCGGTCGCGAAGCTGACGCCGAGCGCGTCGAAGGAGCTGACCGGCCGGTGCGCGTCCACCGTGAACTGGGGCACGGCGTGTTCGCGCATGAGCGCCTCGAGGTCGGGCCACACGGTGTAGGTCCGCTCGGCCAGCACGCCCTCGCGCTCGTTCAGGACCTCGTAGAGGATCTGGACGCCCTGGTTGGGCAGCCCGACCTCGTAGGCGTCCGGATAGCACAGCGCCCACCGGACGTCGGCGGTGTCCCAGTCCTTGGTGACCGAGCCCACCTCGCCGCCGATGTACTGGATCGGCTTGCGCACGCGCGGCAGCAATGGCTCCAGCGCTGGGTACACCGATTTAATGGGCATCTAAGTAGAGTATCTGAACGGGACGTGGTGATATCGCCGCGTAGCGCATCGCCCGCCGTGGCCGCCCCAACTAGAGGCGGAATGCGAGAGAGCTCCGCATTCGACCGGGGCGGTTATCCAGTTCAGCGGGCACGGATACAAGGGCAACATCGCCGCGCTGTCCCATTTCTCCGGTGCCGGGGTGAGCGTGGCGGGACTCGGGACCAAGAACGTGAGCACGGTCGAGCTCTCGCCGAAGTGAGGCCGGGCTTGCGGCAAACCGGCCTTGGCTGGCCGGACGGGCGTTTAGGGTGGGCACCTGTGACGTGTGGACCGACTGAAGGAAACCGATGAACAAGTACCGCTCTGCCGCGCTGGCCTTGGCCGCCTGCGCGGCCAGCCTGTCCGTGGCAGCGTGCTCGGCCGGAACCCCGTCGGCCAGCTCCACCGGGACCCCGTCGGCCGGCTCGTCCAGCACGAGCACTGCCACGCCGAGCCAGATCGTGGTCCGCTCCGCCCCGCCGTCGACAGGTGCGCCCATCCCGGGCCGCTCGCTAGCGACCAAGATGTCGCTCGGGACCTTCCCGGTCCCGGCCGCGGCGAAGGTCGCCGAGAACATTTCTGGCCTCGTGGTCTTCGGCTCGATCACGCCGGCGGACGTGGCACGCTTCTATGCCACGGCGCTGCCCCAGGCCGGTTATACGGTCACGACCAACTCGATGCTCCAGAAGGGCGGCGACACCGGGGCGTACATCGTGTTCACCGGTCACGGTTACAAGGGCACCGTCGATTCGCTGAACCAGTTCCCGGGCACCAGCGTGCAAGGAGTCGGCGACACGAACGTGACTACGATCATCTTCGCGCCGACGAAGTAGGCCGCGCGGCGGGAGGCTCGGGCGGAGCGCTGGTCAGCCGGAAATCTGCTCCGGTGGAGTGCTGCTCAGTCGAACACGCTGCGGTGGCGGCGGACGGACTGGAGCATGCCGATAGCGATCATGTCGGCGAAGACCGCCGAGCCGCCGTAGGAGACGAACGGCAGCGGCAGGCCGGTGATCGGCATGATGCCGATCGTCATGCCGATGTTCACGAACGACTGGAACGCGAACCAGATCGCCACGCCGGAGGCGATCAGCACGCCGAACAGGTCGTCGGTCCGGGCGGCGATGCGCAGCGCGCGGACGATCACGATGAAGAGCAGGACGACGATGGTGATGGTGCCGACGAAGCCGAGTTCCTCGCCGGCCACGGTGAAGATGAAGTCGGTCTGCTGGGACGGCACGTAGTTGCCCGCCACGATCTGGCCGTGGAACAGGCCGGTGCCGAACATCCCGCCCGATCCGACCGCGATCTTGGCCTGGGCCGCGTTGTAGCCCGCGCCGGCCAGGTCGGCCGACGGGTGCAGGAACGAGGTGAACCTGGTCAGCTGGTAGGACTTCAGCAAGTGCGCGCCGCCGGCCAGCGCGACGGCCGCGCCCACGATCGCGAGCAGGGCGCCGATGATGCGCAGCCGGGTCCCGGACAGCACGATCATGGTGGCGGTCACCGCGACCAGCACCAGGGCCACGCCCAGCGCGGGCTCGATCACCACCAGGGCCATCAGCGGCGCCGCGGCGGCCAGGGCCAGGAGCACCGAGCGCAGGCCGGGCCTCGCGCCCCGGGCGTGGCTGAACACCGAGGCGATGACCAGGACGAGCGCGACCTTGGCGAACTCCGACGGCTCGATCTGGAAGCCGCCGGGCAGGTTGATCCAGGCGCGCGCGCCGTTGATGTCCGAGCCGATATGCGGGACCAGCACGGCCACCAGGGCGAGCAGGGTCAGGCCGTAGGCCACCGGCGTCCAGGACCGCAGCCGGCGGCTGTCGGCGAAGCTCACGGCGAACATCAAGAGCAGCCCGATCACCGACCACAGCAGCTGCTTCTTCATGTAGGTGCGCGGGTCTTCGCCCGCCGCGAGCAGGGAGGGCTGGGTTGCCGACCACACCAGCACGACGCCGATCGCGCTCAGCCCGCACACCACGACGACTAGCACCCAGTCCATCTGGCGCAGCACCGAGTTGCGGGCGAAGGCCCGGGCCAGCAGGGACCGCGGGCGCCCGGCGAACGCGCCGGCCCGCGGCGCGCTGTAGCCGCGGACGGTGTAACTCGGGCTGGACCGGCCCAGCATCATGGCTCCCTGGTGTAGCCGGCCGGCGCGTCGATCGCGCCGGTGGCGGTGATCCGCGGTGGCGAGGACGGCAGCTGGCCGCTGGGCACCGCGGCCTTGTGCCCCTCGAGGCCGTAGATGCCGTCCCAGATCTGGCGGACCGCGGGGGCGGCCACGTCGGCGCCGTACCCGGAGTCGGGGACCATGACGACGACCACGTACTTCGGGTCGTTGCACGGCGCGAACGAGGCGAATACCGAGGTCGCGTTCTTGCCGAAGAGCTGGGCGGTACCGGTCTTGCCCGCCACGCAGACCTGGTTGAGCGGGAACCCGCTGAAGGCGCTGGCCGCGGTGCCCTGGGTCACCACCCCGGCTAGCGCGTCGCGGATGTAGGCCAGCGTGTTGCCGGACACCGGCAGGTGGCGGATGACCGGCGGGTTGATCTTCTGGACCACCTGCCCGGTGGTCGGGGAGAGGAGCGCCTCGCCGATCCGCGGGCTGTACAGGGTCCCGCCGTTGGCCAGCGCCGCGTAGGCGTTGGCCAGCTGGAGCGGGGTGACGGTCACGTAGCCCTGGCCGATCGCCGCGATCGCGGCCTGCCCGGGTTCCCACTGCCAGCCGTTCTGGCAGTCCTGGTATTCGATCTGCTGGACGTACGAACCGTTCTGGCGGCCGTACTTGCACCAGTCCTGGCCCGTGCGCGCGTTGTCCTTCCAGAGGTAGTACAGCCACTGCCGGGTGGGGATGGTGCCGGTCGACTCGGCGGGCAGGTCGATCCCGGTGTTCTGGCCGAAGCCCCAGGCCAGCTCCATCTTCTGCATCTTCTGGATCGGGGCCCTCGGCCCGGTGCTGTTGTTGGCGTTCGGGTCGTCGGTGAGGTACATGTCGTCGCCGAGCTGGTAGTACACCGTGTCACAGGACTGGATGAGCGCCTCGGCGAAGCTCATGTCGCCCAGGCTGGGCTCGCCGTCGTTCTTGAGCGTCACGCCGTTGATATTGACCGAGGCCGGGCAGTTGTACAGGCCGTCCAGCGGGTACCCGTCGGCCACGGCGGCGGCGGTGGAGGTGACCTTGAACGTCGATCCCGGTGCGTACTGACCCTGGGTGGCCCAGTTGAGGATCGGCTCGCCGTCCTGGGTACCGAACAGCTCGTTGAACTCTGTCTGGGTGATGCCGCCGGTCCAGATGCTCGGGTTGTAGTCCGGGTAGCTGGCCATGGCCACGACCCGGCCGGTGGTGGTCATTACGATCGCCGCGCCCTGGTTGGCGGCGTTCCCTTCGGCTCGTGACCGGGTGATCGCGCCGTTCAGGGCATTCTGGGCGTCGGCCTGGATCTGCGCATTGATGCTGGTCACCAGGTCATCGCCGGTGACGGGCGGGGTCTGGCTGACGGTGCCGGTGACGTCGCCGGCGGCATTGACCGACACCACCTGGGTCCCGGCCTGGCCGCGGAGCTGGCTGTCGTACTGGGCCTCTAGGCCGGCCTGGCCGACCAGGTCCACGCCGGAGAAGCCGGTCACCGGCAGGTGCCGGCTGGCGATCTCCTGCGGGGTGATCGGCTGCAGGTAGCCGAGCACCTGCGCCGGGTTGGCCCCGTAGGGCTCGGGGTAGTCGATGACCGGCTGCGCCTGCGCGGTGACGCCTGGGAACTGGCTCTGCTCCTCCATGACCTGCAGCGCCACCCGGTCCGAGACGTGCTGGTCGACCGGGATGGGCTGGTACGGGGAGCCGGCCCAGCAGGGCTGCGACACGCCCTTGGTACACAGCCGCGTCTCCTGGCTCAGGTGGGTGTACGACGTGCCGAGCAGGGGGGCGAGCCGGCGCAGCACGGGCGCGGCGCCGCCGGGCTGCTGGTTCAGGGTCATCATGTCCACCGAGACGACCAGGGCCGTCTGGTTGGTGACCAGCTGGTTGCCCACGTCGTCGAGGATCTGGCCGCGGACCGCGGGCACGATCACGTCCCGGGTCTGGTTCTGCTCGGCCAGCTTGGTGAACGAGGTGTTGTTCATCACCTGCAGGTAGTAGAGCCGGCCGCCGAGCGAGATCAGCATCGCGGCGGCGAGCACGTAGAGCACCACGAGACGGCGGCGCGACGACACGTTCACCGGTAACCTCCTGTCCGCCATCTCTTCTTCGCCCGCGGACGCGGCATGTGCAGCCGGGCGGGGCCGGCCCCCAGCCGTGGCCCCCGTCCGCCGGCCCAGCCGCGGCCCGTCCCGCCGCGCAGGGACGAGCGCCGCCGCAGCCAGCCGCGGCCGGGCGAGTTGCCCCGAAGCGACGAGCTACCCCGAAGCGACGAGCTGCCCCGGAACGCGGTCTGGCTGGAGCGCAGGCGCGGCTGGCGCCGGACCGTCCGGCGCAGCGCGCCGGTCAGCCGGGCCAGCGGACCCGGCCGCGAGAGGCGGCGCACGTATCCGGTGGCCGAGCCGCCCATGGCCGAGCCGCCCGTGGCGGAGCGGAGCCGGCCGGCCGTTCGGCGGGAGGTGAGGGAGCGGCCGAATGCGGAGGTACGGCCGAGGGAGGGCGAGCCGCCCAGTCCGGACGAGCGGCCTCGCCGCGACGAGCCGCCCAGGCCGGATGAGCCGCCCAGTCCGGACGAGCGGCCCAGGAAGGGCGAACGGCCTAGGAAGGGCGAACGGCCGATCGAGGCTGGCCTGCGGGATGGAACCGACGGGTGCATCGCCGAGGGCGAGTGGCTGAACACCGAGCCGCCGAGCAGGGACCGGCCGAACCGCGAGGGGTTCAGGCCGGAGCGGGCCAGGTTGGAGTTCAGGGCCATAGCGCCGCCGAGCATGCCCTCACCGCGGCGGGTGCCGAACTTGACCTTGGCCGCGCCGCTACCGAGCGCGCCGGCCATCGTGCCGCTGCCGGGCCCCCGACCTCGGCGCGAGCCGCCGCTGGCGAAGGCGGCGCCCAGGCTGCTGACGCCGTGCGGACCACCGTGGCCCAGCTTCAGGCGCGGCTCGCGGCGGGCCGGGGCCGGGCCGCGCTAGCCGCCCGCCAGGCCCTCGCCCCTGCCGCGCTCTGACAGCCGCAGCCGCGGCGTATTGCCCCCGTTGACCTGCCTGATCGCGCCCTGGCCGGCACTCGCCGGGCTCCGGGCCGCGGGCATGGCCCAGGCGGCCCGGCTGCGCTCCCCGCGGGACGCTCCGGCCAGGCGCAGCGCCGCGGCGGCCGCGTACAGCACGAAGGGGCACAACACCACGTCGTAGCCGGCGGCCACCGGCAGCACGTGCCTGATGGCGGCCCAGGTCACCCGCGGATCGCTGAGCATGGCGCCGAGCAGGGAGGCCAGCGCCTCCCCGAGGACGGCGCCAACCGCGGTCACCACGATCTCGAACAGCGCGGTGTGCCCCTGTTCCGGCCCCCCTTCGCCGTCGGGGACGTCGGCGGCCAGGCCGCACGCGTAGCCGATCAGGCAGAACACCAGCGCGTTCTGGCCGACGAAGTGGCTGCCCGGCGGGGCGACGTCCAGCGCCAGGCCGCCCCAGAACCCGATCAGCGCGCCGACCATCGGGCCGCCCGCCAGGGCCAGCGCCGCCACCGCGAGCAGCACCACGTCGGGTCCGGCCGCGCCGGGGAAGGCGATCCGGTTGACGATGGTGAGCTGGACGATGACCGCGATCCCGACGACCGCGAAGGAGATCAGCCCGCGTACCATCAGCCTCCGCCGCCCGTCGGCGACGGGGTGGACGAGGGTGACGCTCCCCCGGCCGGCGACGGGGTGGACGAGGGTGACGCTCCCCCGGCCGGCGACGGCAGGGTGCCCGGGGCCAGGGAGGCCGAGGAGGACGGGCTGGGGGTGACGGTGATCGTGACCGTCGGCGCGGGACGCGGCAGGATCGAGACCCTCGGGTTGTGCTTGGGCACCTGGACCACGATGCCGACCACGCCGAGGGTGGTGAAGTCGACGAACGGCCGGACCAGCGCCGTCTGGGTGAGCGCTCCGGGGCTGGCGTGGACCGAGATCACCGTGCCCACAGGCACACCGGGAACCTCCGGCTGGTCACCCACCGAGGCGTAGGTGTCGACCTGCTGCCCGGGCTCCAGCACGGCGTTCGCGTCGAACAGGGTGAGGCGCAAGGTGGCCGACCCGGACATGGACTTGCCCGTCCCGGCGACGGCGCCGATCTCGCCGCTGCCTTCCAGCTGCACGCCGATCAGCGAGGACGCGTCGTCGGCCAGCAGGACGGTCGAGGTGTCCTCGCTCACCTGGGTCACGGTGCCGACGTAGCCGGAACCGTTGAGCACGGTCTCGTCCGGCTTGATCCCGTCGCTGCGGCCGACATCCAGCGTCACCGTGTCGGCGTAGTCGCCGCCGGCCGCGATCACGGTCGCGGCCATGATCCGGTAGCCGCCCGCGTCGAGCTGCAGCAGCTGCTCCAGCTGCTGCCGAGCGGTCTTGCTCAGCTGAGCCGAGCTGAGCTGGGCGCGCAGCGCGGCGTTCTCCTGCTGCAGGTTCGCGATCGTGCTCTGCGCGGAGGGCCCGCCGGTAACCGAGTCGAACAGGCTGGCGACCGGGTTGGTCACGTCGTGGGTGACCCGCTCGATGGGCCCGAAGATGTTCGCGCCGACGTTGCGGGCCGGAGATTGGCCGCCATCGCGGAAATCGAGCGTGATCAGGGCGATCGCGATGATCAGGAGCACGCCAAGAACCAGGCGTGTACGCCGGCTGTCGTGCACTGCGGCTCCTCGTCAGTGTTCGCCGGGCCTGGCCCGCGCGGCCGATGCGACGGGTTCTCGGGCCGCGTCAGGGATCAGCGCCTGTGGTCGGGCACCAGCACCTGACGCAGCGTCTCGAAGTCCTCGACACACTTGCCCGTGCCGAGCACCACGGAGTCCAGCGGATTGTCCGCGACCTGCACGGGCATTCCGGTTTCCTCCCGGATTCGTGACTCTAGTCCGCGCAGGAGGGCGCCGCCGCCGGTCAGGGCGATACCCCGGTCCATGACGTCGCCCGCCAGCTCGGGCGGGCACTTATCCAGCGTGGTCTTGACCGCGTCGATGATCAGGTTAAGCGGTTCCTCGATGGCCCGGCGTACCTCCGCCGCGGAGATCACCACGGTCTTGGGCAGGCCGCTGACCAGATCCCGGCCCCGGATCTCGGCGTGCGGCTCGTCCTCGGAGGGGAACGCGGAGCCCAGCGCCATCTTGAGTTCCTCGGCGGTCCGCTCGCCGAGCATCAGCGAGTATTCCTTCTTCCCGAAGGTGATGATGGCCTGGTCCATCTCGTCGCCGCCGATCCTGATCGACTGGGAGGTGACGATGCCGCCCAGCGAGATCACCGCGACTTCGGTGGTGCCGCCGCCGATGTCGACCACCATGTTGCCGGTCGGCTCGTTGATCGGCAGGCCCGCGCCGATCGCCGCGGCCATCGGCTCTTCGATGATGTAGACCCGCCGGGCACCGGCCTGATGGCCGGCCTCCTTGACCGCGCTCTGCTCCACGCCGGTGATCCCGCTCGGCACGGCCACCACGAGCCTGGGCTTGGCCAGATGGGTCCGCCGGTGCACCTTCTGGATGAAGTACCGCAGCATCCGCTCGGTGACGTCGAAGTCGGCGATGACNNGTGCGGCCGATCATGCGTTTAGCCTCGGCGCCCACGGCGACGATCTGGCCGTTGTTCGTATTGAGTGCGACCACCGACGGTTCGTTCAGCACGATGCCGCGGCCACGTACGTAGACCAGGGTGTTAGCAGTGCCGAGATCGACCGCCATATCACGGCCGAGAAACGTCAGCGCGTTACTCATCAGGACGGCAACCTTCCGGTCCGGACTGGATCTGGAACTGTCAGTGTGGGCCTCGCGGTCCACGCCATGCAGCGGCCTGAGGGGTTCTTACTTGCACAACGGCGACGCCGGCCCACCGGGTTCCGGGAAGCTGATCTTCCCGGTCATGAGCGAGCCCGCCGCCGGATGCCGATGATTCGCCACTGTTCTTCAGCTTACCCGCGATCGGGCGTGCCACCCCTCCGCCGGACCGGCGGCGCGCCGGAGTTCGCGGTCGAAAAAGGCCCTCGCGGCCCCGGCACCACGGCCGTGACCAGGGCAATCGCGGCAATCGCGGCGGCGACCACCGCGGCGAACCGGGATCGCGAGGCGCCGGGGAGCGGCCTTGGCCAAGCCGTCCGGCCAGGGACCGCTAGGCGCCGGAGGCGCGGGACGGCGGCGGGGTCTGCAGGCGGCGGGCGAGCCAGATGCCGGTGACCCACAGTGCGGCGAAGATCACACCGAGAACGTACATGGCCGGCACGACGACGCCCGCGGCGATGACCAGGGCCTGCAGCGCGGTGCCGGCCCACAGCGCCCAGCGCATGCCCGGGCGGCCGACCAGGCCGCTGAGCACCAGGGCGCACACGGCCAGGCCGCCGCCGACGCCGCCCGCCACGCCGTGGCTCAGGTGCTCCAGCACGATGGCGGGCGCGATGGCCAGCCCGATGACGACGGCTTCCATGATCAGGACCGTGCCGCACAGCTGCCGCAGTTGCTTCATGACAGCTCCGCGGCGGTGAACGTGTGACGCGAGGGCTGACTCGCCGGCGGCTCGGCAGGCAGCTCGCCGCCCGCCGGGGCGAGCAGCCGGCGGGCGTCGCCCGCGGTGATGACCGATCCGGTGACGAGTACTCCGCTGCTGCCGGGCCCGGTCTCGGCCACGGCCTCATCGGCGAGCCCGACCGCGATCTCGATCGCTTCGTCGAGCCGCTCGGCGGACTGGACCCGGTCCTCACCGAAGATCTCCGCGGCCAGCTCCGCAGTCGAGGATGGATCCAGGGAACGGTCGGATGAATTGCGGGTCACCACGATCTCGCTGAGCAGCGGCTCCAGCTCGGCCAGCATGCCCGGCACGTCCTTGTCGCCGCTAGCGGCGAACACGCCGGACAGGCGGGCGAAGCTGAACGACTCACCGATAGCGGCCACGGTCGCGGCCATCCCGGCCGGGTTGTGGGCGGCGTCGATGATGATCGTGGGGCTGCGCCTGACGACCTCCAGCCGCCCGGGCGAGGTGACCTTCGCGAACGACTCCCGGACCAGGTCCGCGTCGAGCGCTCCGGCCTCGTCCGTGACCCCGGCGAACGCCTCGACCGCGGCCAGCGCGCAGGCTGCGTTGCCCGCCTGGTGCAGGCCGAACAGCGGCAGGTACACGTCCTCGTAGGTGCCGCGCAGGCCGCGGAGTACCAGCAGCTGGCCGCCGAGCGCCTGCTCGCGGCTCAGCACGCCGAACTCGACGCCTTCCCGCGCCACCGTCGCGCCCACCTCGACCGCGTACCGGAGCAGCACCTCGGCGGCGCCGAGCGGCTGCTGCGCGAGCACCGCGACCGCGCCCGGCTTGATGATGCCGGCCTTCTCGGCCGCGATCTCCTCGACCGTGTTGCCGAGCAGCCGGGTGTGGTCGATGGAAATCGGGGTGACGACCGCGACCACGCCGTCCGCGACGTTAGTGCAGTCGAGCCGGCCGCCCACGCCGACCTCGAGGACCATCACGTCGACCGGGGTGTCGGCGAAGACGGCGAAGGCCATCCCGGTCAGGACCTCGAAGAAGGACATCGCCGCCGGATGCCGCTCGTCGACCAGCTTGACGTACGGGATCACCTCGTCGTAGGCGGCCACGAACCGCTCCGGGCTGATCGGCGCGCCGTCGATGACGATCCGCTCCCTGATCGAGACCAGGTGCGGGCTGGTGAACCGGCCGGTGCGCAGGCCGCGGCCGCGCAGCAGCGCGTCGGTCATCCGGGCGGTGGACGTCTTGCCGTTGGTGCCGGTGATGTGGATGACCGGGCAGGCCCGCTGCGGATCACCCAGCAGCCCGACGAGCTCGGTCATCCGGTCCAAGGCAAGATCCACGGAATGTTCGGGGCGACGGGAGAAGATCTCTCGCTCGACCTCACGCATCCGGGTCTCGATATCCATCTTGCTAGCCTACGAGCGCGGCCAAGCGCTGTTCGAGGCGGGCGACGTCGGAGCGGGCGACCGCGAGGCGCGCGCGGGTCTTGTCCACGACGGCGGCGGGCGCCTTGGCCGTGAAGTCGGCGTTATCCAGCTTCCGCTCGGCCTGCTCGGCCTCGCTGCGGGCCGCGGCGAGATCCTTCTCCAGCCGGCGGCGCTCGGCGGCCACGTCCACGGTGCCGGTCACGTCCAGTTCGACCGTGATGTCCTCGGCGGCCAGCGACGCCGAGGCGGCGAAGCCGTCCGCCGGCGGGGTCAGCCGCAGCAGGGACCGGATCCGCTCCTCGTGTCCGGCCAGCGAAGTGGCCTCGATGCCCACCAGCCGGGCGGCCACCCGCTGCCCGGGCCGCAGGCCCTGATCCGAGCGGAACCGCCGGACCTCGGTCACCAGCCGCATCAACGAGGAGATCTCCGCCTCGGCGGCCCCGTCCGCGTAGGAGAACGCCGGCCAGTCCGCCACCACAACCGACTCCTCGCCCGTGAGAGCGGTCCAGAGCTCATCGGTCACGAACGGCATGACCGGGTGCAGCAGGCGGAGCAGCTGATCCAGGACGAACCCGAGCACCTGCTGGGTGGTCTGGATCAGCGCCTGGTCGCCGGAAGCCAGCGGCACCTTGGCCAGCTCCAGGTACCAGTCGCAGACCTCGTCCCAGGCGAAGTGGTACAGCACGTCGCAGATCTTGCCGAACTCGAACTTTTCGAACAGCTCGTCCACCTCGGCGATCACGGCCGAGAGCCGGGACAAGATCCACCGGTCCGGCACGGAATACGCGGCCGGGGTCAGGGCGGCGGCGGGGACGTGCGCACCGTTGAGCAGGGCAAAACGGACGGCGTTCCACAGCTTGTTGCAGAAGTTACGCGAGCCGGCCGCCCACTCCTCGCTGATGGCGATGTCGCTGCCCGGGTTGGCCCCGCGGGCCAGGGTGAACCGGGTCGCATCGGCCCCGAACCGGTCCATCCAGTCCAGCGGATCGACGGTGTTCCCCCGCGACTTGGACATCTTCTTGCCGAACTGGTCGCGGACCAGACCGTGCAGGACCACGGTGCGGAACGGCACCGCGTCGGCCGGAGGCTGGTCGCGCATGGCGTACAGACCGAACATCATCATCCGCGCGACCCAGAAGAACAGGATGTCGTAGCCGGTCACCAGGACGCTGGTCGGGTAGAACGTGCGCAGGTCCGGCGTGTCGTCCGGCCAGCCCAGCGTCGAGAACGGCCACAGGGCCGAGGAGAACCAGGTGTCGAGCACGTCAGGATCCTGGACCCAGCCCTCGGGGGCTTGCTCGTTCGGGCCGGCGCAAAACAACTGGCCGTTCGGTCCATAAAAGACTGGAATACGGTGGCCCCACCAAAGCTGACGGGAGATGCACCAGTCGTGCATGTCGTCGACCCAGCCGAAGTAGCGCGCGTTCATCTCCGGCGGGTGCAGGCGGACGCGGCCGTCGCGGACCGCGTCGCCGGCCGCCTTGGCCAGCGGGGCGACGCGGACGAACCACTGCAGGGACTGGCGCGGCTCGACCGTGGTGCCGCAGCGGCTGCAGTGGCCGACCGCGTGCAGGTACGGTCGGATCTCGGCTACGATCCGGCCCTGCTCGCGCAGGGCGCGGACCACGGCGGGCCGTGCCTCCAACCGGTCCAGGCCCTGGAACGGGCCGTGCGCGGTGATCACGCCGTGCTCGTCCATGATGGTCAGGCTGGGCAGGTCGTGCCGGCGGCCGATCTCGAAGTCGTTCGGGTCGTGGGCCGGGGTCACCTTGACCGCGCCGGTGCCGAACGCCGGATCGACGTGGTCGTCGGCGATCACGGGGATGCGGCGGCCGGTGAGCGGCAGGTCGACGGTCTGGCCGATCAAGCTGGTGTAGCGCGGGTCGTCGGGGTGCACGGCGACCGCCGTGTCGCCGAGCATNNGTTTCGGGGCGGGTGGTGGCGACGACGATGGACGCGTTCCCGTCCCCGTAACGGATGGAGGTGAGCTCGCCCTCGTCGTCGAGGTGGTCGACCTCGATGTCGGACAGTGCGGTCAGGCAGCGGGGGCACCAGTTGATGATGCGCTCGGCCCGGTAGATCAGGCCGTCGTCGTAGAGCTGCTTGAAGATCGTCTGCACGGCGCGGGACAGGCCCGCGTCCATGGTGAACCGCTCCCGTGACCAGTCGACGCTGTCGCCCAGGCGGCGCATCTGACCCAGGATCTTGCCGCCCGATTCGGCCTTCCACTGCCAGACCCGCTCGACGAACGCCTCGCGGCCGAGGTCGTGCCTGCTGAGACCCTCCTTGGCTAGTTCCCGCTCGACCACGTTCTGGGTGGCGATGCCCGCGTGGTCCATGCCGGGCAGCCACAGCGTGTTGTAACCCTGCATGCGGCGCCGCCTGATCAGCGCGTCCATCAACGTGTGGTCAAGGGCGTGGCCGATGTGCAGGGAACCGGTGACGTTCGGTGGCGGGATGACGATGCAGTACGCGGGCGCGGCGGAGTACGCGTCCGCGGTGAAGTAGCCTGCCTTCTCCCAGCGTTCGTAACGCGGGCCCTCCACCTCGGCGGGGGCGTACTGGGAGGGCAGTTCGATGGGATCTGGTCGGCTCACGACAGGTGAGTCTACGACCCCGCGAAGTGCTTTGCGGCCGGGCTAGGAGCCTTGTCAGCTGGCGGCCTGGACCTCCACGGCGTTCCTGACCGTCAGGGCGATGGACGAGGCGCCGAGGTACTTCACCGCGCTGGTGCCGATGACGAACTCCACCTGGCCGAACGTGCTGGTGGTGGCCCACACGCACTCGCTGGTATCGGAGCCGTCCACGACGCTGTAGCCGCACATCATCTCTCCGCCGTGCGGCCCCGCGGGCACCATGCGGGTGTCGATGAGCTGGGCCCGCTCGGCCGCGATGATCGCGGCCGGTTTGAAGGTGCCGTCGTAGCCGGTGAAGTTGACGGCCTTGAAGCCGCTGGCCCCCGGGGTCGTGATCGAGCTGAGATCGTACACGGCGATCACATCTTTGCCCGGTGTTCCTGCTCCCTTGGCCTTGATCTGCGCGGCGACGGAGCTAACTACGCTCTTAATGTCGCCCGCGAAGATCCTGGTCGCGGCCGAGTTATACGCGTACGGGCCGGCCTTCGCCGGGGCGGTGAACTCGTACGTGGCGGCCGGCGCGGCGGCCGGGGCGCTGGTGGTGGCCGTCGAGCCGCCGGTGGCCCCGCTGTTCGCGCCGGCCTTGGTCAGGTGGACGACCAGCAGCACGATGACGACCACGCCGACGACCGAGGAGAGCAGGTAGAGGACCATCCGGATCCCGCCCAGCCGCTGCGGCGGGCGCTGGGCCGACCGGGACGGGCCGGAGCGCGAGCCCCGGCCGGGCGGGGTGAGGTCGTCGGTGCCGTAGGGCGGTCCGGCTGGTTGTTCGTAGCCTGGCTGCTCGTAGCCTGGCTGTTCGTATGCTGGCTGTTCGTATCCCGGCTGGGGGTGTGCGTCCGGGCCGTATCCGCCGGTGCCGTAGGCGTCCGGGCGGTAGCCTTCCTGGCGGTAGCCTTCCTGGCCGTAACCGCTCTGTCCGTAGCCCGGCTGGCCGTAGGCCGGCTGGCTGTAAGCGTCCGGCGGGTAGGTGGCCTGGGTACCGTTCTGGCCGTAGGCCGGCTGGCCGTAAGCGTCCGGCGGATAAGTGGCCTGGGTACCGTTCTGGCTGTACTGATCCGGAGAGTACGAACCCTGGCCGTAGCCGTCCTGCTGGTAGCCGGTGCCGCGGGGGCTGATCGGCTGGCCGAGGGCGTTCAGGCCGTAACCGGCCTGGTCGTAACCAGCCTGGTCGTAACCGGCCTGGTCGTAACCGGCCTGGCCGGTCCGCTGGCCGGTCCCCTGGTCGGGGTAGCCGGTCCGCTGGTCCGTGTAGCCGGAGCCGTGGTCGG
>PLIQ01000632.1:183-7937 GCA_003140115.1 Actinomycetota bacterium | reverse complement strand
CCGGAGTGATCAAGCCGGGTAGGCGCTGACGTTGGACGCTCCGCCCAGACCGGGAAGTTGGCTTCAATACCGACCGCAACAGCACTCACGATGCGGTACACGTCGCGAAGCGGGACACGGCATCTCGGTGGACGCGCTCGCCTTCGCCGTCCGCCGGGGGTGCCCCGAGATGGTGGCATCACCGCTCGGCCCCGCTCTTCTTGATCCTGTCCCGGGCACCTGATCCGTCGTTTCCGAATACGGCGAACACGATCCGTTGGGCGGTCGCATGCGAGACACCAGCCGCCTGAGCGAAGCCGGCGATACCCGCGGAAGTGTTGCCACCGGCTCGCTTCGCGGCCGCCAGCCCCGCATCAAGCCGGCTCTGACTGATGCCGGCAGACGAGGCGAGTGCGCCGGATGGCGGCGAGGTGGCGGCGGAATTGCTCGCCCCGGCAGCGGACTTTGCCTTGAGCGTGGTCGCCGAGGGGGCCGGCTTGGCGGCCGAGGGGGCCGGCGTGGCGGCCGAGGGCGCCGGCTTGGCGGCCGGCGATCCAGGACCGGACGCGAAGGCGGCGACCGGAACGACAACCGCAGCAGCGGTCAGGACTGCGGCAAAGGCCGCACGGCGGTACCGGACAGGCATGATGCACTTCCTTCCGATCAGGTCGGACGCTTCCCAGTCCAGCGCCGCCCTCCCGCAGGGAGTCGGCAGCACGGGACTGGCTTCATGCCGGCAGTTCTACGCCGGGGCGGGTGACACCAGTGCTACCGGCGATGTTGCACGGATGTCATGTCGGCCGGCGCATGATGAAGGGATGCGGGTGCTGGTGGCAGAGGACCATGCGCTGCTGGCCGGGCGAATCGCTCAGGGGCTACGCGAGGCCGGGATGGCCGTGGACGCCGTGCACGACGGCGCGGCGGCGCTGGAGGCCGCCGCGCAGGCGGCCTATGACGTGATCGTGCTTGACCGCGACCTGCCGGTCGTGCACGGTGACCGGGTGTGCCGCACTCTGGCCGGCGGCGGGCCGCGGATCCTCATGCTCACCGCCGCCGCCGACGTCGATGACCGGGTCGACGGGCTGGAACTGGGCGCGGATGACTACCTGCCCAAGCCGTTCGCGTTCGCCGAGCTGACCGCCCGCGTGCGGTCGCTATCTCGCCGCGCGCCGTCCGCGCCACCGGTGCTGCGCCGCGAGGATCTGGCCGTGGACCGCGCCCGTCACCGCGCCAGTCGCGGGGCCAGAACGCTGTCCCTGACCCGCAAGGAATTCGGGATCCTGGAGATGCTGCTGGCCGCCGGCGGCGCCCTGGTCAGCGCGGAGGAGCTGCTCGAGCACGTGTGGGACGCCCATGCCGATCCGTTCAGCAACATCGTCTCGGTGACGATGACCCGGCTGCGGCGCAAGCTCGGCGACCCGCCCCTGATCCAGACCGTGGTGGGCAAGGGGTACCGGATGTGACTCGCCCGCGGCTGACCGTTCGGGCCCGGTTGACTCTGCTGTACAGCAGCCTGTTCGCCGTGTGCGGGGCGATCGTCGTGGCGGTCAGCTACACCCTGGTGGCGCGAATGGGCGTGCCGGGGCAGGGCCAGCAGACTTCTTCCTCCCGCAACGTTCCAGCCGGCATCGTGGCGCAGTGCCGATCGGAGCAGCCGGGCGCCCATCCCGACAAGGACATCATCGCCGGGTGCATCTCATACCTCCAGCAGCTGGGCGCGCAAGCCCAGCGTGACCTGACCCTGTCGCACCTGCTGCAGTACTCGCTGATCACCCTGGCCGTGGTTATCGCCCTCGCCGCGGTCCTCGGCTGGATCTTCGCCGGACGGGCGCTGCGCCCGGTGCACCTGATCACCGCGGCCGCCCGCGCCGCATCCGAACACAACCTGTCGGCGCGGGTCGCGCCGACAGGCCCCCGCGACGAGCTCCGCGAACTGGCCGAGACCTTCGACGAAATGCTTAGCCGGCTCCAGGCCGCGTTCGAGGGCCAGCAGCGGTTCATCGCCAATGCCTCCCATGAACTNNGGCAGCACGCCCGGCGACCTGCGCGCCATGGCGGCCGACATCCGCGCCGCAGTGGATCACGCCGAGCACCTCATCGGCGCGCTGCTCCTCCTCGCGCGCAACGAGCGCGGGCTCACCGTCCGCGAGGAGGTCGACCTGGCCACGGCGGCCGAGGACGTCCTCGACACCGCCGGCCTGCGCGGCCTGCAGGTCTACGCCACGCTGGAGCCCGCCGTCATATCGGGCGATCCAGTGCTGGCCGAACGTCTCATCGCCAACCTGGTCGACAACGCGGCCCGGTACAACACCGCCGCCGGCGACGTCTGGATCAGCACCCGCACCACGGCGGGCAGCAGTCAGCTGACCGTGACCAACACGGGCCCGGTTATCAGCCAGGCCAATGCCAGCCGCATCTTCCAGCCGTTCCAGCGGCTCAGCGACCGCACCTCCCAGGACGGCTCTGGGCTCGGCCTGGCCATCGTCGCGTCCATCGCCGAGATCCACGGCGGCACCGTCACCGCCCGCCCCCGCAACGACGGCGGCCTGACCGTCACGGTCACCATCCCCTCAGCCGGCACCCCGGCCCACGGCACCGGCATTCAGATAACCGAACGACCAGGTATTCCACGCCCAAGCTGACGTACGCGCGTCCCACCACGACAGGAATAACTGGAACCACCAGTAGCCGCCACTACCGGGCCGGTGCCGCCTACCGGAAAGCCGCCAAGGCGAATATGAGGCAGAATATTGCTAGTGAGACTGGATTGACAATAGAGGCAATTCTCGCTTAAATGGAAACGGGTTGCGAGGTGGCCATTTCATCCACCATCTCGGAGGACGTGGCCAGCTTTGCCCGGTCCTGCGTGAACTCGCTCTGCGGCCCGGAAGACGGTGCGAACCGTGTCCAGCCTGTCGGCGACAGTGCAGGTCAACCGCCCAATCGAGGATTCGAGCGGGGCAAGATCGCGGCGGTCGGTTATATCAGCTGGACCTTAATCGAGATTACGTCACGGTGAATCCCCACACCGTCTCCACATCGTCAGCATCTGGCCGCCATATGCCAACGCCGTACTGCTTACATGCCGATGCTGCGGGACTTCACCCCGAGCGATCGGCTTCGCCGCGCCCGGTTCCGGGCCAGAGCAAGAACGAGGAGGAGAAATAAGTGTCGATTACGCGCAGCGAGGTCATCCAGCGCGCGGCCACCATCTGGCCACTCGGCCATGTCCCGTACAGCCAGATGACCGTCCGCAATCCCGGCTGGCGGACGGACTGCTCCGGCTACGCGTCGATGTGCCTGGACCTGTCCCCGCCCGGGCTGAATACGGTCAGCCTGGTCACCGGCGGNNCGGCGGGCCGCAGCTCGGACCCGAGCACAGCCTGATCCACGACCCCTACCACGGGCTCGAGGGCTACAAGCCCTACCGGTACAAGGAGATCGTGGACAGCGAGCACGAGCTGCCCGGCGGGCACTGGGTCTCGGTGACGGCGTGGCCCGACCCGATGTCGACCATCGGCGGCATCGCCGCGCACTCCGCGATCGCCGACTGGCNNAGCGCGCCCACGTGGGCGCCGTGGACCAGCTACTACGACTCGACCGGACAGGGGCCGGCCATGGTCGCCAGCGTGGCCGGCGACGGTCTCAACGTGCAGTTCCTGCTGGATCGTTTCGTCCTGTCCCTGCAGGGCGCCCCGGACGCTCCCTTTGCCGGGGCCGCCGGACTGTCCGGCGCCTTGTCGGTGGACGTTCCCCCGAATTTCAACATGGCGGGCTTCCTGCTGGTGGTCAACGGCCACCTGGAGAAGACCCCCGCGAGCCAGGCCGTGGTGACCTGCTCGATCGGGCACGGCACACAATCCCTGTCCTGGCCGCTCGCTTATCCCAAGGACCGGGACCCGGTAACCGGCTCTGACTTCCACCTGGAGTGCTTCACCAGCGACTACAACCCCGTCACGGTCGGAGTACCCCCGTACCCTCCGCTCCCGCCCTTCCCCGTCACCTTGAGCATGCAGGCCCGCCGCCGGACAGCCGACGACGCAGTCGACATCAGCGTCACCGACTTCACCGTTATCCTGCTCGGATCGTCATAGCCCGCCGTGCCTATAGGCGGCCTGGCCCGCACTACCGTTCCCCCGCCCTGCGCGGCCAGGCCGCCGTCGCTCAGCTGACCAAGCCCCCGTGTAGGTCAGCTGTGAAATGTGTGGAGATGATGTGAAGAATCCGGTCGGGCAGCTGCTCACTTTCTGTCACGCCGACGTCGGCGGACGACCAGAAGACGCCAGCCGATGACCGCGAGGCCTACCGCGAAGACCAGCCACGGAATAAGGATTAGCAGGTCAGAAGTCGTCACCTTCTCATTTCCCGCTCCGCTCCTGACCTGGATTCTGGATGCCATCCCATGGCAGCGCGCCGCCATGCAGAACAGGTGGAGCGGCGGTGGCGATCACATGGAGAAGCCCGCGGTCAGGAACGAGGCAACGTCAGGGTCATCTGCGTGCCGTGTCCCGGCTGGCTGCTCGCGGCCAGCCGGCCTCCGTGTGCTTGGGCCAGCTCGGCGGCGACCGCCAGGCCGACGCCGCTGCCGGAGATCTGGGCGGCTTGGCGACCGCGCCAGAACCGGTCGAAGATATGGGGCAGGTCGCCGGCCGGGATGCCGGGGCCGGTGTCGGAGACTCGCAGCACAGCCTCAGCACCGTCCTGGCTGGTGCTGATGGTGACGCGGCCGCCCGTGGGGGTGAACTTCAGTGCGTTGGTGAGCAGGTTCGTGATCACCTGGTGCAGCCAGTGCGGGTCGGCGGAAACCCGAACCGGGGAAAGCTGCCGGTCCAGGGTGACCCCGGCCGCCTCGAACCGGCGGGCCAGGCTGCCGGCCGCCGCGGCGGCGAGGCTGGCCAGGTCACAGTCGCGCCGGGACAGGTTGAGCGCGGCGGCATCGGCGGCGGCCAGCATCTGCAGGTCACCGACCATGCGGGCCAGCCGCAAGACCTCGTCGCGCAGCGAGCCGAGCTCGGCCGGGGTAGGTTCGACCACGCCGTCGAGCAGGGCCTCGTGGCCGGCCTGCAGGACGGCGATGGGGGTGCGCAGCTCGTGGGCGACGTCGGCGACCAGGTTGCGGCGGATCTGTTCCTGCCGTTCCAAGGTGCCGGCCATCTGGTCGAAGGCGGTCGCCAGCTCGTGCAGCTCGCCGGGCGCGCGGATCTGGCCCGCCCGGGCGGCGCGGTCGCCGGCCGTCATGGCCCGGGTCACCGCGATCAGCTGGGTAACCGGGCGGGTGATCCGGCGCGCCGCGGCGAGTCCGGTGAGCAACGCGAGCAGTGCCGCCAGCCCCGCGGCCCCGGCGATGGCCCGCAACAGCGCGGTCCGCAGGCTCCGGTCGGCGGCGTTGAGCCCGGAACCGGTGAACCGGGCCACGGCGGTGCCCACGCGCTGGCCCTCGACCACGATCGGGAGGCTCGACTGCGGCCCTTTCGCGGCGGTGAAGTGAGCCGATGACGCGACGACGTGCCCGGCCCGATCGCGTATCTGAACGACCGCGCCGATGCGCGCGGCACCGTCCAGGACCGGGGAGAGGTCACCGGAGTCCCAGGCGCCGTGCTGGCTCCACAGTGCCCCGGCGGCGACCGCGAACCCTGCGGTCAGTTCGGTGCGCTGCTGACTGGCCAGGGCCGAGACGTCCGTGGCCGCGAACGCCGCGGTGAGCCCGGCGAGCAGCGCGACCGCGGCCAGCGCCACGAGCAGGAAGGCTAGGGCGAGCCGCAGGCCGAGCGTGCCGCCGCGAGCCGTCCGGGCAGGCGCGCCGGGATCGTCAGTCATCGCGGGCCAGGCCGAGCCGGTAACCGCCGCCCATCACGGTCTGCACGATCCTGGGACGGCCCGGATCGTCCTCGACCTTACGGCGCAGGTTCTTCACGTGCGAGTCCACGGTGCGCTCATAGCCGTCGAATTCATACCCCCGCACCCTGTTGATCAGCTCGAACCGTGAGTACACCCGGCCCGGGACGGCCGCCAGCGCGACGAGCACGCCCCACTCGGTCGGGGTGAGGGCGATCGCTGAGCCGCGCACCGTGGCCAGCCGCTGCGGCTCGTCGATGACCAGCTCGCCCGCGCCGTAACTGGCGATGCCCTGGGTGCCAGCCGGCCCGCCGCGGCGCAGGATCGCCTGTACCCGCAGGACCAGCTCCCGCGGGCTGAACGGCTTGGTCACGTAGTCATCGGCGCCGAGCTCAAGTCCGCGGATCCGGTCCTCCTCGCCGCTTTTGGCCGTCAGCATCAGGATCGGCGTGGCCGAGATGGCGCGCAGCTCGCGGGCCACAGTTTCGCCGGGGACGTCAGGCAACCCGAGATCGAGCACCACCAGGTCCGGCGACGCGGTCGCCGCCATAGTGATGGCCTCGGCACCCGANNCACGCAGCTTGCGCTCATCCTCAACGACCAGCACCGTCGACGTCATCGCCGCTGCCCGCCTCTCCGCCGGCCCAGCGGCCGGCTACCTCCATACCGTCACCATGCCAGCTTCCCCGGTCCCGTACCCCACCCAGTGCACTCATGGTGACAGCACGGGCCGTTTTGGGGGCGACGCCCTGCGGGCCTGGGCACCCCTCCATCTGGCCTCCATGCCTCATTCACCCGGCTCGCACGACCGCCAGATGGACTGCTGTCATGAGCGCAGACCGACGCGCGGTGTACCGGTGATTCTCGAGATCGGCTCGGCAACCTCCTACGTCATCGCGGTCCTGATTCCGGCGCTGGACGTGCTGATCCCGGTGCTGCCCAGTGAGAGCGCGGTGATCGCGCTCGGCGCCGTGACCGCGGGCAGCACCGATCCGCGGATCGCGCTACTGGTCGGGCTGGCCGCCTTCGGCGCTTTTCTCGGCGACAACGTCGCCTACCTAGCGGGCAGACGGTTCGGGCCAGCCGTGGACCGGCGGCTGTTCGCCGGGGAGCGCGGAGCACGGCGGCGCGACTGGGCACGACGGTCGCTGGACCGATTCGGCGTCCGCGTCATCATCGCCTGCCGGTTCATCCCGGGCGGGCGCACCGCGGTGACCCTCACCTGCGGTCTGATCGGCTACCCGGCGGGCAAGTTCCGTGCCGCGACCGCGTGCGCCGGAGCCTTGTGGGCCTGCTACGCGTTCTTCCTCGGCAGGCTCGGCGGCAAGCTGTTCGAAGGGCGGCCATGGCTCGGCCTGCTGCTCGCGCTCGGCCTGGCGCTGGGGATCACCCTGCTTGCCGAGGCAGGACGCCGTATCTGGCGACGCTGGGCAGGCCAGGGCGCGCAATCGGGAAGGTGCAGTGACCTTGCCGCTCGGCAACGGTGAGGGCATGACCGGCAGCCAGGCAAAGGAACGGCGGCAATGACGGAATCCTCGCTCGCGCTGGACCAGGAATCGAAGCGGTACCCGCTGTCTTTCACCCAGGAATGGTTCATCACCCTGGACCAGGGCGACGAGGGCGGGACGTTCGGCCGCCGTTTTATTTTGGTCTCGGCCATCCGCGTCACCGGCCCGGTGGACCTCGCGGTCCTGCAGGGTGCGCTCGACGACGTGGTCGTGCGGCATGAGCTGCTCCGCACCCTGGTGGTCAGGGACGCCGACCCGCCCTACCAGATCGTGCGCCCGCCGTGCCCGGTGCCGCTGAAGGTCAGGGACCTGCCGCCGGACACCGGTACGGCCCGGGACATGATCGCCCAGGAACTGATCGTCGAGGCCGAGGCCGGCACGATCAACGCCCGGGAAGTGCCGCTGCTGCGGGCGGAGCTGTGCCGGTTCGAC
>PLIQ01000632.1:0-133 GCA_003140115.1 Actinomycetota bacterium | reverse complement strand
CTTCGCGGCGCACGTGAATTCACCATCTCGAACGACCACGGGCATCCGGAGAGCTATTCCAGGCCGTACTCGCTGCACGTCCACGCCATCGACGCCGACGTCATAGCGGAGGCCTCCGCCCTGGCCACGGCTA
>PLIQ01000134.1 GCA_003140115.1 Actinomycetota bacterium | reverse complement strand
CGGCCCGCGGGCACGCCGAACTACCCGCAGCTGAGCAGCGCGATCTACACCAACGTGAACGCGGCGCTGTCCGGCTCGACCTCCCCGTCGGCGGCCATGTCCGCCGCTGAATCGGCCGCCAACACGGCCCTGTCCAGCGCGGCTAGCGGCCTGTAACCAGGCCGCCAGAACCCAGGGTCAGCAGGCTGGCACGCTCGGCCTGCTGGCCCTGGGCGACCCTTCCGTGTTACGAAGATCACGTGAGCTGGCGAAGGTGAACTCCCTCCCCGGCACGAAGGGGTGACCAATGTGACCACCACCTCAGGTACCGCCGAACACGTTCAGGCGCCTCCGCCCCTGGTTGGCCGCCCGGACGTCAACCGTAAACGGATGGCCCGGCTGGGCTGGAGCTTCTCCGCTCCCGCGCTGATCGTCGTGGCCGCCGTCACCATCTTCCCCATCGTCTACTCCGTGATCATGAGCCTGAACAACGTCACGGACACGGGCGCCGGAATCCAACTGCACGGCTTCACGGGCAACAACTACTCCGTGGTGTTCAAGAACTCGACCTGGCATTACGCGCTCGCCTTTACCATCATCTACACGTTCATCACGGTGCTGGTGGAACTGGTGATCGGCACCCTGATCGCGCTCGTACTCGAGCGTCTGACCTCAGGGCGCGGGTGGATGATGGCCCTGCTGCTGCTCCCCTGGTCGATGATCACCGTCATCAACGCCGAGTTGTGGCTGTACATCTACAACGGGGTCTACGGCGTGGCCGACGCCATTTTGGGCGCCGTCGGTCTGGGCCACCCGAACATCCTGGGCACGAACACTCCGGCCATCATCGCGCTGATGATCGCCGACATCTGGAAGACCACCCCGTTCGTGGCCATCATCGTGCTGGCCGGCCTGGTGATGCTGCCCGGCGACATCTACGAGGCGGCCGAGGTGGACGGGTCTTCTGGGTGGTCCACGTTCTGGCGGATCACCGTCCCGCTGCTACGACCTACCCTCTCCCTGGCCGTACTGTTCCGCGTGCTGCAGGCCTTCGGACTGTTCGACCTGCCGTTCGTGATGACCAACGGCGGGCCGGGCACGGCCACCACGTCGCTGGCCATCCTGGGTTACAAGGCGCTGTTCCAGAACCTCGACTTCGGGACCGGCTCGGCGGTGGCCACCACCACCGCGCTGCTGGTGCTGATCGGCTGCCTGGTCTCGCTGCGGGCCTTCAAGGTCCAGGTCGGAAAGGAAGGAACCTGATGCGCAAGCGCAACCGGACCGGCTGGCGCAAGGTCATCAACGGCGTCAACATCTCCGGGCTCTTCGTGGTGCTGTTCATCGTGCTGCCGCTGTACTGGCTGGTCATCACCAGCTTCAGGAACCCAGCCGACCTGGGGTCGGTGCAGTACTGGCCGAACCCGTTCAGCGGCGCTAACTACTCGCAGGCCTTCAACGAGTACGGCTTCGGCTCGTACTTCATCCACTCGGTGGTCGTGACGCTCAGCGCCACGGCGCTGGTGCTGATCTTCGGGACGATGGCCGGCTACGCGCTCGGCAGGCTGCCGATGCGGGGGAAGTTCACCTTGATGGTGACGCTGCTGATGATCTCGCTGTTCCCCGAGATCGCGGTGATCGCGCCGCTGTACACGCTGGAGAAGGACCTCGGCTGGCTGGACAGCTACCAGGGCCTGATCATCCCGTACACGGCGTTCTTCCTGCCGTTCGCCATCTGGATCCTGCGCAACTACATGCTCGGCATCCCCAAGGAGATGGAAGAGACCAGCCGGATCGACGGCGCCGGGCCGATACGCACGGTGTGGTCGATCATCTTGCCGATGGCCCTGCCGGGGGTGTTCACGGCCGGCATTTTCACCTTCACCGCGTGCTGGACCGAGTTCCTGATGGCGCTCACCTTCGACATCAACCTTAAGATGATCCCGGTCGGTATCGCGACGTTCGGCACCCCGAACGAGGTCCCGTTCGGGACCATCTTCGCCGCCAGCGTGGTGGCGGTGTTCCCGATCGGAATCCTGGTGTTCATCTTCCGCAAGTTCGTGATCTCCGGCCTGACCTCGGGCGCGGTGAAGGGATGAGCGGGCCCGGCACGCTCAGTAAGGAGGCATGATGGCCACNNGACGTGGCCGAAGGCGAGTTCATGGTGCTGGTGGGCCCGTCCGGCTGCGGGAAGACCACCGCGCTGCGGATGGTGGCCGGCCTGGAGGACATCACCAGCGGCCTGCTGCGCATCGGGGGGAAGGTCGTCAACGACGAGACCCCCAAGGAACGCGACATCGCGATGGTGTTCCAGAACTACGCGCTGTACCCGCACATGACCGTGGCCGAGAACATCGGCTTCGCGCTCAAGCTGCGCAAGCTGCCGAAGGCCGACATCGCGGCCAAGGTCAAGCAGACCGCCGAGATCCTGGGGCTGACCGACTGGCTGGACCGCAAGCCCGGCCAGCTCTCCGGCGGTCAGCGCCAGCGGGTGGCGATGGGCCGCGCGGTCGTGCGCGAGCCCTCGGTGTTCCTGATGGACGAGCCGCTGTCCAACCTGGACGCCAAGCTGCGGGTACAGATGCGAGCCGAGGTGCAGCGGATCCAGCGGCGGATCAACGTGGCCACCTTGTACGTGACCCACGACCAGGTCGAGGCGATGACCATGGGCGACCGGGTCGCCGTGATGCGGTCCGGCACGCTACAGCAGGTGGACCACCCGCAGACGCTCTACGATCACCCGGACAACGTGTTCGTCGCGGCGTTCATCGGCTCGCCGGCCATGAACCTGTACGAGGCGACGATGAGCGAGGACGCTAGGGCGGTCAAGCTCGGATCCCAGACGCTGCCGCTGCCGGACGATTTGTTTGAGGCCCGTCCCGGGCTGACTCGCTACGGTAGCAAGAAGGTGGTCCTGGGCGTGCGGCCCGAGCACCTGCCCGCCGCGCACGACGGCGCCACCGGGCCGACCCTGGTCGGTAACGTGGACCTGATCGAGGCCCTCGGCTCCGAGCAGGTGGTCCACTTCACCATNNGACCTGATCGAGGCCCTCGGCTCGGAGCTCGTCATTCACTTCACCATCGATGCCCCCCGGGTCCAGCCCGAGGGCGCGACCACCGACGACGAGGACGCGACCGCGCATGCGGGCGAGGGTGTGGCCCGAGTCGATCCGACGACCAAGGTCAAGGTGGGCGAGCGGATCACGTTCGCGGTCAACACCGAGGGCATGCAGTTCTTCGACATGGAGACGGACAAGGCGATCTGGACCTGACGGGCCCGGCCCGCGGCTGGTTCNNGGCCGGCTGGGCCGGCGGCCGGCGGCTGGCGGCTGGCGGTTAATTTTGGTAGTGCCCAGGTCATATTGTGAGATCAGGCTAAATTCCCCCCGCGTTCATCCTTGGAAGGACATCGATGTCTGCGGTCCGTGCTGGCGGTCAGCGCCGACATGCCCGACCGACGATGAAGGACGTGGCGGCGCTGGCGGGAGTGGCGGTCAAGACCGTGTCGCGGGTGATGAACGGCGACCCGACCGTCGCGCCGGATCTGGCCGCCCGGATCCGGGACGCGGCGGGCAAGCTCGGATACCGGCCCAACCTGACCGCGAGCAGCCTGCGCCGCGGCGACCGGCGCACGGCGACGATCGGGCTGCTGCTCGAGGACGTGGCTAACCCGTTCTGCGCTGCCCTGCTGCGGGCGGTGGAGGACGTGACCCGGGGACGGCGGGTTCAGATCCTGATCGGGAGCCTGGACGAGGACCCGGACCGCGAACGCGACCTGGCCATCACGCTCATCGACCGTGGCGTCGACGGTCTGGTGATCATGCCCGCCGCACCAGACCAGAGCTACCTGGTGGCCGAGCGCAGGCTGGGTACCCGGGTGGTATTCGTGGACCGGGAACCCAGGTTCCTCGATGCCGACGCCGTGGTTTCCAGCAATCGCCTCGGCGCCGTAGCCGCCGTGAACCACCTGTGCTCGTTCGGACACCGGCGGATCGCGTACCTCGGCGACAGCCCCGGCATCGCTACCGCGGCGCACCGATTCGACGGCTACCGACACGCGCTGGAGCGAGCCGGGCTGGACACCGACCCGCTGATCGTCAGGCAGGGCCTGCGCACCGTCGATGCCGCGATACAAGCTGTCACTGAGTTGCTCAGCTCGGCCGACCCGCCGACCGCCCTGTTCGCGAGCCAGAACCTGGTCACGATCGGCACGGTGAAGGCCCTGCGGCAGGCCTGCTTGCAAGAGACGATCGCCCTGGTCGGCTTCGATGACTTCCCGCTCGCCGACGTCCTGGTCCCGGGCATCACCGCCATCACCCAGGACGTCGCGCAACTCGGGCACCTGGCGGCGGAGCTGTTGTTCGCTCGCCTGGACGGCGATGACTCGCCCGCGCGCACGCACGTGGTGCCGACCGGCATCATCACGCGCGGTTCGGGCGAGATCAGGCCCGCCCCCACCATGGCGGTGGGCGGATGACGGGCCGGGCCGGGGTTACCGTCATCGGCGAGGCGATCATCGACCTCATCCCCGCCGGGGCGCCACAGACGTTCCAGGCCGTGCCGGGCGGGAGCCCGTACAACGTCGCGATCGGCCTGGCCCGTCTCGGGCACCACGCGACCCTGATGGCGCGGCTGGGCGACACGGCGTTCGGCCGGATCCTGCGCGATCACGCCCAGGCCGAGGGCATCGACCTGGGCTCCGCGCCGAGCGCCGCGGAGCAGTCCACGCTGGCCGTGGTGTCCCTGGACGCTGCGGCCCGGGCCAGCTACGACTTCTACCTCGACGGCACCGCGGACTGGCAGTGGACGACCGAGGAGACCGGCCGCGCGCCAGCGCAGGCCGCCGTGCTGCACTTCGGGTCGATCGCGTCCTGGACGCCGCCGGGCGACGCTCGGATCCTGGAACTCGCCGGTCAGATGCACGGGCGCGGCGACGTGCTCATTACCTATGACCCGAACGTCCGGCCCGGATTGCTGGCCGATCCCGGGCACGGGCGGCGGGTGGTCGAGCGCGCCATCGGCCTGGCCCACCTGGCCAAGGCGAGCACGGACGACATCGCGTGGCTCTACCCTGACCTGACGCCAGCGGAGGTCGCCCGGCACTGGCTGCAGCTGGGCGCGACCGTGGTGGTCATCACCAGCTCCGCGGACGGGGCCTACGCCTACACCGCCCAGGGCTGGTCGGTCCGTCGGCCCGCGCTCGACGTGGTCGTGGCCGACACGGTGGGCGCCGGGGACTCGTTTACCGCCGGGCTGATCGGATCGCTGCTCGGGCGGGGCCAGTATGCGCCCGCCGACCTGGCCCGCTGCCCCTCCGGCGAGCTATCCGGGGCCCTGGACGACGCGATCCTGGTGGCCTCGATCAACTGCGAGCGGCGGGGCAACGACCCGCCGACCGCCGCCGACGTGGCCGCGGCCCGGGACCGGCTCAAGCCGATCTGAGCACNNTGAGCACGGCGGCCTGATCCCGGCGGGACCGCGGCCGGTTGCCTCGTCATGCGAAAAGGCAACCCAATCAGATGGTCGGCCATAGTCGTGCCGGCTAGAGTATCGTCATGAAAACGGAAGGGCGAGATCCGGGGCACGATGGCTCGCCGGAACGGCGGCAGCTGTCGTTCCGGACCAGCGGGCTGGTGATCGAGCTCGAGATCACCGGCGGCGGCGAGTCCCGGCGGCTGGCTGGCCGGCTGATTCCCGGGCAATCCGGCGTGGTGGAGATCCGGGGCGTCGTCACCGTGCAGGCCGACGCGCTGGGGCGGTTCAGCGTGGAGGAGGTCCCGCCCGGTCAGGTCAGCCTCCGCTGCCGGCTGGGCACCGAAGCTGCCCCCGCCCAGATCGCCACAGGCTGGGTGGCCCTTTAAGGGCTAGCACTGTAAGGGCTAAGGCGTGCGGCCTGCTGCCAGTAGGCGCAGCTCTCGCGCACGCCGCACCGCCGAGGAGCGATCACGGGCCTGCAGCTTGGCGTAGATGTTGCGGACGTGCGTGTTGACGGTGTTCACCGAGACGGACAGCTCGCTGGCGATCTCTGGCCGGGACAAGTTCGTCGGGAGGTATCGCAGCACCCTGAGCTCGCCTGGGCTGAGCTCTTCGGCATCGGCCGGCGGCGGTTGATGTCCGGCCGCCACTGATGAGCCGTGCAGGATGTCGAGTATGTCGGTGAGCAGGGCGGCGTGCGCTGTCTCATGCCGCGGCAGGGCCTCGAGCAACTCCCCGGAGAACGTCATCGCGAACGGCAGGACGAGCCGGTCAGACTCGGCCAGGGCCAGGGCGCGTTCAGCGGCGTGGTTCGCCGCGCGCTGGTTACCGAGTTCACGGTGGGCGAGCCCGGCGAGCAGGTGCGCCTCCACGACCGTCACGTAACCGATGACCGGGGCCGTGCCGTCCAGAACCTGCCGCAGCGCGCCCAGGGCTCCGGCCGGATCGCCTTCGGCGAGGCAGATCACCGCGCCAGCATTACGGATCTCACCGGAGCCAGCCCGCTCGTCATCGAGCGCCGCGAGCGCCACACGGGCTTCGCCCGGCCGCCCGAGCCGGGCTTGGGTGGCCAGCATCCAGCCGGTCACCTGGCTCGCCAGCGCGTGCGATCCCTCGAGCTGGGATCGCAGGTCTTCGGCCGCGCTGAACTCCTCGAACGCCTCATGGCGGCGGCCGCGGCAGGCGTGCAGTATCGCAGCCGTGTGGTGCAGCAGCAGCGTGATGTCCGGCCCGGTATCGGTTTGCAGGGCCCGCGCGGTGCGCTGCAGCCATCGCTCGGCCTCGTCGAACTCGCCCAGCCACACCATCGTGCCGGCCAGCGTCATCAGCGCGGGCGCGATCACCGGTTCGGCGCCCCAGCCGTACCGCTCGGCGAGCTCGATTGCTTCCCGGCAGCGCCGCTGGGTCGTGATGAACGGGTCGATCTTCGACGCGAAACCGAGCTGGGCGAGACAGCCGACTTCGAGGTAAGGCCGGCCGATCTCCCGGGCCAGGACGGCGCCGTGGCGGAGATGACGTTCGGCGTCTGGCAGCCCGAGCGTCCACGCCTCGACGGTGCCCAGGTTCATCAGCGCGACGGCTCGCAGGTCGCTGCCCAAGGCGATGTCTTCGTCGGACTGCCCGGTTACCGGCGAGGCGAGGAACCTGACCTGCTCGATGACCCCGGCCAGGTGGCCGCGCCGCCTGGCCAGCGACAGCTTGAGCGACGCGATCGCCACCTGGAGGCGGCGCCGGCGATCCGGCGGCGCCGTCTCGGCGTACGTCTCGGCGACCGCCAGGTGGGCGGCCGCCTCGTCCAGGCGTCCCTGGACCAGGTCACCCCCGGCGCGGACCAGGGCCAGCTCGGGGTGATCGCGGCCCGGCGGGAAGGCCCGCACCAGCGCCAGCATGGTCTGGGTTTGCCCGTCGAGCGTCAAGCTGAACGAATGGTCGGCGAGCAGCCGGGCCGCATCGGGCCAGTCGCCCGCTGCCTGGGTGTGCCGGATGGCGTCGACCACCTGGCCCTGCCGGATGAACCACCCGGCGGCGCGCCGGTGCAGCACCGGCACTTCCTCGGGCAGCGTCCGGCGTAGCTCCAGCCGGAGCAGGTCCCCGAACAGGTGGTGGTAGCGGAACCAGGTGCGCTCGGGGTCCAGCGGCACGACGAAGGTGTTCGCGTCCGCAAGTTCCAGCAGGATGCGCTCCGATCCAAAGCGGCCGGTCAGCACGTCGGCCAGTTCGCCGTTGACCCGGTCGAGCAGGGAGGTGCGCAGGAGCAGATCCTGGACGTCGGCTGGCTGACGCTCCAGCATTTCGGCGATCAGGTACTCCGCGACCGTGCGGTCGCTGCCGGAGAATTCCGCGACGAACCGCTCGGGGTCGGGGTGACCAGCCAGGGAGATCGCCGCGAGCCGAAGGCCCGCGGCCCACCCCTCCGTTCGCTCGTGCAGCAGCGCTGCCCCGGCCTCGGACAGCGCGATACCCGAGGCGTCGAGCAGCATGCGTGTTTCGCGCTCGGTGAAGCGCAGGTCGGCCGCGCGGATCTCGGCTAGTTCGCCGGCCAGGCGCAGCTGATGCAGGCCCAGCCGCAGATCGTGACGCGTGGTCAGCAGCGCATGCGCGTGCGGAGGAAGGTTGGTCAGCAACCGGGTGAGCTGACCGAGGGCCTCCGGCGAATTCAGCTCGTGCAGATCATCTATCACCAGCGTGACGTCGCCGCGAGCGTCGGCGAGCTCCGATAGCACCCGGTCAACCATCGCGGGCGCGTTGAAATCGGGCGTCGCCGCCGGCGGTCCCGTGCGGCCGGTCGTGGCCGAGGCGTGACGGACCGCGTCGAGCAGGGCCAGCCAGAACTGCTGGGCGTCTTGCTGATCGCGTGGTACCTGCAGCATGGCGAGCCGCTGCTGACCCTGGCCCTGACCGTCGGCCCAGGCGCGCAGCAGCGACGTCTTCCCGCTGCCGGCCGGAGCCGAAATGATCGTCACCTTCCCTGCCGCCGCGCGAGCTAGGGCAGCGAGAAGCTCGCTCCGGTCGATCAGCCGGGGATTCGCGTGAGCCACCTTCAAAGGCCTGCCTTGATATGTACGCCTGACACCCGAGCGTTGGTGACCCAGTCCTGGCCCCCTCTCTCGGTATCAGGCCAGCACAGGTGCTGTCAACCGGGCGCGAACCTCCCGTCCCGCGTGGCCCGGTCCGGCAAATCACCAGGATCTGGTGAGGACCTCTCACCTGCCTGGCGGCGAGCCTGGGTCGGTCAGGGCTCGCACGGCCGCCAGGGACGTGCGCGAGTTTCAAGGGAGATACCGTGACATCACCAGGCGACCTGTCCGACTACGCGCCGATCCCCCAGTCCGCGCTTGGCCCCGCCCTCAACGACCAGGGCTACTACGTCGGGCGGGTCGAGCGGAACCTCTACTGGGTCACCGACGGCGTCTACCAGTCCGCGTTCTTGACCACTCCCGACGGCGTGGTGCTGTTCGACGCGCCGCCGAGCATCGGCGGTAACCTACGGCGGGCCGTGGACGAGATCGCCGCCGCCAACGGCGTGACCAACGCGGTGACCCACCTGGTCTACTCCCACCACCACGCCGACCACGGCGCGGCCTCCTCGCTCTTCGACAACATCGTCCGGATCGGGCACGAGGAGACCCGGCGACTGCTGCTGCGGGACGACGACCCGGCCCGGCCCGTGCCCGACGTGACCTTCGCCGACACCTACACGCTGGAGGTAGGCGGCGAGCGCGTCGAACTGGCCTGGCGCGGCTCCAACCACACGCCGGACAATATCTACATCCACTTCCCCGACCACGACACCTTGATGTTCATCGACGTTGTCAACGCCGGCTGGGTGCCGATCTACAACGTCAACCTGTCCGAGGACGTGCAGGGGTACATGGCCGCCCCGGACACCGTGCTGTCCTACCCGTGGACGCACTTCATCAGCGGGCACCTCGGCAGGCTCGCCACCCGCGAAGACGTCGCCCTGCACCAGCAGTACATCGCCGACATCGAGGCCAGCTCCAGGGAGGCCCTGGAGAGCGTCAACCCGGTGCCTTATTACGTGGCGGGCGGGGTGAACGTCTGGGCTGGCGTCAAGGGCCACCTCGATGCCGTCACCGAACGTGCCGCCGCGCCCGTGGTCGCCAAGTACACCGGCGTGCTGGCCGCCGCGGACATCGAGGAATTCACCTACACCACGACCTTCCAGATCATGCAGTCGCTGCGCCTGGACAAGGGCCCGAGCGGTCCGGTCCATCCCTGATCAATCCCCCCGGCCGCACCGGGGCCCCGTGGCGGCCCCGGTGCGGGGACCAAGAGGATGACAGGTATCATCTTGCTGGTCCAGAACTCTCGCAGCCGGAGGGTCCACCGTGGGCACGTCTCGAGCGGCCAAGGCGGCCAGCCACGACCGCATCCTGGACATCGCCGCGGCCCGGATCCGCCGCGACGGCATCGGCGGTCTCGTCGTCGCCGACCTGATGGAGGAAGCCGGGCTGACCCACGGCGGTTTCTACCGGCACTTCGAGTCCCGACAACAGCTCGTCGCAGAAGCCGTGCAGCGGGCTCTGACGCAGGGCAGCGCATGGACGATCGCGGTCGGCCAGACCGGCGGGGAGCAGGGTTATACCGCGCTCGTCGACGGTTACCTCAGCCCCTGGCACCGGGATCATCCCGAGTCGGGCTGCGGGGTAGCCGGGGTCGCCGCGGATGCCGCCCGCGCCGCCGGGCCGGAACGCGGTTCCTACACTCGCCAGGTGAAGGAATGCCTCNNCTCACCGGCCTCACCGGCCACGCCGACCTCACCGGCCACGCCGACCGCCAGGCGGCAGAACGCGAAGCGGTTCTCACCCTCAGCGCCCTCGTCGGCGCGATCTGCGTAGCCCGGGCCGTCGACGACCCCGACCTGTCCGGGCAGATTCTGGCCAGCACCGCCGCCGCGCTGAAACAGCGCGTCCTGAAGCGGGACGGGTGACGGTGGTGAGCATGCCGGTACCGTTCTGCGGCCGAGACGCCCAAATGACCGCGTTGAGTGAGCAGCTCAGCCGGGCCCGCGGCGGCGCCGGCGCGGTGGTCCTGGTCGAAGGGGACGCCGGGATGGGCAAAAGCCGACTCCTCGACGAAGCGGCGGCGGTGGCGCGGCGCCGCGGTTTCCGAATCGGGATCAGCGCGGCTGATCCGGGCGACAGCATGGTCGAACTAGCGACGCTGATGGCGGCGCTGTTCGAGGGGCCTGACCCGATCTTGGACCGAGCTGAGCTCCCGGACCCGCGTACGCTGCCCGAACAGAGGTACTGGGTCCTGCAGGACCTTCAGGGTTTGCTCGAACGCGCAGCGCGCCAGACGCCACTTCTGATCTGTCTTGACGACTTGCAATGGACAGACGGCGGCACGGCGGCCGCGCTGCGAGCTCTCCCGAACCGCCTGGCGACGGTTCCGGTGGCCTGGGTTCTGGCGTTCCGGCCCAGCCCCGGATCCCGCCAGCTCAAGAGCGCCCTTGGCTACCTGGAGCACAACGGGGCCGAGAAGATGGTTCTGCACCCCCTCGATGAGGGGGCCGTGCGGCAACTGACGGCCAGCATCGTGCAAGCCGAACCCGACAGCGGCTTGCTCAAGATGGCCGAACGGGCAGGCGGTAACCCGTTCTTCCTGGTTGAAATGGTTTCGGGCCTGAGAGAAGAGCGGCTCGTGCGGATCGAGTCCGGACGGGCAGAGTTGGCGGAGACCCGGCTTCCGCGCCGGGCGGGGGAAACCATGCGGTGGCGATTGGACCAGATGTCCGAGCTGGCGCATCAGGTCGCAGCCGTGGCCACGGCCCTCGGTCGGCGGTTCCCGTTCGACGACCTAGCCGCGATGCTCGAGCGCCCGCCTTCGGCGTTGATGGGCCCCGTGGAAGAGATGCTGCAGGCCGGCCTCTTCGTTGAAAGCGACAACCTGCTCACCTTCAGGCACGACTTGATCCTCGAGACGGTCCGGGCCAGCTTGCCCCGGTCGGTGAGCCGCGCCCTGGATCGGCAGGCCGCCACCGTGCTCATGGCCCGTGGCGCCCTACCGCTCGAGGTCGCGGCCCGGCTCGCGGCCAGTGCCGAGCCGGGAGACGAAGTCGCGATCACGACGTTGTCGAAGGCCGCCGACACGCTGGAAACCACCGATCCAGGGGCGGCCGCCGACTTGAGCCGGCGGGCCCTGGAGCTCGCACCGCGCGATCATCGGCTGCGCCGGGCGCTGGTGTCAAAAACCGCCGTTCGGTTGCACGCCGCCGCGCGCGGCGACGAAGCGAAGGAATTCGCCGACACCGTTCTGCGCCAGGCCCTGCCACCCGAGGAAGAAGCCGACTTCCGGCTCATCATCTCCGCCATGTTCACGCTGTCCCCCGACATACGCGCGGACTCCTGCCACAAGGGTCTGGCCCTGCCGGATATCTCGGCCTACCTCCGCTCCCTCCTGTTCGCCAACCTGCTGCACAATCTGGTCACCGCGGGCCGACTGGACGAAGCGCGCGCGGTGCTCCCCGAAGCGCGGCAGGCCGCGGGCAGATCCGGCGACGCGTGCAGTCAGTTCGTCCTAGAGCTGGCCGAATCCGGCTTGTACTACGCCGATGACCGATTCGCGCAGGCAGTTGAACTCGTGGAACGCGCTCAGCGGAGCGGTCGGGTAGCTGCCGACCAGGCCGGGTTGTCAACTCAGTACTGGCGCATTGGTCAAGCCCGGCGGCAACTCACCACCCAGTGGCTCTGCGACGCCCTGAACGTGGTCGACCGGCTGGAGGAGTCGCTGCAGGTATCAACCGCGAATATCACCATCGCCCGGCACGAACGGCAGGCCTGGGCGCTCAATATCTTCGAGACCGGGCGGGCCAGGCTCCTGCTGCAGATGGGCCGGCTCACCGACGCTGGGGTAACCCTCGGGCGACTGTTCACCTCCGACGTCGCGCACCAGGTCGTCAGCGTCCTGGATGCCGCCGGAGTCGTCGCCCTGGGACGCGTGGCGATTCACACAGGTGACCGGAACCTGGCCCGGCAGGCTGGAGATATCGCCCAGGTGATGCTCGGCCGCGACATTCCCATCGTCCGCCGTCACGCGGCCTGGTTGCTCGCCATGGCGGCGATGGCGGACGGCGACCCGCTCCGGGCGCGGGAGTGCCTGTGCTTCCTCGGCGAGGACGAGCGTACCTCGGTGCTTCCGTTGTTCCCCATGGACATCACCGATGAGGTCCAGCTGATTCGTATCGCGCTCGCCGCGGACGACCCTAAGCTCGCGGCACACGCCGCCGACGCCGTTCGCCGACGTGCGCAGCTCAACCCTGAGGTCAGGTCACTGCAAGCCGTCGCGGCGCACGCGACCGGTCTGGAGAACCACAGTCAGAAGGATCTAGCCGAGGCCGTGGAACTCTACGAGCAGGGTCCGCGGCCGCTGGCCCTGGCCTCGGCACTGGAGGATCTGGGTCGCGTGGCCCTGGATGACGGCGGAACACAAGCCGGCATAGACGCGTTGACCCGCGCCTTGGTGCTGTATACCGAGGCCGCGGCGAGCTGGGATGCCGGCCGGGTGCGGCGGCGACTGTGGTCGGTCGGCGTGCGCCGCCGCCTGGTCCCGGCCCGGCGCCCCGATCGTGGCTGGGCTGCTTTGACGGACTCCGAGCTGGCCGTGGCGCGGCTGGTAGCTCAGGGCCTGAGCAACCGGGAGGTGGCCGAGCACCTCTTCCTGTCGCCGCACACCGTGAGCGGCCATCTGCGCCATGTCTTTGGCAAGCTCGGCGTCAATTCGCGATTCGACCTGGCCCGGGTCGCCGCCGGTGCAGATCGCTGACCTTCTCACGCGGGTGGCATCGGCGGTCTAGCTCGCGGCGGGCACGGTGGCGGCGGCAGTCTCGATGAGCTGCGCCACCTCGTCGGGATGGGAAACCATCGCCACGTGACTCGACGGGACCTCGACCGTGCTCGCCCCCATCCGGCTGGCGAAAAGACGCTCGGCATCGGGCGGGATCGCCTGGTCTTCGGTGGCGACCAGATACCAGGACGGCAGAGATTTCCAGGCCGGGACGCCCATCACGTCGGTGAAGGCGGATCCGGCCAGCGCTTGCTGCACGGCGTACATCACCTTGGCCTGGACCGGATCGACGTCGGCCGCGAAGTGGTGCACGAAGTCGTCTTCCGACAGCCAGCCAAAACCCTGCTTGTCGGTGAACAGGTGGGCCAGGGCGGGGGTCACAGGCCCCTGCGACAGGAGCGCGCCGAGCGATTCGCCCTCGTCAATCCCGAACGCGGCGATGTAGACCAAGCCGACGACGTTCGGCGCGTCGGTGCCGAGGGCGGTCATGATCTGGCCGCCGTAGGAGTGGCCGGCGACGATCGTCGGGCCATCCTGACGGTCCAGCACGTGGCGCAGCCGGGCGACGTCGTCCGCCAGTGCGGTCATCGGGAACTGGGGTGCTATGACGTTGTAGCCGTCGGCCTGCAGGCGCTCGATGACGCCGCTCCAGCTGGAGCCGTCAGCCCACGCGCCGTGGACAAGGACGATATTCGGTCGGGCAGCCATGTGGGTAGTTCCTCTCCTGGTTCAGCTGAGGGCGTCGTCTAGGGTCATGGTCCGGTTCCGGGTGACGGCAGAGGTATCGGCATCTTGACTGCACTTACCGATCGGGGTCTGCGGCCGGCCGGGCTGCGGCGCGGGTGATCACGTCGCGGAGCTGATGGCGGCCGGCCACGCCGAGCTTGGGGTAGGAGCGGTACAGGTGCGAGCCGACCGTCCGCGGGGACAGGTACAGCCGGTCGGCGATCTCGCGGTTGGTCAGGCCATCGCTCGCCAGGTGGATGATCTGGCGTTGCTGGGGAGTGAGCTCGGACAGGGCGTCGGCCGGATCGGCGGCGTCGGGGATGGCGACCCCGCACGCGCGCAGCTCGGTTTCGGCACGTTGCGTCCAGGATCTGGCCCGCAGTCGCCGGAAGGTGTCCAGGGCGGCCATGAGCAGGGGCTTGGCCTCGTTGATCCGGCGCTGGCGGCGCATCCATTCGGCGTAGTCGAGCTGAAGCTGGGCTCGCTCGAACGGCCAGCACTCCCCCGCCGGGTCGCACAGCGCCTTGTCGAAGTGGGGTTCGGCGCTGGCCGGGTCGGCGAGTAGGCCATGGGCCCGGGCCAGGAGCTGCTCCAGGCGCGGAGATGGCGTCCCATCTAGGTGGCGCAGCGCACGGTCGAGGATTTCGCGGCCTTCCAGCTGCCGGCCCGCCCGGACCGCGGCGGCGGCGAGGTCGGCGAGGCCGAGGTAGGAGACGTGGTAATGCAGCGGGCTGCAGTCCGGATAGAACAGCTGGCGCAGCTGAGCGTAGGCCACGAGGTGATCGCCGTCCGCGAGGGCGGCGATACCGAGCGCGTGCCAGGCCCGGGCGGTGACACCCCGGCTCTGCGCGGGATCGATGCGGGCCAGGGCCCTGGCCGCGTGGGCGCGGGCGGCGGACGAGTCTGCGCGCCCGGCCAGGACGGTGGCCACGCTCACGTCGGCGGCCGCCGCCACGATATCCATCTGGTACGCCTCGGCCAGGTCGCTGGCCTCGGCGCAGACGGCCAGGGCGTCGTCCCAGCGGCCGGTGTCGATATAGCTCCACCCGAGCGCCGAGAGCGCTGCGCCGCTGGCGCCGCGAACGCCAGAGGACGCGAGCCGGTGCACGGCTTCCTGGAGTAGTTCGACCGCCAGTTCCGGCTCGTCGAGGAGCCACGCTGCGGCACCGGGCACCGACGGGTCGTCAAGCTCGGCCGCGGTAAGGCGGTGCAGGCGCGAGACGAGCTCGTTTCGGCCGACGAACGGATTGGTGCCGGCCCGGATCCAGACCTGCAGCGCGTCGAGGTCCGCGGACGGTGCGCCAGCGGGCGGTGGCGACCCTCGTCGCTCGAGATGATCCAGGGTGCGGGCGACAGCCTGACGGCTGGCGGGCGTGCCGGACTGGTAGGCGACGGCCGTTGCCGTCCCGAGGGCACCCCAGGCCAGGTCCGGCCGGCCGGCCGAAGCCTCTTCCGCGACGGCGATCAGGACCGACAGCGCGGCGACATGCTGGCTGGTCCAGGCGAGGGCCCAGCCCACCGCCCGGCGGGCGGCGATCTGCAGCCCCGGGTCCGCCGTGATGGCCAGGGCCCGGCCGGCCAGATCTTCGACCCAGTCCGCCTGCCCGGTGGGGACGGCGACCGAGGCGGCGGATATCAGCCGCCTGGCCTGGTCCTCACGGTCCGGGCTGAGCTCGGCGGCACGTTCCAGGGCTAGCGCCGCGGCCGCCGCGCCGTCGCGGCGCTGCGCCTGCGCGGCGGTGGCCTCGAGCAGCGACGCCAGCCGTTCGTCGGGTTCCAGGGCCGCCGCGGCCAGGTGCCACGCACGCCGGTCCGGCTGATCGGCAAGCGCGTCGGCCAGCCGGCGGTGCGCCGCGGCGCGCTCGGCGAACGGCGCGGTGTGGTACATGGCCGAACGGACCAGGGGATGGGAAAACTGCAGCCCTGACCGGTTCACCTTGACCAGGCCCAATCGCTCGGCCGGGGCCAGGACGTCAGCCACGAGCCCGTACGTGCCGCCGGTCGCGGGGCCGGAACCTGGACCGGGGCCCGGACGGTCGGCAATGGCGGCCAGCAGCAATGCCGCCCGCGTCGGCTCGGGCAGGCCCGCGAAGCGGGCGGCCAGGACAGCGGCGAGCTTGCGGCTCAGGGGTAGTGGCTCGGCGGCCCAGCGACGCCCCGCGGCGGGATCGGCGGCGATCACCTGGGCTAGCTCGATCAGGGCCAGGGGGTTGCCGGCCGCCTGGGCGAGCACCTGGCCGCGAGCACGTCCGCGAGGCGGATGCGGCTGCTCGTCCAGTAGCCGGTTCGCGTCTGACGTCGGCAGCGGCTCAATGCGCAACTCCGGGAACCCCGAGTCCAGGCCGGGCAGCGGGGCTGGCCCCCGCCCGCCCAGGACCAGTACCACGCGCTCAGCGTCGAGGCGGCGGCCGACGAAGGAAAGCACGTCCAGCGAGCTGCGATCGAGCAAGTGGGCGTCGTCGACGGTGACGAGCAGCGGGGACCCCTCCGATAGCTCTGACAGCAGGGTAAGCGCGGCGATTCCGGTCAGGAGCCGGTCGGGAGGGACCGGCTCCGAGGTCAGGCCGAGCACCCCGCGTAGCGCCTTGCTCTGCCGCGCGGGCAGGTCAACCGTGCTGTCCACGACCGGGCGCAGCAGCTGATGCAGGGCCGCGAAGGGCAGGTTCGTCTCCGGCTCCCGACCCGTGACCGCCAGCACTCGCGAGCCGGCCGACCGGGCTCGGTGCGCCATATCCGCCAGGAGCACGCTCTTACCGATGCCCGCGTCACCGAGTACGACCAGCACGCGGCTGGCCACCGGGATGGGGTCAACCAGGCCCCGGAGCAGGGACAGCTCAACGTCCCTGCCGACCAGCGGACCGCGGGCCGGAACACCCGGCCACGCCGCCCCCGGGCTGATCACCTCGGACATCTCGTCACCTCAACAGCGGGTCGGCCGGTGTACCCAATGTCTGCGTGATCGCGCCCGCGCACATCGCATGGTCGTGCCATATCTACCGAGCTGACCAAGGCGCGTGGGCGCGACAAAGTGCAGTCACGTTGCGGATACCGCCGGGACCGGCCTGGAGGGCACAGTCGGACCATCTCCACCGCCGCGCCATCCCGGGAACGCCCTCAATGAGAGGTCACGATGCCTTTCGTCACTGTCGGCCGGGAGAATTCCGGTGCCATCCGGATCCACTACGAGGACCACGGTTCTGGCGTTCCCGTCGTGCTCATCCATGGCTATCCGCTCAGCGGGCACTGGTGGGAAAAGCAGGCTGGTGCCCTGCTGGCGGCCGGTCGCCGGGTGATCGCTTACGACCGGCGGGGCTTCGGCGCCTCCAGCCAGCCCAGCGTGGGCTACGACTACGACACCTTCGCCGCGGACCTCAACGTCCTGCTCAATGAGCTCGATCTGCGTGACGTGGTGCTGGCCGGGTTCGGCATGGGGACCGGTGAGGTAGCCCGCTATCTGGCGACCTATGGTTCGCGGCGCGTCAGCTGCGCAGCGATGATCGCGCCCGTCCCGCCGTTCCTGCTCAAGACCAGCGACAACCCCCACGGTATCGACCGCAGCGTCTTTGAGGAGGTCATGGCCGGTATCACCGCCGACCGCCCGGCCGTCATGAAGACCCTCTTGGACCGCTTCTACAACATCGATGTTCTCGGCGGCAGCCGCGTCAGCGACCAGGCCTGGCAGGCCAGCTTCCACTCGGCGATCGTGGCCGCGCCCGCGGCCGCGCTGGCCTGCGTTCCGGCCTGCATGGAGGACTTCCGCGGCGACCTGGCCAGAATCGACGTTCCCGTCCTGGTCGTCCAGGGCGACCAGGACCGCGCCCTGCCCCCCGAGGCCACCGGCGACCGGCTCCCCCCGCTGCTGCGGAACAGTCGCTACATCCGTATCGCGGGCGGCCCGCACGCGATCACCTGGACCCACGCCGACGAGGTCAACCAGGCCGTGGCGGAGTTCATCGCAAGATCGGCGCAGCCGGCGGAACAACATCAGTTAGCTGAGAGAAAGGAAGAATACTTGTGACAGATACCTATTCCGAGCTGCCCAACAAGTCGGTCAGCGCGGCGAACGGCGTCGAATACGCATATCGAGATGCGGGCGACGGCCCGGTGCCTTTGGTTATGCTTCAGCACTTCCGCGGGAATCTCGACAGCTGGGATCCCGCGCTGATCGACGCGCTGGCCTCGACCCGGCGCGTGGTGACCTTCGATAACGCAGGAGTCGGCGGCTCAACCGGGACCACGCCGAACGTCATCCAGCAGATGGCACACGATGCCATTACCTTCATAACCGCCCTGGAGCTCGGCCAGGTCGATATTCTCGGGTTCTCGATCGGCAGCTTCATCGCGCAAGAAACGGCACTGGCCAGGCCGGCGATCGTCCGCAGGCTGATCCTGGCGTCCTCGGCTCCGCGGGGCGCGGCCGGCATGCACGGCTGGGCCCCGGACGTCATCGGGGCCATCGGCACGCCGCAAACCAGCCCCGACGAGTACCTCGACGTGTTCTTCGCGCGATCATCCTCCAGCCGGAAAGCAGGCCAGGAAGCACTGCAGCGCATGTACGCCAGAACTCAGGACCGGGACGCGGCAACAAGCTGGGCGACCCGCGAGGCGCAGTATGACGCGGTCTGCACCTGGGGCATCCCGAATCACTCACTGCTGCAGAGACCGGGTGCTATCGACGTGCCGGTGTTCGTGGCGAACGGCGACAGCGATCCGATGATCTTGCCGCACTATTCGTACCTGCTCGCGGGCCTGATTCCGCAGGCCCAGGTCAAGATCTACCCGGACGCAGCCCACGGGTTCCTGTTCCAGCATCACGACGAGTTCGCCAGCGATGTCGACGCCTTCCTGCGCGGGCCGGGCTGACGTGCGGACGGACGCCGGTGCCCGGCGCTGGGCACCGGCGCCCTGCCTCCCGGGGGTGCCGCCTGCTGGGGGGTGCTGCCTACTGGGGGGTGTGGCCAGCTTGCGCGGCGGCGGCGAGTTCGGCGATCTGGGCGCGGGCGGCGGTGACGAGCTCGGCGTTGGTGTTGGCGTGCCCGGCCAGGCCCCAGCCCCCGTCGGGGGCCTCGGTGAGCAGCACCCAGGTCCGGTCGGTCAGGCTCGGGTCGCCCGCAGCCGCGGCGATGATATCGGTGAACTGCCGCACCACCTTGAGCTGCTTGTCCCGGTCCAGCGCAGCTGCGTTGGTCAGCACCTGGACCCGCACGTAGGTGCTGTCCCCGTCCACGTTGGACAGCGAATCCGACGGCAGGTCATGCACGAACGCCGCGGTGTTCTTGCGGAACATCGGGATGTCGGGCACCTGCTCGATCCGCATCAGCGTGCTGGCCAGGTCCACCGCCAGCTGGTGGTGGTCGGCGAACGTCCCGGCACTGGCGTAGACATCGATCATCGGCATGGCGGCCTCCCGCGCTCAGATGCGTGACTCGCATCGCGTCTTGACATCGTGGGCCACGGGAGGCGGCCGGGGTATCCGCATGCTGACTGCACTTTGCCCCGCCGCAGCTGCGTAGCTGGCCCGGACGACCCGGCCGCGTCAGCAGGTCGGCCGTATGGCATAACTCTTACTATGACTACAGACGGGCCGGACACGGGGCAGCAGTTGCGTTCTTTGGTGACCGAGGACGGAATGCTCGAACTTTCACTGCGGGCGGTTCCCATTCCAGAACCAGAGGCCAATGAGGTGGTTATCCGAATTGAAGCATCCCCCATTAACCCCTCGGATCTCTGGCTTCTGTTCGCCGGAGCGGACATGGACGCCGCGAAAGTCTCCGGGCCCATCGATAATCCCGTCGTCACGGCAAGCATCCCGCCGGCTGCGATGAGGGCCCTGGCCGGCCGGGTGGGCAAGTCGATGCCAGTCGGAAACGAAGGGGCCGGGACGGTGGTCAAGGCCGGGTCTTCGGCCGGCGCCCAGGCGTTGGCGGGCCGGACGGTGGCCGTGGCGGGCGGGGCCATGTACGCGCAGTATCGCTGCATCGATGCCTCCCAGTGCCTGGAACTGCCAGCAGGCACCCCGGCGACGGCGGGCGCTTCCGCCTTCGTCAACCCGCTCACCGCCCTGGGGATGGTGGAGACGATGCGCCGGGAAGGCCACAGCGCCCTCGTTCACACCGCTGCCGCCTCCAATCTGGGACAAATGCTGAACCGGCTTTGCCTTGAAGAAGGCGTGCCGCTGGTCAACATCGTCCGCAAACCCGAGCAGGAGGATGTGCTGCGGGCCATCGGGGCGGCCTATGTGTGCAACTCGACAGCACCATCGTTCATGGCCGACCTCACCCAGGCGCTCATCGAGACCTCGGCCACCCTGGCCTTCGACGCCACCGGCGGAGGACAATTGGCTGGTCATATCCTGACCTGCATGGAAGCGGCCTTGACGGCAAAGTCCGGAGAATACAGCCGCTACGGGTCCACCACCCACAAGCAGGTCTATATCTACGGCAGCCTGGACCGCGGACCGACGGTACTCAACCGCAACTTCGGCATGGCGTGGGGTATCGGAGGCTGGCTGCTCACTCCTTTCCTGCAGAGCATCGGACCTGAGGCGTTCCACACCCTCCGGCAGCGGGTGGCATCGGAGCTGCAGACCACCTTCGCCAGCACCTACACCAGGGAAGTCTCGCTGGCGCAAGCGCTGCAACCGGACGCTTTCTCCGTCTACGCGCGGCATGCGACCGGCGAGAAGTACCTCATCACTCCGCAGAAACGAGTTAACTGACCGGCGCTGGCGGGAGGGGCCAGGGTCCGCAGCAGGTGGCTGAACCCGAGCGGCGCGCGGGCCTGGCGGCGGGCGGAGGTCTGCACCGGAATGTCGCTGGCGCGCAGGACCGAGCATCCGGCCCGGGCCGCGGCCGCGACCAGGGCGTGGTCTTCGGCGGTGCGCAACGGGGTGAACCCGCCGGCGGCCAGGTAGGCCGAGGCCCGGATGCCAAGGTTGGCGCCGTGCACGTGGGCGTGCGGCCGACCGGGGGATGCGTACCGGGCCTCGAACGCGGTCGGCACCTGCGGCGGATGCTCGCTCCAGTCCGTGACGGTCACCGTGCCCAGGACGACATCCCAGCCCTGGTCGGCGCAGGCGAGCTGGCGTCGCAGCCAGCCGGGGGGCACCACGGTGTCCGCGTCGGTGGTGGCCAGCCACACGGCCGCCGGATCCGCGGCGCCCGTCAGCCGGAGCACTTCGGTCATCCCGGCGGCCCGCGCCGCGCCGACGCTGCGGCCCTGGACGCTGATCACCCGCGCCCCGCAGGCCAGGGCCGCCGCCACGGTGCCGTCGGTGCACGAGTCGGCGACCACCAGCACGTGCACGCCGATGGCGACCGAACTGACGGCCTGGCGCAGCGCGCTCAGGCACGAGGGCAGCAACAGTTCCTCGTCGTGGGCCGGCACCACGATCCCCGCGGCCTTGATCACACCAGGCCCGTCGCCTGGGCGACCGAAACCGGGGCGGCGTCGGTGCGGAGGTAGACCTCGGCCGAGAAGTCGGGCTCCTGGTGGCGTACGAGCCGGGCCAGCCCGGGGCGCGCGGCCAGCGCCTGGTGGACGTCGTCGCCGGACCTGGGGTAGTCGGCGACCGGGTGCCGCCAGTGGACGGCGAGCAGGGTTCCGCCCGGCGCCAGCGCCCGTACCGCGTGGCCGATGACCTGGTCCAGGTCGGCGTCCCCGAAGTAGTACAAGATCTCGGAGAACACGACGAGATCGAAACGCCCGGCCGGCCACTGCCGCGGGATCTCGCGCCGCTCGACCAGGACCTGCGGCAGGTCCGCGGTGCGGGCGGCGGCGGCCCGGACCGCTGCTTGCGCGCCGTCGCACGACAGCAGACGGTCACAGCGCCCGGCGAGCATCGCGGTGAGCACGCCGATGGAACAACCCGGCTCGAAGGCGCTGCGGTACCGGCGTTCGGGAAGCAGCGCGAGACTGATGGCGTACTTGCGCTGCTCGTACCAGCGGTCCTGGAAGCCCCACGGATCGCTCGCCGCCTGGTATACGGCGTCGAAGTACTCTCCCGGAAGGGTGACCGGCGCGGTCAACTGAAAAACACCTCCTGCGAGCGGGTGAAATGCGCGACGAAACCGCCCGGCAGCACCGGGCCGGCCCCGGCCCCGCGGTCAGTGAGCTGGCTGGCGAAGGCTCCGATGGCCGACCGCTTCTGGGCCATGGCCTCCGGCGGCAGCGGTATCTGACGAGCCCGCGGCCAGGGAACCCGCGCGTCGGCTGGTGTCGCCCAGTGCCACATCCAGATCGGGTAGCTCAGCACGGGCAGGCCCGCGCGCCGCGCGGCGCGGCCCGCTGCCTCGTGATCGGCGTGGGCATCCCCGTCCCACGGCGCGAGGCACACCCCGAACCCAGCGCACTGCTCGCGCAAGACGGCGGCCAGGTCACCCTCGCGGGCGGCGAGTCCGGTATCGGGGAACCCCAGCCTGATCACTTCGGCACTTCCCGCGCCCAGCGCCGCCAGAGCGACGGTCCGCTCCGCGGCCCGCACCTGCCCGAGCCGGGCCGGATCGGCGCCCGGGTGCGAGGCCTCCCCGTCGGTGACCGCGATCAGCCGCAGCCGCACCCCCGCGGCGGCCAGCATCGCGATCGTCCCGCCGGCCCCCAGCACCTCGTCGTCGGGATGCGCGGCGACCACCACCGCGCCCGGCCAGGCCAGCGGATCGGCGGGCGGCAAAGACCGCAACCCGGGCCACGAAGCCCAGGCTTGTTCGGCGGTACCGGGGCGGTCGATGCGGTTCGGCCGGAGCCCGGTCACCACGAGACGCCGCGGTCGGCCACCAGCGCGCCTAGCTCGGCCAGGTTGCGCTCGGCGTGATGCTGGCGCAGGTACACGGTCAGGTCCGCGACCCGGCGCGCATGCGCCTGCTCGTGACACAGCGGCCCCGCGCCCAGCGCCCGGCCGACCCGCAGCATGACCTCGGTGGACACCGCCTCCACCACCGCGCGCACCCGCAGGGCACGCAGCTTGCCGCCGTCGTCGCGATCCTGCGGATCCGCGTCGATCTCCGCGGCGGCCACGTCGAGCGCCGTCCTGGCGGTATGGAGCGCGATGTCGACCGCGCCGAGATGGGCCAGGGCGTGCGGGCCGACGTCCCGCGCGGCGGCGGCGGCCAGCAGGGTCCGGCCAACCCCGCGGGCTCCGCCGTACCAGCAGGCCGCCACCCCGGCACCGCCGTGCGCGAAGCCCGGCCGGTCGGTGTAGCCGCCGGGGCCGCCTACCGGCTCGGCCGGGATGCCGGCGAACCGGACGTCGAGCGTGTCGCTGGCCGCCATGCCGACCGCCGGCCAGGTACCGGCGACGGGAACCAGATCGGTCGTGCTGGCCGCGAACAGCCGGTTCCCGTCCGGTGCCGTCGCCGTGACCAGCGCATCGGTGACCGAATGCGCGCCGGAGCAGTACTGCTTGATGCCGTCCAGGCGCCAGCCCCGGCCGGCCCGGCTGGCGGTCAGCCCGGGGCCGGGCGGCTGCGCGGCCCAGACCCCCCAACGGTGGTTTCCGGCCGGAGGCGTCCCGTGACCGAGCTCAGCCAGGATGGCCAGCGCGTCGGCGTGACCTTCGGCCAGCCGGGCCAGCGAAAGATCGTCACCGGCCAAGTCGGCCAGGACCGACCAGCGCTCCCGGGTCCACCCGCCGCCGGGCAGCGGCAGGTTCAGCCGGCCCGACTCGACCGCGTCCGCGAATGCCGCGGCGACCGCCGAACCTGGCCAGCGGGCCGTCCCGTCGGCAGCGGCGTCTGGCTCACCGGCGGTCAGGTCAACGACTCCGTACATAGGTCCCCCCTAGTGCTGAAAACCCCTGCTGCCCAGGACCGCGCCGGGCAAACACGGACGGGCCGGACCGTAACACCACGGCCGTTCGGCATAATTAATATTTTTCCGAACGGCCACCAGGCGTGCGCCNNAACGCCACGTCGTCGGTGCTGCAGCGCAAGGCGAACCGCGAGGTGCCCAAGAAGCAGAACCTGACCCCGCGGCTGATCTGGAGCCTGGCGCACCAGCCGACGTGGTTCGGCGGCGTGCTCGCTATCACCGCCGGTTTCCTGTTGCAGGCCGCCGCACTGGGTCACGGGCAACTGTCGGTCGTCGAGCCGATCCTGGTCCTGGAACTGCCCGCGACCTTGATCCTGGGCGGGTGGGTGTTCCGCACGCGGCTGGGACGGCGGGAATGGGCCTGTGTCCTGGTCATGGCGGTGGCCCTGGGGAGCATCCTCTACGCCTTGTCGCCGAAGGCCGGACCGAAATCCGGGGTGCACTGGTACATCTGGCTCACCGCCATCGGCCTCAACCTCGCGGTGGCAGGCGCCCTGGTCGCGTACGGACGCCGCGGCCCCGCCGGCGGCGGCCGCACGGACAAGAAGGGCAGCGCGCGTCAGTCGGCTGTGCTCGGGGTGGCGGCCGGCTCGATGTTCGGACTGACGGCGGCGCTGATGAAGGCCATGACCGGCACCCTGGCCCATGGGATCGTTGCGCTGGTGACGCACTGGCCGGTGTACGGCATGATCGCGACCGGCGTGCTGGGGATGTTCCTGCTTCAGTCTGCGATGAACGCCGGACGGCTGATCGCCGCTCAGCCCGGCCTGACCCTGTCCGATCCGATCGTGTCGGTGCTGTGGGGGGTGCTGGTCTTCGGCGAGCGGGTCCGGCTCGGCTGGTTCGCCGGCCTGGCCGTGGTCAGCGGGCTCGCGCTGGCCACCGCCGTGATGATGCTGATTCGCTCCCCGCTGCTGTCCGACGAATCCGGCCAGGCCGACGAGGGCCAGGCCGAAGAGGGCCAGCCGTCCGCGCGGCGAAGAACCGTACGCAGCGCGGGGCGTTGAATCGTGCTTAGCCGCAACGCTAACCTCACACGCTGTTTACGCGAACGCCACGAATGGTAGTTACGTTGGAGTCGTGGATGAATCAGCACGTCCCCCAGCGCGGTCGGTGGCCGGTCAGGCCGGGCACCAGCCGGCCTATCACGAGCATGCCCGGTCCTACGACCGTGATACCGGCCTGTTCCAGCCGTATCGCCGCGCGGTCGTCGAGGCGCTCCCGCTCCAGAGCGGGCAGCTGGTCCTCGACGTGGGGTGCGGGACCGGGCTGTGCTGCGGCTTGCTGCGGGAAAAGGTAGGCCCGCAGGGATCGGTCATCGGCATCGAGGAGTCGCCGGAGATGGCGGCGGTGGCCCGCGAGCACGTCGCGCGCGAAGGCTGGAGCAACGTCACGATCGTGCAGTCCCCCGCCGAGGAGGTCCAGCTCGAGGCGACCGCGGACGCCGCGCTGTTCTGCGCCGTTCACGACATCTTGCAGTCTCCGCACGCGCTGCGAAATGTCGCGGCGAAGCTGAGCCCGGGGGCCTGGGTAGCGGCCGGCGGGGGCAAGTGGGCCACGCCGCTGATGGTGGCGGTCAACTCGGCGGTCAGGCTGCTCCACGCTCCGTACGTGCGGAGCTTCCGCGGATTTGACCGGCCATGGCGGCATTTGGAGGAGTTCGTCGAGGACGTCCACGTCCGGGAGATGGGCTTCGGCAGCGGATATGTCGTGACGGGGCACACGCCGACGCACCTGGAGGCACCTCTTCCCCGTTAGTTGACTTATGTCACATTGGCGCGCCGAGTCAGTCCGCGCGCTTATTCATCATGAGTTTGGGGAAACTAGGTAGTATCCCGATCTTTCGGTCTGCCGACGCTGCGCGGAGCCTGGTCCGCAAGCGTCCAGACGCGGACGACTGCGGGCCGGGTGCCGATCGCTGGTTGCTGCTGGCGCTGATGGCATGGCAGTGAGAGCGAGGCGCAGTGCGGCGGGTGTCAGAAGAGACCGCGAATCCGGTGGTGACCCGGCTGATCGAGCTGCCAGGCCGGGGGGTCACCCGGGTGTGGGAGTGCGCCGGCCCGCCCGGAGCCGAGACCCTCATCCTCATCCACGGGGTGGCGATCACCGCCGAGCTGAACTGGGCGAAGGTCTTCGCNNGCGCTGGCTCAGGTCCTGGGCATCGCCAAGTTCATCGCCGTGGGCTATTCGATGGGCGGCATGGTCGCTCAACTGGTGGCCCGGCGGCACGCGCCGATGTTGTCCGGCCTGGTGCTGTGCGCGACCACGCGCAACGTCCTCGGGTCACCGGCCGAAAAGCTGGCTGCTCTCGCGCTGCCCGCGGCGGCGGTGACCGCCTTCTGGTGGAACCCGCTGCTGCAGTCGTTCAGCGCCGAGATTCTCGGCATGGCGCTGCTGGGGCCGGTTGACGACCCGGCCACCGCGAGGTGGGCCCGCGCCCAGTTGCGCCGGACTCCGCTCCGCACCGCCCTCTCGGCCATCCAAGCGGTCTGCCAGTTCACCTCGCACACCTGGATCGGCCAGGTCGATGTCCCGGCCGCGGTGGTGGTCACGACGATGGACCGGATCGCGCCGCCCGGCCGTCAGCGCAAGCTGGCCCGGGCGCTACCGGGCGCGTCGGTCTACGAACTGGACGCCGATCACGCGGTGTGCATCACCGCGCCGCAGCAGTTCGCCCAGGTGCTCCTGCAGGCCTGCTGGTCGGTAGTGCCTGATCGTCGTGCTCAGTCACCCTCAGCCGTGGCGTCGGCGCGCACGTAAACGTTCGTTGCGCCGACTGCTACTCTTGTTTCACTAACCCCTTAGTGGAATGAGAGTAGCGGTGATCGAGTTCCAGCTTGACCAGACCTCGGGCGTGGCCACCTACCTGCAGCTCGTTCAGCAGGTTCACCAGGCCCTGCGGATGGGGATGCTCGAGCCGGGCGACCAGCTCCCGACCGCGCAGCAGGTCGTCGCCAAGCTGGCCATCAACCCGAATACCGTGCACAAGGCCTACCGCGAGCTGGAGCGCGAAGGGCTGGCGCGCGCCCGCCCCGGGCTCGGCACGTTCATCACCCGGTCGCCGTCCGGGACCGACCCGGCCGCGCAAGCACGGTTCCTGACCGCGATGACCGACTGGCTGCGCTCGGCACGCGCGGCGGGACTGGGTCCCGATGACATCGAGGCGATCTACCGCACCGCGTTCCGCACCTGCTTCGCCGAGGGAGTCGCGTGATGAGCGGCGTCATCGAGGCCAGCGGGCTCGGCAAGCAGTACCGGCGGACGTGGGCGCTGCGCGATTGCACGCTCACCATCCCCGACGGCTGCGTCGTCGGGCTGGTCGGCCCGAACGGCGCGGGCAAGACCACCTTGCTGCAGCTGGCCACCGGACTGCTCACGCCCACCCGCGGCACGATCAGCGTCCTCGGCGAGCCTCCCGCCGCGAGCCCGGCCCAGCTGGCCCAGGTCGGCTTCGTCGCCCAGGACACACCGGTATACGCCCGCATGCGGGTCGCGGATCACCTGCGGATGGGTGCGTGGCTCAACCCCGGCTGGGACGACGAGCTGGCGCAGCGGCGGATCGGGCAGCTCGGCCTGGACCCGAAGCAGCGGGCCGGATCGCTGTCCGGCGGCCAGCGCGCCCAGCTCGCCCTCACCCTGGCGCTCGCCAAACGGCCCGAGCTCCTCCTGCTCGACGAGCCGGTCGCCAGCCTGGACCCGCTCGCCCGCCGCGAGTTCCTGCGGAGCCTGATGGAGGCGGTCGCCGAGCACGGCACCAGCGTCGTGATGTCCTCCCATCTGGTTGCCGACCTGGAACGAGTCTGCGACTACCTGATCGTGCTCGTCGCCTCCCGGGTCCGCATCGCCGGGGAAGTCACCGCGCTGCTCGCTTCGCACCGCCGGCTGTCCGGGCCGCGCCGCGACCCGACCACGCTGCCCGCGGGCCAGGACGTCATCGAGGAAAGCCACACCGACAAGCAGAGCGTCCTGCTGATCCGCACCAGCGAGCCGGTCCACGACCCGGCCTGGACCGTCACCCCGGTCAGCCTGGAGGACCTGGTGATCGCCTACATGAGCCCGGCGAGCGACATCCCGGCCCGCAGGCCCCAGCTAGGAGTGGCGTCATGATCAGGTTCAGCTGGCTCCAGTTCCGTGCGCAGGCCGTGACCGCCGCCGCGGCGCTCGCGGCCGTCGTGGTCGTGCTAGCAATCACCAGCCCGCACCGGCAGGCGAATTTCGGCGTATCCAATTGGCTTTACACGGCCGGCATCGTCGTGCTGTACCTGACGCCCGCCATCATCGGGATCTTCTGGGGAGCGCCGCTGATCAGCCGCGAGCTGGAGACGGGCACGTTCCGGCTGGCCTGGACCCAGAGCATCTCCCGCACCCGCTGGGTGGCCGTCAAGCTCGGCCTGACCGCCCTGGCCGCGATGGCCACCGCCGGGCTGCTCAGCCTGGTGGTGACCTGGTGGTCCAGCCCCATGGACCAGCGCAACCCGCTCGGCGGCTACCGGCTATCGGCGGTGTTGTTCGGCGCCCGTGACCTCGTCCCGGTCGGCTCTACCGCCTTCGCCTTCGCCCTCGGCGTCACCATCGGGCTGCTCACCCGCCGCGCCATCCCCGCCATCGCGATCAGCCTCGCGATCTTCGCCGCCGTCCTGGTCGCCGTGCCCCTCTGGGTGCGGCCGCACCTCATCCCGCCCGTCCGCACCGTATCGTCGCTCAACCTCAGCAACATCAGCGTGGGAAGCTCGTTTCCCGAAAACAGCCTGGGCGTGAGCACGACGGTGAACATCCCCGGCGCCTGGGTCTACTCCAACCAGGTCACCACCCCAAGCGGCAGCACCTCCCTCGGCCTGGCGCCGCAGGCATGCATCTCCGGACCTGCGAACAGTCCAACAGCTGGGCCGACGAGCGTCTGCCAGGCCGCGATCGGCAGGCTCCACCTCCGGCAAGTGGTCGTCTACCAGCCCGGCAGCCGCTACTGGGCATTCCAGTGGCTGGAAACCGCGATATACCTCCTGCTCGCCCTGCTTCTCGCCGGATTCTGCACCTGGTGGATCGACCGGCGGCTCAGCCGCTGACCCCGTCCTGTCGCTTCCCTGGCTAAAAGAATCTCGCCGGTTGGGTGAACCGGGTGGCGGCGGGATGCAATAGAGAAGCGATGGATGACGATGCGCTGATCGCCGCGGTGGCGGCCGGTGACGACACCGCGTTGCGGGCGTTGTTCGCCCGGCACGCGCCGTGGCTGGCGGCGCGGTTGCGGTCGTTGCTGTCCGCGGCGGACGTGGAGGACGTGTTGCAGGAGACGTTCCTGGCGGTCTGGCGCGGCGCGGGTAGCTACCGGCCGCAGGGCGCGGCGGGCGGGTGGCTGTGGGGGGTGGCACGCCGTCAGGCCGCGTTGTTCCTGCGCCGCCGCGGTCCGGCCGAACTGGTACTGCCCGCGGTGGTCGCGGCGGACGGCCGCCAGGCCGCCGATCCTGCGGAGGCCGCGTTGTCCCGGGTCGTGATCAATGACGCGGTCGGCGTGCTGGGACCCGAGGGCAGCCCGAATCGCGAGGTGTGGCGGCTTATGTACGTAGAAGACAGGTCGGTCGCGGAGGTCGCGGAGCTGATGGGCGTCCCGGAGGGAACGGTGAAGAGCCGCGCCCACCGGGCCAGGCGGCTGCTGCGGGCCGCGCTGCGCGGCGATCCGGCGGCGGGAGGTGCACGATGACCGGTGAAGGCATGGACTGGACAGGATCCGGGTCCCCGTCAGACGTTGACCTGGGCCGGGTGTGGACCGGCGTGGCCGCGGAGGTCTGGCGCCGCCGACCGGGGCCGGCCGAACGGCTGGCTGCGCGGCTGCTGCGTTCGCCGGGCCTGGCTCGCGCGCTGGTGACCACGCCGTCGCTGCTGCTCGGCTGGGTGATCGCCACCGTGGTCGTGCTCGCCGCGGGCGCGGCGGTCACGCGGAGCACCGGGACGCCGTGGGTGGCCTTGTTCGCCCCGGCGGTCGCGGGGGCGGGCATCGCGTACGCCTACGGGCCGGGGATCGACCCGACCTGGGAGCTGTCGCAGTCGATGGCGGTCAGCGACCGGATGGTGCTGCTGGTGCGGGCGCTGGCGGTGTTCGGGCTGAACGCCGCGGCCGGCCTGGTCGCCACGGCCGCCTCGGGGGCGGCGGCCGCGGTGACGTTCGGCTGGCTGGTGCCGATGACCGCGGTGTGCGCGCTGGCGCTGGCCGCGGCGACGGTTTCCCGGTCGGCGAACGTCGGGGTGGCCGCGGGCATGTCCGGCTGGGCGATCACGGTAATGGCCGGGCAGGCCAGCGCCGGGCGGCTCACCGCCGCGATCACCGATTCCTCGCTAGTCCTGCCCTACCTGGCGTTCGCCGCGTGCTGCGGCGCGGTCGCGTGGTACGCGACCCGGATCCCGAGAGGAGCCTCATGAACATCGAGCTCACCGACCTGACCCGGCGGTTCGGCCGGACGTACGC
>PLIQ01000028.1 GCA_003140115.1 Actinomycetota bacterium | reverse complement strand
TTCCTCGGGGGCGGTGCCCGGCCGGGGCGGGGCCAGGGTGATCATGTCCATCCGCACGGGGCGCAGGAGCCGGTCGGCTGCGTACGCGGTGTGCAGGTAGTGGTCAAGCATCCTGTGCAGTGCCCGGTGCTGTTCTTCGCCGGTGTCGTGGGTGCGGGCCTGGTCGGCGGCGTAGGCGCGCAGCAGGTCGTGGAAGGCATAGCGGCCGGGGGCGTGCTCGGTCAGCAGGTGAGCGGAGGCCAGTTCGTCCAGGGCGGCGCTGGCCTGCTCGCGGCTAACAGCGGTGAGGCTGGCGGTGGCCGGGGCGGTGGCATCGGGACCGGGGTGCACGCCGAGGAGCCGGAACGTGCGGGCGGCGGCGGGGCTGAGGGCGCGGTAGGACCAGGAGAACACGGCGCGGACGTCCGCCGTTGAGTCACCGGTGTCCAGGGCTGTGAGCCGGTCGCGGGCCTGGCGCAGCTGGGTGGCGAAGACGGCGAGGGGGAAGGCGGGGCGGGCGGCGGCGCGGGCGGCGGTGATGTTCAGCGCCAGCGGCAGCCGCGCGCACAGCTCGGCGAGCTCCTCTACGGCTTCGGGTTCGGCGGCGGTGCGCTCGGCGCCGAGTCGGTGGGCGAGCAGGTCGCGGGCTTCTTGGGGGCTGAGCAGGTCCAGGGTCAGGCTGCGGGCGCCGTCGACGGCGGCCAGGCCGGTGAGCTGGTTGCGGCTGGTGACCAGGGCCAGGCAGCCGGGCGAGCCGGGGAGCAGGGGGCGGACCTGGGCGGGGTCGCGGGCGTTGTCGAGCACGACCAGCATCCGCCGGCCGGCCAGCAGGCTGCGGTACAGGCCGGCCTGGGCGCCGGGATCGGCCGGGATCCGCGCGGGCGGGACCCCGAGGGCGTGAAGGAACCCGCGGACCGCCGCCCCGGCTTCCAGCGGGGTTCCGGTCGGGTCGAAGCCGCGCAGGTTCACGTACAGCTGCCCGTCGGGGAACGAGGCGGCCGCCTGATGGGCCCAGCGGACGGCGAGGGCGGTCTTGCCGATCCCGGCGGTGCCGCCGATCGCGGTGATCATCACCGCGCTCCCCGCGTTCTGGGCCAGCGCCGTCAGGGCATCGAGCTGGGCGTCGCGGCCGGTGAAGTGGGCGATGTCGGCCGGCAGCTGCGCCGGGACGGGGGCGGGCGGGGGCGGGGTGGCCGGCCGGGGCGGTGCGGGTGCGGGGCTCAGCAAGGCGGGGTCGGTGCTCAGGATGCGCTGGTGCATCGAGCGCAGGGCGGGCCCGGGGTCGATGCCGAGCTCGTCGCGCAGCAGCCGGGCGGNNGCGGACAGTTCCGCGGCGGCCTGGTCGTAGGAGCCGAGGTCCATCGCGGCGGCCAGGTGCTCTTCCTGCACGGTGAGCCGCAGCTCGCCCAGCCGGGTTCGCTGGGCGGCGGCGTAGGGTCCGGGGATGCCCGCGAGCGCGGTCCCGGCCCACAGCCCCAGGCCCTCGGCGAAGCGCGCCGCCGCGGCGGCCGGGTCCCCGTCCCGGCGCGCCTGGCGGGCCCGGGCGACCAGGTCGGTGAACCGTGCCAGGTCAAGTTGCGGGCCGGCGTCAAGGACGTACCCGCCGCCCGCCGACCTGATGTGACCGGTTCCGTCCCGGCCCAGGACCAGCCGGAGCTGGTAGATGTAGCTGCGGATCACCTTGGCCGAGGTGGCGGGGGCCTCATCGCCCCACACATTGTCGATCAGCTGTTCCAGCGTGACCTGCGCGCCCTCGCGCACCAGCAGCGCCGCCAGCACCGCACGCTGCCTGGGATGCCCCAAGTCCAGCTCCGCCTCATCCCGCCAGGCGCGCACCGGGCCAAGAACGGCGAACCGCACATCACCCTGCATCGGATACTCCCAGCCGAGATCTGCAAGAGCTCCTGCCCCGTCCCGCCAGCGGCCGCTTCCCGCCGACGCGTCAAGCCCTGGAGCCTGGTGCGCCTCCACGGCGAGCCGGCGCATCCTGCCGGGTGCCCAGGCCACGGCCCGCGTGGGTAGCGGCCCAGTCAGCCAGGGCACGACCCATCATGACGCCCCACCCGGGAATGCGTCACCCTGACACCGAACCTACATCAAACATCTATCTCGCGACGCAACGCTGAACCAGTCCCAGACGGCCCAGGTGACGCAATGCGGTGAGCCGGTTCAGATGTGAGGAGGTGCTGATGTGCCCAGCGCGGCGCCGGCCGAATACTCGATTGGGCGTCCCACCTGCCCCGCGGAAGCTGGCTGATGTGGATCGCCTCCATCATCGGCACTAACCCCCGCGCCGTGTACATGTGAGCGCCGACATGACCTCCACGCGGACGGGCCCGGGCTGGCGAATCCAGGCCATCGTCCTCCACCACGGCATGCGCCTGCTTGGATCGGCGCCTTGAGCAGCTCGGACCACGCGGCACCGCCGCCGCCCGCACCGTCGCTTACGTCGCCGCTCAGGTCGCCGATCCTGAGCATCGGCCGTGATGAGGCCGGGCCGCACCTGCTGGTCGGGACGCACGCCCACCCCGGACCCAAGCTGCTGTGGGCCTCGACCGCGACACTGGCTGTTACCATCGCGTCGCGTGACTTGCTGGTCCCGCCCGGCTACGCGCTGTGGGTTCCCGGCGGGGTCGAGCACGCCGTGGCCGCGCTGCACGCAGGTGAGATGTCGATCATCACCTTCGCCGCCGACCACTGCCCGATCACCTGGACCGAGCCTACCGGTGTCTCGGTCGGGCCGCTGCTGCGCGAGCTCATCGCGCACCTGCACCGCATCGGGCCGCAGGACCCGACCCGGCCGCACGCCGAAACGCTTATGTTCGACTTGCTCACCCCGCTGCACGCCCGCGACATCCATGTGTCCATGCCGGCCGACCCGCGGGTGCGGGCCATCGCCGACCAGCTCATCGCCAACCCCGCCGACCAGCGCGAACTGGCCGCATGGGCCGATCACGTGCACGCGGGAGTCCGTACCCTGTCCCGCCTGTTCCTCAGCGAGACCGGCGTGAGCTTCGCCCAGTGGCGCACCCGCGTGCGCATCCGCGCCGCCATTCAGCACCTCGCCAGCGGGGCATCGGTCAACGCCACCGCCCGCGCCGTCGGGTACCGCAAGCCCAGCGCCTTCATCGCCGCCTTCCGCCGCGCCACCGGACAAACACCAGCCACCTACACCCATGCCGGCACCCCGCCCGTGCGCACGGAGGCCGGGCAGGCGCGGGGGGCCCGGCCGGCCGAGTGACACGCCAGCGGCCGGGTCCCGCCCCGGTGCGGCTGGCGCGCTGAAGGCAGCCGGTCCTGCCCACGCGAGCGCCCGGCCGAGCAGCGGCACAGGCACCCTGTGCCCGCGGGGTCACGGCGCCTGCGGGGGCGCTCGTTCACGGCTACCACCTCGCCGCCGGCGCGGGCGCCGCCTGCCTGCTGGCCGCCACCGTGACCGGCTTCACCGGATTCAGGATCCGGCCAGGGTGCCAGCCCAGCATGCCAGGGGCGGATGCCCCTGGCTCTTCCCCGAGCCCGGCCGAGGACAGGTTGACAGATTCCGCAGCCCGTCCCCGGTCAGCGGTGAGTAGCCCATGGCGATCATCGGTCCCGTCATGTGGTCACCCGCCGACGTGGCCGTC
>PLIQ01000370.1 GCA_003140115.1 Actinomycetota bacterium | reverse complement strand
GACCTCGGCCGCGCGGGCCAGGCAGCCGAGGCCGTCATGCTGGGCGAGGCGCTGGCCGCCGTCGACCCGGCCCGGCACGGTTTGTTCGCCGGTGAGGCGGCGGTCGCGCTGGCCGAAGCGGGGCTAGCCGCCGACGCGCTGGCGAAGATCGCCGACAATGTGGAACGGTGGCCCGACGACGTCCGGGGCCGCCTGCTCGCCGGTGACGCGCTGGCCATCCTCGGCAACACCGAGGCGGCGCTCGCCCAGTTCCAGGTGGCCTTGCTGCTGGCCCAGCAGGCCAAGGATCTCAAGGTCATCCGGGACCTGTCCACGCGGATATTCCGGCTCACCCATCCCGCCGCCGGCGAGATGGTGCAGCGCCGCCAGCCCCGCTCCAGGTCGGCCCGATCCCAGCGCAAGGGCCGACGATAATTCCAGGTCGGCGACGAAATCAGTATCAGACCCGCAACAGCCTGCCGACGCGGGCGGAAAGCAAGGCACGCATGCTCAGAGCATGGCGCCGGGTCACTCTCGTGGCCCTCACCGCAGGCGTCGCAATCGCCGCCCAGCTGGCGGGCGTCGCCCCCGCCCAGGCAGCCGGAACGGCGATCACCATCGCCGCTACGTCCAAGATTGGCCCGGTGACTGGGTACGTGGTCGTGGAATACCGCGGCGGCAAAGACGCCAGCGCCAGGATTCACGGCACCATTACCGGCGCGACCGCCGGAGAGGTCGCCACCTTGTACGCTCAGTCATTCCCGTATGCGAAGGCGCCCGCGCCGGTCGGCTCGGTCACGCTCCGCGCGGCCGACACCACTGCGTACTCATTCACGGTGACGCCGACCCTGGCCACCCGCTACAAGGTCAAGTTGTTCGCCCGCAAGACCGCAGCCAGCCCGCTGGCCACCTCGCCCGTGAAGAACGTCTACGTCAGCTTCGGCGGGACCATGACGACCAGCGGACCGTGTGGCCCGCCGACATGCCATGTGACATCACACGTGTTCCTGATCGTGCCCAGCTCGGCCCTCCAAGTCGAGATGAGCAAGCGCTTCGATGCCTACTTCGCCGTCAGATTCGGGCCGCCGCACGGCCCTACTCCGCCGCTGCCGGAGTGGCTGTACCTGAATGCCGGGCACGCGAGCTTCACTGCGGCGCAACGGATATCCGCCGACGAATTCGAGAAGACGGTCACATTCTCGTTCGCTGTCGGCGCCAACTCCTCCGAGAGCGTGGCGTGGCTGGTCTGCACGCCGGACACCCTGTCCAAGGACGGCATCGGCCTGCCCGGTCATCATGGCTGCGGCTCCATCCGGATCCGGCGGACCGTCAATTACCTCGGCTAGCAATTAGCAGCGCGTCCGGTGACATCGAGGAAGGGAACGGATGACGGCAACGTGTACGTCTGGGACAATCGCCGGGTGAGTCCGAAGAGTCGCGGGCGTCCGCCCGGTCGGGGCCGGAGCCGGCGTCCGGCATCAGGCCGCTCGAGCGGCAGGGGCCGGCCTGCCGGAGGCATATCCGGATGGGTGGCCGAGGAGGCCACCGACTGCTGGTTCGACGATCCGCTCCCCGGCGACCGGCGGTCCTGGGCGGTGCCGCCGGGACATGGTACCTATCGGGGCCTCGACCTGGAACTGCTGGATCCGGACGACGAGGACGAGCGCACGTTCTTGCTCGAGGCACAGCACCTGGAGATGGAGGAGGCGCTCGAGCGGCACGAGGAGATGACGGGTCCCGACGGCGAACCGATGAACCCCACGCTGCACGTCACGTTGCACCAGGTAATCGCGAACCAACTGCTGGCCGACGACCCGCCGGAGACGTGGCAGACGGTCCAGCGGCTGGCCGCGCTAGGGTACGACTGGCACAACGTGATGCATCTGGTCATGGGTCCGGCCACCGAGGCCGTGTACGAGACCCTGGCTAAGAAGCGGCCCTTCGATCGTTCGGACTACGTGCGGCGGCTGGCCGAACTGCCGGGCGACTGGCCGCCGCCAGAGGAACTCGACCCACGCTGACGCCTCGGCTGACTGCATCCGGGCGTTGCCGACGGGGCGCGAGGGCTGGCACGATGACGGCGTGGACTACCTACTGGCTCAGGTGAACATCGGGCGGATGCTTGCGCCGCTAGACAGCGCGCAGCTGGCGGACTTCGTGGCGGCCCTGGATCTGGTGAACGCGGCGGCGGACGTGGCGCCGGGCTTCGTCTGGCGGCTGCAGACCGAGGACGGCAACGCGACCGCGGTGCAGGCCTTCCAGTGGGACCGGGCCGGGAGCGCCGGGGTGCTGGTCAACATGTCGGTGTGGGAGTCGGTCGAGGCCCTCGCCGCGTACGTGTACTCCGACACGCATCGTCAGGTCCTCAAGCGGCGCCGGCAGTGGTTCGAGCAGATGGCCGAAGCGTATGCCGCGCTGTGGTGGGTACCGGCCGGGCACACGCCCACGACGGCCGAGGCCGAGGGACGGGTACTGCACCTGCGGGAGTTCGGGCCGACGCCGTACGCGTTCACGCTGCGGGAGCACTTCCCGCCCCCGGACGTGACGGACTCCCGGCCGATACGCAGCCCGGAACACTGGACCTGTCCCGCCTGAAGCGTGGTCCAGTCCCGGCCGCTGGGGCTAGGCCGGCGGTGGCGGCGGGGTGGAGGGCGGCGGGTGGTGGTGACGGCCTCATCCCCGACGTCTCCGCGGAGACGCCGGGCACCGCCTTGCTCAGCGGGCC
>PLIQ01000456.1 GCA_003140115.1 Actinomycetota bacterium | reverse complement strand
GCCTATCGGCCGCCCGGTGACCGCCGCCGCGGCCCGCGCCGAGGTGGCCAGGACCTGGGGCAAGAGCTCGCTGCCCGCCGCGCCGGGGCGTGACACCACGGCCATGCTCACCGCCGCGGCCGACGGCGAGCTCGGCGCCCTGGTGGTGGCCGGGGTGGACCCGGCCGACCTGCCGGATCCGCGGGCCGCGCTGGACGCGATCGAGATGGCGCCGTTCGTGGTCAGCCTGGAGCTGCGGGCCAGCGCGGTCACCGACCGCGCCGACGTGGTGTTCCCGGTCGCCGCCGTGGCCGAGAAGGCCGGGACGTTCGTGAACTGGGAAGGACGCGGCGGCTCGTTCGCCGAGGCGCTGAAGGTCCCGGAGGTCCGCACCGACCTGTACGTGCTCGGCGCGATCGCCGACCAGATGGATGTCCATCTGGGGCTGCCCGACGCCGCGGCGGCGCGCGCGGAGCTCGCCGCGCTCGGTGCCTGGCGGGGCACGCGTCCCGACGCGCCCGTGATGACGACCGCCTGGCCCAGCGCGCCGTCGGCCCGCGGCCTCGACCCGTCGGCGGGCCTGGAGGTCCGGCTGGCCAGCTGGCACCAGCTGCTGGACAGCGGGCGCATGCAGGACGGCGAGCCGGCCCTGGCCGGCACCGCCCGTCCGGTGCTGGCCCGGATGTCAGCGGCGACCGCGGCCGAAGCGGGCCTGGCCGACGGCGATAAGGTGACCGTGGTCACCGGTCATGGCTCGGTGACCGTCCCCGTCGAGCTCGCGCCGATGGCCGATCACGTGGTCTGGCTCCCGGCGGCGGGCCTGCCCGGCGGAGCCACCCTCCACGCCGAACTCGGCGCGGGTCACGGCGCCATGGTCACGCTGAGGAGGCCGGAATGATGCAGGCAGCAGGGCTGCCGCAGGTACTGGCGGCGCCACCGCCGGACCCGACGCTCAGCGATTTCAACCAGCTCATCTGGTGGATGGTGCTGCTGAAGGTCGCGATCGTCTTCCTCTTCCTGCTGCTGACGACGATCTTCATGATCTGGGCCGAACGCCGGGTCATCGGCCGCATGCAGAACCGGCCCGGGCCGAACCGGGCCGGGCCCTTCGGCCTGCTCCAGCCGATCGCGGACGCGCTCAAGCTGCCGCTGAAGGAAGACATCATTCCGCGCACCGCGGACAAGCTGTTGTTCATCGCCGCGCCGGTGATATCGGGGTCGATCTGCTTCATCGCCTTCGCGGTCATCCCGTGGGGCCCGGAAGTCTCGATCTTCCACCACTACACCCCGCTGCAGCTCACTGACCTGCCGGTGGCGGTGCTGCTCGTGCTGGCCATGAGCTCGATCGGGGTGTACGGGATCGTGCTGGCCGGCTGGTCTTCCGGGTCGCCCTACTCGCTGCTCGGCGCGCTGCGCTCGGCGGCCCAGGTGATCAGCTACGAGATCGCGATGGGCCTGGCCTTCGTGGCCGTGTTCCTGTACGCCGGCTCGCTGTCCACCACCGCGATCGTCAACGCGCAGCAACACGAGTGGTACGCGTGGCTGCTGCCGGTGTCGTTCGTCATCTACCTGGTCACCATGGTCGGCGAGACGAACCGGCTGCCGTTCGACCTGCCCGAGGGCGAGGGCGAGCTGGTGGCCGGCTATCACACCGAGTACTCCTCGATGAAGTTCGCCATGTTCTACCTGGGCGAGTACATCAACATGACCACGGTCGCCGGCCTGGCCACCACGCTGTTCCTGGGCGGCTGGCGGGCGCCGTGGCCGCTGTCGCTCTGGTCGGGCGCCAACCACGGCTGGTGGCCGGTGCTGTGGTTCGTGATCAAGGTCTTTATCCTGCTGTTCTGCTACATCTGGCTGCGCGGGACGCTGCCCCGGGTCCGGTACGACCAGCTGATGGCGATCGGCTGGAAGGTCCTCATCCCGGTCTCGATCATCTGGATCCTGCTGATCGCCACCGTGCGCGCGTGGCGGCTCGACACGCACAACACGATCCCGTACGTGGTGGGCGGTGTCGTCCTGGTGCTGGTCATCGCCCTGGCCTCGATGTGGGAGAGCGCCGCGCAGCAGCGGGCGGCCCGGTTCGAGGCCGCGGATTCGGCCAGTGCCAGCGAGGCCGGCCGGGACGTGCCGATGGGCGCGAGCTCCTTCCCGGTGCCGCCGCTGGACCTGCCGCACTACCACGGCGTCGGCCTGGATACCGAAACCTCCACCAAGGAGGTCACTGGTGCTTGATTTCCTCAACCCGATCAAGGGGTTCGGGGTCACCTTCCACGAGATGTTCCGGAAGGTCGAAACCGTTGAGTACCCCGAGGTCAAGAAGCCCACCGCGCCGCGGTTCCACGGCCACCACCAGCTCAACCGGTGGCCGGACGGGCTGGAGAAGTGCATCGGCTGCGAGCTGTGCGCCTGGGCCTGCCCGGCCGACGCGATCTACGTCGAGGGCCGGGACAACACCGAGGACGCCCGGTTCTCCCCCGGCGAGCGGTACGGTCACGTCTACCAGATCAACTACCTGCGCTGCATCTTGTGCGGCATGTGCATCGAGGCCTGCCCGACCCGCGCGCTGACCATGACCAACGAGTACGAGATCGCCGACGACAGCCGGGAAAACCTCATCTGGACCAAGGAGCAGCTGCTCGTCCCGCTGCTGGCGGACATGGAGGCCCCCCCGCATCCGATGCGGCTCGGGAACGACGAGAAGGACTACTATCGCCTCGGCGCGGCCGGCCTGGTCCGCGGCCCGCGGGCGCCGGGGATGTCCGGGCCAGGCGGGCCGTCCGGCCCGGCGGTGTTCGCCGGATCGCCCGACGCCTCGCTCTCGTGGGCCCCGCCGGAAGTTCGCGAGGAGGTGGGTGAGGAATGACGCACGTCCTGGCGGCCGGCCCCAACGCCGACGGCATCGCGGTGGAATCCATCTTCTGGATCCTGGCCGTCGCCTCGGTGGGCGCCGCGCTGGCCATGATCCTGGTCCCGCGCGCGGTGCACTGCGCCCTGATGCTCGCCGTGGTGATGCTCTGCCTGGCCACCATGTACGCCATGCAGGGCGCGCCGTTCCTGGCCTTCGTGCAGATCATCGTGTACACCGGCGCGGTGCTCATGCTGTTCCTGTTCGTCCTGATGCTCATCGGCATCAGCTCGGCGGACTCGATCGTGGAGACCATCAAGGGCCAGCGGCAGGCCGCGGGCCTGGCCGCGATCGGCCTGCTCGTCCTGCTCGCGTTGGGCATCGGGCACGCGGCCATCGGCCCGGCCACGCTGTCGAGCAGCAACGGCGGCACGAACAACCTGACCGGCATCGCCACCTTGATCTTCACCACCTACGTGTTCCCGTTCGAGGTCACCGGCGCGCTGCTGATCACCGCGGCGGTCGGGGCCATGGTGCTGGCGCACCGCGAGCGCCTCACGCCCAAGCCCACGCAGCGCGAACTCGCCGCCCGCCGGCTGGCCAGCGGCCAGATGGCGCCGGACCCGTCGCCCGGGGTCTACGCGCTGCACGACTCCGCGGACCGGCCGGCCCTGCTGCCGGACGGCACGACCTCCGAGGTGTCGGTCAGCTCGGCGCTGTCTCCGCGTGACCCGAACCAGAAACCCACGTTCGTTCCGACCGAAGAAACGCTCGAGATCACCGCGGAGAGCGGCGAGTGGGAGCCCGCCCCGTCCGGGAGGGCCGACTCATGAGCCCGGTGCACTACGTCGCGCTATCGGTGATCCTGTTCGTGATCGGCGGCGTCGGCGTGCTCGTCCGGCGCAACGCCATCGTCGTCTTCATGTGCATCGAGTTGATGCTGAACGCGTGCAACCTGGCCTTCGTCGCCTTCGCCAGCCTGCACGGCAACCTGGACGGGCAGGTCATCGCGTTCTTCGTCATGGTGGTGGCCGCCGCGGAGGTCGTGGTCGGCCTGGCCATCTTGATGGCGATCTACCGCGCCCGCAGGTCCGCGTCGGTGGACGACGCCAACCTCCTCAAGTACTGAAGGGATGACGACCTTGACTGGCACGGCCCTTGCGGATGTCGCTCGTGCCCAGGCGCTGACCACCGTGCCGGCCACCGGGGCGCTGAAGCTGTCGTGGCTGCTGCTCGCTCTCCCGCTCTTCGGCGCGGTGGTGCTGCTGGTCGGCGGCCGGCGCACCGACCGGTGGGGGCACCTGCTCGGGTGCGTGCTGCCGGTCGGGGCGTTCGTCTACGGGGTGATCGCCTTCTTCACCCTGCTCGGGGACACCCACCGGGAACAGGACCAGCACCTGTACACCTACATCCTGGTCGGGCACTTCCAGGCCAACGTGTCGCTGCTGATCGACCCGCTGTCGATCTGCTTCGTGCTGCTGATCACCGGGGTCGGGTCGCTGATCATCATCTACTCGGTCGGCTACATGGCGCACGACCCCGGCCGGCGGCGCTTCTTCGGCTACCTGAACCTGTTCGTCGCGTCCATGCTGCTGCTCGTGCTGGCCGACAACTACCTGGTGCTCTACGTCGGGTGGGAGGGCGTCGGCCTGGCCTCCTACCTGCTGATCGGGTTCTGGCAGGACCGGAACTCGGCGGCGGTGGCGGCGAAGAAGGCGTTCGTGGTCAACCGGATCGGCGACGCCGGCCTCACCCTGGCCATCTTCTTGATGTTCAGCGAGTTCGGGACGGTGTCGTTCTCCGGGGTGTTCCACCAGGTCCCGTCGGCCGGGAACGGGGTGGCCACCGCGCTGGGCTTCCTGCTGCTGCTCGGCGCGTGCGGCAAGTCCGCCCAGGTGCCGCTGCAGTCCTGGCTGCTGGACGCGATGGAGGGCCCGACGCCGGTGTCGGCGCTGATCCACGCGGCCACCATGGTCACCGCCGGCGTCTACCTGCTCGTGCGGTCCAACGCGATCCTGGCCATCTCGGAGGACGCGCGGATCGCGGTCGCGGTGGTCGGCACGGTCACGCTGCTGTTCGGCGGGATCATCGCCGCGGCCAAGGACGACATCAAGAAGTCGCTGGCCGGGTCCACCATGAGCCAGATCGGCTACATGACGCTCGGGGCGGGCCTGGGGCCCGAGGGGTACGTGTTCGCGATCGCGCTGCTGCTCGCGCACGGGTTCTACAAGGCCGGGCTGTTCCTCGGCGCGGGCTCGGTCATCCACGCCATGGACGACGAGCAGAACATGCGGAAGTTCGGCGGCCTGGCCCGCTTCCTGCCGATCACCCAGGTGACGTTCGGCCTGGCGTACCTGGCGATCATCGGCATGCCGCCGTTCTCCGGGTTCTTCGCCAAGGACCCGATCATCGAGGGCGACTTCACCGAGCACGGCACGGGCGGCTGGATCCTGGGCATCTGCGCGCTGATCGGCGCCGGCCTCACCGCGTTCTACATGACCCGGATGATGCTCATGACCTGGTACGG
>PLIQ01000442.1 GCA_003140115.1 Actinomycetota bacterium | reverse complement strand
ACGATCCCGGCGAACAGCGGCGTGGCCTCGCTGGTGCCGCACTCCGGGGACCAGCCGGGCGGGGCGCCGCCGTAGGTCGCGTAGGTGACGACCGATCCGTCACAGGCGGCGCTCATCGAGATGTCCGGCACGCCGCGGCTGCCGCCCACCACGTCGCGCACGCTGTCCTGGTAGGCGGGCCGGGTGAAGAACAGGGACATGCCGCCGCCGCTGGCCAGCGGGTTCGGGCCCGGGTCGCCGTCGGTGAACTCGTTGGTTTCGCGGCTGTAGGTGTCGTTCCACACGGTCGGGGCCGCGGGGGTGCCCCGCGCGGTGAAGTGCAGCTGGGTCCCGCCGACCGCGGTCACCAGCGGGTCGCTGTCCGGCCACGACGTCACCCGGAACGCGTAGTAGGTGGCCTGGTCCAGCCCGAGGTCGCTGGCGCCCGAGTCGCCCGAGGCGGCCAGCACCGTGACGTGGTCCCGGTCGGCGAGCTGGTACGCGCCGCGCAGGGCCTTGATTTCACTGGCCGAGGAGAAGGTCTCCTCGGTGGCGCTGAAGCTCTGGCTGATCACGTCGCCGAGGTGGTGCTTGAGCACGTACTCCTCGGCCGCGACGATCTGCGGGAAGCCGTGCACGCCCTCGGTCTCCGAGACCGGCGTCTGCACCAGCAGGATGTTCGCGCCGGGCGCGACCGCGTGGGCCCACTCCACGTCCAGCGTGGTCTCGCCCGCCCAGCCGACCATGTCCGAGCTGGCCGGGTCGTAGGCCGGCACCCGGCCCGCGGGCTGGATGATCCGGAACTCCGGCGGGGCGGGCAGACCGTAGGCGCGGTCGAAGACTCGCAGGTCGTTCCGGATCGTCGGGGAGCCGTAGGAGTCGACGATGACGATCGTGGCGCCGTGGCCGGTCACGCCCTTGGCGTACAGCGCGGGGAGTCCGTAGGCGCGCCGGATCTGGGCCGGCCCGTAGCAGGCGACCTGGTACAGCTTCTCGCAGTCGGCCGTGCTGAGCAGGCCGGCCTGNNTGGGCGCGAGGCCGGCTGCCGCACTCACCGCGACCAGGCAGAAGCCGATCGCGGCCGCCGTCAGCCTGCCTACCGGCATGAATCGCTCCCTCCGCCAGGCACGGTCACCCTGACCCACATAATCTGATGCAAAGCGGAACAATCTAACGGCGAGCACCGCAACTCGCCTGTAGGCATACCCACCTGCACGTTAGTCCACCGTCAACGCGGCGGGGGGTCTGGCCGCAGCGGCAGAGGAGAGCAACATGCGCTTCCGGAGTAGCGTGGCGATTGACCTCGGCACGGTCAATACGCTCGTCTGGGTAGCGGGGCGCGGCATCCTGCTCGAGGAGCCTACCGCGATCGCCATCGACACGGCGGTCGGCAAGGTCGCCGCGGTCGGCCTGGCCGCGGACGCGCTGGCCGACAAGGAACCGCAGGACATCCAGGTGATCCACCCGCTGCGGGACGGGGTCATCGCCGACCTGGACGCGACGGCCGCCATGCTGCACGAGTTCTTGCGCCGGACCCGGCGGTTCGGCGTGCTGCGGCCGAACGCGCTGGTGTGCGTGCCCAGCGGCGCCACCCCGGTCGAGCGGCGGTCCATCGTCGCCGCGCTGAGCGTCCGGCGCCCGCGCTACAACGTGCGGCTGATCGACGAGCCGGTGGCCGCGGCGGCCGGCGCCGGGTTCGACCTGACCGGCGGGGCGGGCGGGTTCGTGGTCGACATCGGCGGCGGGACCACCGAGGTGGCCGCGGTCGCGGGCTGGCGCGTGGTCCGGGCCAGGTCGCTGCGCAAGGCCGGCAACGCGATGGACGAGGCGATCGTGCAGGCCGCGCGGAGCGAGCTTGGCCTGATCATCAGCCAGCGGGCGGCCCGGGAACTGAAGATGACACTCGGCGTCACCGGCGGCGCCGATGGCTTCGCCGAGGTGGTCGGGCTGGACCTGGCGCAGCGGGCGCCGCGGTCGGAGTACGTGTACGGAGGCCTGGTGGCAGCCGCGCTCGAGCCGATCGTTTCGGCGATCGCCGCCTCGGTGCACGAGATGCTGTCCGAAATCCCGGCCGGGCTGGCCGAAGACGTGGTCCGTGGCAAGGTCCGGCTGGCCGGCGGCGGCTCGCTGCTGCCCGGCTTGGCCAGCCGGATCGAGACCGCGGCCGGCATCGGCGCGGTCCTGGTCGAGGACCCGCTGCGGTGCGTGGTCCGCGGCGCGGCCGAGATGCTCGAGCGCAAGGACCAGGGCAAAGACAAGGACAAGGACCGGCGCGCCGGACCCGGGCTCCGGCAGTAGGCCGGATCCGGCCGGCTTGGTGGTCGAGCCACGCCCCGTTCGGTTAAAAATCTCGTGACCGAACGGGGCGTGGTACCTGCTCTGGCGCTGGGTTACTCCAGCGGCTGGTGGGCGACGCCGGACGGCTCGCGTCCGGCCAGCAGCAAGGCCGCCGCGCCGGCGATCGTCGGCATGCCGACGAGGATGATCAGCAGGTTCGTGATGGGCACGTTGGACAGTTCGGCCAGGCCGTCGAGGGGGTTGTCCCAGGCGTAGCCGATGGCGGCGACGTAGGCCGCCACCGTGCCGAGCACGGCACCGCCCAGGGCCAGCGCGAAGGCNNGTCGCGGCGGTCAGCTCCCGGCGGGTGAAGCTGCCCGCCCCGGTGGCGGTCAGGGTGCGCAGGTCCCTGGCGGTCTCGCTGCGGAGCAGGCCGATGGTCATGGCCAGGATGCCCAGCGCCAGGGCGATGCCGAACACGGTGGCCCAGTTGAGGATCTCCGCCGAGGAAGGCGCGCTGTTCTTGGTCTCGAT
>PLIQ01000133.1 GCA_003140115.1 Actinomycetota bacterium | reverse complement strand
CACGGCGGCGGCCCCGGCGCTGCTGCCATCATCTGTGCGGGCACGGATCCCGCTGCCGTTCGGCCAGCCCGGCGACGTGACCATGCTCGGCTCCACGGCCTGGATCTCGGACTGGCCCGCCAGCCAGATCGCCGGCGTCGACCTGGCCGCCGGGCAGGTCACCAGGACGGTGCGGGTCGGCGACCAGCAGGATCAACCGATCAGCATGACATCGGGCGCCGGGTCGCTCTGGGTCCTGGACTTCTCCGGCCCGCTGCTGCGCATCGACCCGGCCAGCGGCGCCATCACCGAGCGCTTCCCGGTCCGCGGGCTCGGCGCCGATGTCGCCTACGGGAACGGCTTCATCTGGATGATCACCGACGAGCCCGCCGCTGACGGCGACCAGGAGTACCTGTACAAGATCGACCCGTCCCGCAACGTGATCGTGAAGGCGGCCCCGATCCCCGGCGCGGGAACGGCATGTGCCGCATCCCCCGGCCCGCGAGGCATCTGGATCGCCTGTGCCGCCGTCGACCGCATCACCTTGATCAACCAGGGCTCGCTCAAGCCGGTACAGAGCCTGCGCGTCCACAGCGGCGGATACACCCCGCAGATCGTCCCCGGCCGCAACGCCGTGTGGGTGCTCACCCCGTCCGGGCTGGCACGGGCAGACCCGGCCACCGCCAGGATCACCGCCATCATCCACGTCGGCTACGCCCCCAGCGCCCTGTCAGCCCCGGCCCTCATCATGGACTCGGCGGGACGCCTGTGGATCACCGGCACCCTGCTGACCGTCGTGGTGCCAGGCACCCTAACCGCGTACCCCGTCGCGCGCACACCGGACTTGATCAGCGCGGCGGCGGACGGTCCGACCATCTGGGCCGACACCGGATCCGCCCTCGTCAGGCTCCAGGCCGACACTCCCCATGCCACCGGTGCTACTGCCAATAAGCGACCGCCGCGAAGCTCCGGCGTTCCGTCATCTGATCACTACGCCGGAGCCTGAGATGCGAGCCTTGCGACGAAGGCACATAGGCCATCGGCGCGGCACCGAACAGATAATCTGCGCGTCTTCACCACAGGAATCTGATGGTGAACTCCACGCAATATTCGATCGGCTCACCGACGTGGGACGGTCCGCCTCGCGTTGCGTAATCAGCCCTCGTCTGGATCAGCGCGCACACTGCCGCCGATCCGGACGGACGCCGGCTCAATCGTTATTGCGGCAACTGCTTTACAGGTCTGGTTGATATGTGCATACGTGGCGGAAAGCCTGGTCATGTGCCGTTGGGCTGGGACATGATAAGCGCGTGACTGGTGAGCCTGGTGTGTATGTGGCCCGCTACGGGTGGAATCGCCGCAGCGGCAGCCTGATCGTGGGAGCTGCCGTGTTCGTGCTGCTCGCGCTCACGGTGCCGATGTCGCTGGCGCTGCGGGTGGTCACGCTCGTGTTCTTCGGCGGTGGCGCGCTGGTGTTCATCGCGAGCATCGCGACCCGCCGGGTTGCCCTGCGGGTGGATGCCAGCGGCGTCACCCTGGGCGGCTCGCCCGGGCGGTACGGCGCGACCACCGTCCTGATCCCGTGGGCCGACATCAGGGAAATCGTGCTCTGGCGCCAGCCGATGCCCTACGGCCGTTCCGTGCGCTACGTCGGCGTGGCCCGCCGTAAAGGCACCCGCCCGCTGGCCGGGCGCCGCGGCCAGCGGGCCGCCAAGGCGACAGCCCGCGCACTCACGCCTGGTGTCAGCGGTGACACGCTGCTGGCCAGCCGCGCGGTGAACCTGTGGCACCTGGATACGCAGCGCATGGCCGCCGCCGTGGCGCATTTCGCGCCCGGCGTCCGCGTCATTGACCGAAACACCGGCCAGGTCGCCGGCTGACCCGTCCTCAAAGGCCGCCCGTCACCGCCGAGCGGATCAGCTGCGCTACTGTGCTGGCTGATTCCAGGTAGGGCTGGTGTGCCATGCCGGGCAGCACGTGGTGCCGGGCGGCGGGGAGCCGGTCCGCGAGCTGGCGGCAGCGGTCGACCAGGAACGGCACGTCGAGATCGCCGCACGCGACGGTGACCGGGACCTTGATCTCGGCGAGGCGGTGCCAGGCGTCCACGTCGGTGGCTCCGGCGGTTTCCGGCACGTCGTTGCCGATGATGATCGCGTTCATGTCGAGCGCCAGCTCCCGCGCGGCGCCGCCCACTCGCCCTTCTGGCTGGCCGGGGCCGTCCAGCCACAGCCAGGTCTCCAGCCGGTTGATCTCGCCGGCGTCCCGGGCCGCGTAGGCCTTGTCCAGCAGCGGCTCGAACCGCCTGGTAGCGGCGTCGAGTTCGGGTTCGGGGGCGCCGCTCACCGCGGTGCCCATCAGCACCAGGCCCGCGACCCGGCCGGGGGCAACCAGGGCGGCGTCGAGTGCCAGCCCGCCCCCCGCTGAGGCGCCGGCCAGCCACACCGGGCCTGCGCCGATGTGATCCACGACGGCCAGCAGGTCATCCAGGTGCGAGAACGGGCCGGTACTCGGCGGCGTCTGCCCGTAACCACGGCGGTCGCAGGCCACCACGGTCAGCTCAGGTGCCAGCAGCCCGGCTACCTCCGCCCATCCCCGCCGGTCCGCGACGCCCTCATGCAGCAGCAGCACCGTCGGGCCGCCACCTGGCCACCGTTCCCCCGCCAGGGTGATGCCGTCCCGGCTGACATCGAATCGCTCCGCCATAGCCCCATGCTCCCGGCAGCGCCCACCCGGCGGCAAATCAATTCAGCCGGCCCCACAGCGCCGGCCTCTTCGACCGCAAGCCCGACCGGACTGGCGCGGCTTAGCGCGGCATATTTCACGTCCGATCCAAGAGGCGCTTCCCCGCGTCCCCGGCTCAGGCCGGCGCGCAGGCCCGCGTGGTCAGGCCGCCGCCAGGGCAAGTCCTGCTCTAGTGCTGCGGGGCGCGTTCGACCAGGCGCAGCCGGGACGTCACCGCCGGCTATCAGCCTGGCGGAGCGTCGCGTCGAGTTCGGGGTCGGCCCCGATCGCCCGGACCTCTTGCGCGCAGCGGCAGGCGACGGCGATCTTGGCAGCCCACCGCAGCGCCTCCTCGCGTGAGGGCACGTCGACGAGCGTGAACCCGCCGATGGCCTCCGGGTACGGGCCGTCGGTGACCGCCCCGTCGGTGGCCACGATGCTCGCCGGCTGGTCTTCCAGCCCGCCGGCGGAAACGTACACGCCGGCATTGATGGCCTCCTGGACCGCCGCGCGCGCGGCCCTGGCCACGGCGGGCGCGTCCTCGTCGGGGACGTGGTCCATCGCGTGGGCACCGAACGAGATCAGGTACTGCGTCATCTGCGACTCCCTTGTCCCGGCGGCCTGCTCCGGCCGTGTCCTGACTCATAGACGAACGACTCGCCCGGATCCCGTCGCCTGGCCAGGGCGTTGCCCCCTCGTATGCCTATGCGCTGGCCTGCATGTGACCGATGGTTTGCGGGGCCCGGACCGCGACAAGTTTCACCGCACGTCAGCATCGGCTGCGTCCGGTGCCGGCAACGGCTCCGGACCAATAAAGGCGTGGCGGATCCGAGTGGCGTTCGACGCGAACAAGTAGTAGCTGGCCAGCGCCCCGCTGTAGACAAGGAACGCGACGTAAATGATCAGGCTGACCAGCGAGCCGCCGCGGGCGGCGCTGAAATGCTCGAGAAACGGTGCGAGCAGCACTAGGTCGTAGGCGAGGAATCCAGCCAGTTGCCCGACGGCGTTACCCCAGTGCGGATCCAGGGCGCCGTAGCTGAAGTAGGCCGCCGCGCCCAGGAAGATCAAGCCGAACATGACCGAGGTCTCCTGGCCTAGCTGCCACGGAAAGATGCCGGCGTGGGCAACCAGGGCTGCCCCGGCTCCGGTCAAGATCATCGCGAAGGCGCCGAATGACAGGCGCACCAGCGGGGGCATCGAGCGCGGGTCGGCCCACGGGATCGGCCGCGCGAACAGGAACGCTCCGGCCGACCCGGCAGCGGCGAGTCCGAAGGCCAGCGCATAGGCCCAGAGCCGAGGCTCATGCGGATGGCCGGTCAACGTGAGGACATAGACGAACATCCCGCCGTACATCACGGTCAGGTCGAGTGCGCCGGCGCGGATCGCGGCCGCCTCGCCGCTGACCGCTATCCAGAGCACGGGGACCGCTATCGCCGCCAGGATGGACGCGATGAAGATGTAAGACAGCGGTTTCGCCGGCCACGGCCACAGGCCCGTAGCCCACGGAACCTGAGCCAGGAACCCGCTGACCAGCACGAACAGGATCAGCGTCGCGGGGACCAGTGCCGCCCGCAGGATCGTCACGCGCACCGGAGCCCCTCTCCGCAGCAGAACGCTGTCATCTGGTTCACGAACACCATCCCGCTGGCCACCCCCGGTAGCCCGCGCGGCACACCCGGCACTGCGCCTGCGGTGCCCTGAACTGCGGTGCGGCTGTCCAGCCGACAACTACTTATCCGGGCCACGAAGCCGGTTCTGGAGTCCCGTGATATCACGTCTTCCTCCTTCCGGCTGGACCGCCCCCGGAATGCCGCCTGAGGGAAGCATCGCCGATCCGGATTGCACTGTCCTTGCAGAGGAGACGGAAGAAGATTGCAGGACCGGCCCGCCCGACCAACGGCTGGCCGGCTGCCGCCGGCGTGAGAGCCGATCATGGTGCCCGCATGCACCGCGGGTTCAGTCCGGTCCCGGCGAGCGGCCTAGGCGAAACGATCCGTCTGTTCAGCACCGCGCCCGCAGGCAGTGGGTGAGCCGGAACGTACCCACGCCCGGTACGGTCACGCTAACCAGATTGTCCAGAACAGGGCTGACGATCAGCGCCCCGGTCTGCTCGTTGATGATGCCGATGCCGCCGCGCAAAGGCTGGAAACCGACGGGATCAGGACGCAGCGCGGCAGTCAAGGAGACTCCTGCCCAGGCTCCTGCTCCCACCCTGGCACTGGCAAAACTTGGCGGATTCAGGATCCATCCGCCCAGGTAGCGAACGCCGTGGAAAGTCTGCTCGCTGCGGAACAGCCCGTAGGTGCCGCCAGGATCGGGCAGCAGGCGCGCGGTGAACGGCGCGGAGCGGCCGTCTGTGAGCGTGACGGTGCCGGTGATGGCCTGGGCGGTCACGGTCGCGACCAGATGTGCTCCGTGGGCGTTGGTGATGTCGATGCCGGTGCCGGTCACCGGTCCGGTGAACCACTGCGCCAGGCTCACGTGCCGGCCGGTCCCGTCACACAAGTAGCCAATCACCTGCCGTCCGTTTGCCGACAGGGCAATGCCCGCCAGGTCACCGGCATCTCCGACAAACTCCCCTCTCACCAGCGCGGCTGCGGCCGCGGCCGGGGCGGCAGAGGAAGCCGCGGGGGTGGCTGAAGAGGTGTCAGCGCTACTGCAAGCGGCCAGTAGCGGGATGAGAGCCAGGATGAGAACGGGGCTGCGCCTTAGGTGCGTCATGGTAGCTTCTCCTTCTGCAGGTGCTTCACAGCGTCGTGCACCGGTCTTGCAGCCGGATTGCAGCGCCGGCCGACGGTGATCACCTCCGCAGCCGCGAGCCCTGCGCCCTGAGCAGCGGGAAACCGCATCGCGGATAGTTCTTGCGGCCGTTCCAGGCTCGGCAGGTGCCCGGCTCGGGGCAGCTCGACTGGCCGGGCTCCGGGTAGCAGAGCCGCCCGGCGTGGCCGCGATCAGCCGGAGGTTCAGCAGGTCTTTGGCCCGGATACGACCAGCCTGGCTGAACCTCGAAGGCGTGCCGCTGCATCAGCCGCGCCCGCCGCATGAGGCGTCGGCGAGGTCCGCCGACTGGACGCCAAGCGGCCGCAACGCCGCCCCTGGCGATCGTCGGTGGGTGGTCGGCCGACGGGTGATCCCGGCGGCGGGCGGGACTTCCGACCGGATGCTGTTGCCGGCGCCGCCGGGCTGTACGGCGGCGGCCGTGGCGGTTATGGTACGGCCGTGGGGGAGGCGATCACCACGGTCAACGCCGTGCATGGCTTCCCGGCCGTGCGGACGAGCTTCATCGGCCGGGCCGGGCCGGTGCGCGAGGTTGCGGTGCTGCTTGAGCGGTACCGGCTGGTGACGGTGACCGGGCCGGGGGGGTCGGGAAAGACCAGGCTGGCCAGCCAGGTAGCCANNGTTGGGGGTCCGGGAGCAGCCGGGGGTGCCCGCGGCGGTCACGCTGGCCCGGGTGCTGGCCCGCCAGCAGCTGCTGCTGGTGCTGGATAACTGCGAGCACGTGATCAGCACGGCAGCGGGATTGTGCGCGGAACTGGTGGCGGCCTGCGATGACCTGCGGGTCCTGGCCACCAGCCGGGAGGCGCTGCAGGTCGCGGGCGAGGCCCGGTACCGGCTGGGCCCGCTGGCGGTGCCCGATCCCGGTGACCTGGCTGACGTGGCGAGGACGGAAGCGGTGGTGCTGTTTGTCGACCGGGCCCAGCAGGCCGACGCGCACTTCGTGCTGGACGGGCGGACCGGGCCGCAGGTGGCGCGGCTGGTGGCGCGGCTGGATGGGATGCCGCTGGCGATCGAGCTGGCCGCGGCCCGGGTGGAGGCGCTGGGGGTGGGCCAGCTGCTGGACCGTCTGGGTGACCGGTTCGCGCTGCTAGAGGGAGGGGACCGGCTGGCGCCGTCCCGGCAGCGGTCCCTGGCCGCCACCGTGGAGTGGAGCTACCAGCTGCTGGATGAGCAGGAGCGGCGGGCCTTCCGGGCGGTGTCGGTGTTTCCCGGGCCGTTCACCCTGGAGGGCGCCGAGGCGGTGGCCGGGACGGGCGCCGGGCTGGCGGTGCTGCGCCTGGTGGACTGCTCGCTGCTAGTCCCGCCGCGGGCCGGCGTGGATGGGCGGCCGCGGTACGTGATGCTGGAGACGTTGCGGGCCTACGGGGCACGGCTGCGGGCCGAGGCCGGTGAGCAGGACGCGACGGCGGCCGCGCTGGCCGGGTACGCGCTGTGGGCGGCGGAGGAGGCCGCGGAGGGGTTGCAGACCCGAGCCGGGGAGGCAGCCGCGGCCCGGTGGATGGATGCCGAGGACCCTACGATGCGCCAGGTTCTGGCCTGGGCCTTGGATCACGACCCGGCTATCGGGCTCCGGCTGGCAGTCGCGCTGGCGCCATGGTGGTTGCTGCGCGGCCGACTGGCCGGCCAGTACCCTCTGCTGTGCGAGATAGCCGGGCGCGCCGAGGCGGGCAGCGAGAGGTGGTGCGCCGCCCAAATGTGGCTTGGCCGGGCTGCGCTGTCCGCGGCCGAACTGGCTGGGGCGCTGGGCCACTTCACCGCGGTCATCGACGCCGCAGGAGACCAGGGGCCGTCCCGGGTGCTGGCCGATGCCCTGGCCGGCCGGTCGTCGACCTTGCTGAACCTGGGCCGGCTCGCCGAGGGGACCGAGGAGGGCCGCCGCTCGCTGGCCATGGCCCGGGAACTCGGCTACCCGGCCGGCGAGGGGACAGCGATGAGGATCCTCGGCATCGGCGCCTGGTACAGCGGCGACTATGACGGCGCCATTCAGCTGATCCGGCAGCAGCAGGTCATAACCGGCATGCCTGACTCGATTGCCCGGCAGGGAAGCATCGTATTGATCTACGCGCTGATCGGTGCCAGAGACCTGGCCGCCGCCGAAAGCGCCTGCGCGGCGGCGGTGGCCCAGTGCCGGGACACCGGCGACGTCAGCAACCTGCCGTCCCTGCTGATGGTGCTGGCGGACCTGGACGTTCAGGCCGGCCGAAGCCAGGACGCCGCCGTGCACCTCCGGGAAGGGCTCCGGGCTGCCGTCCGGACCGGCAACTGGTGGGACGTGTTCAACGGCCTGTGGTTCTGCGCGCTGATGTGCACTGCGACCGGGCGCGAGGCCGACGGCGTAGCGGTATGGACGGCCTATGCCGTCCACGCCCGGCACCAAGGGCTCAGTGATGATACGCCCGGGGATGTGCTCAGACGGGAGGAAGCGCTGAACAAGGCACGGCAGACGCTTGGACCCGATCGGTTCCGGACAGCCGAAGAGCGCGGCGCGGCGATGAGCCTGGACACCGCGACCGAGTACGCCCTGATGCTCACCGCCCCCGCCCCGGCGCCGTTGACCGCCGCGACGAGCTCGGGACTGGAACGGCTCAGCGCCCGGGAACGCGAGCTGGTTGCCCTGGTCGCCCAGGGCCGCACGAACGCGCAGATCGCCGCGCAGCTGTACATCAGCGTCCGCACCGTCGGCTCGCACCTGGACCGGATCCGGGACAAGACCGGCTGCCGCCGCCGCGCCGACCTGACCCGCCTGGCCCTGACCGCAGGCCTGGTCTAGCTCCAGCCTGCCGCCTGCCCCGCCCCGGGAAACCAGGCCAGGGCGCCTGTGGGTCATCTGACCCCCGCCACCGCCACGGCGCAAGAGGGGTCAGCCGGCCTCTGCCCGGCGCACGCCCTGGTCCGGGAGTCTGTCCGAAGAAGGCCGCGAGAGCCGGCCAGATCCGAGCAGACGGGAACACGATTATGATCACACAGCGTTCTCACCAGCGGCCCCGCCCCTGGATGGCGACCCGCAAGGCTGGCGCACGCCTCGGCCGGCTGGCCACGGTCCTGGCCGCGGCCATCTCCGGCCTGCTGGCATCGGCCGCCGCCGCCACGGCCGCGTTCGCGCAGCCGATACCGGTCGGGGACGGGGGCACCAACCCTGTGGCACCGGTCACGGCCACCGTCCGCGTGATCACCACCGGCGGCATGGCGGGCTGGCAGATCACCTTGATCGCCCTGGGGGCCGCCCTGGCCGCCACAGCCGCAGCCCTGCTCCTGGACCGGAAGCTAGCCGGCCGCCGCGGCGCCACCGCCGCCACCGCCTGATGCNNCGGAAAGCCGTCACAGCGCCCGGCAGGCCACGGAGCCTGTCAAGGCCGACAAGACTATAGGTCAGTCTGCGTCGCCACGGTGGGCTTCAGCGGCCCGGCGTAGCCTGCACGCCGTGCTCCTGGCCGGTGAACAAGCCGTGGTCCTGGTGGGCCAGGAGATGACCTGCGGGCCGGTAGCGCGTTGGCCGGGCCGACCGTAGTACCGGGCCGGTACCCCGACCGCATCCTGAGCGCTCATATCTGCAGGGTGCCGCCACCTGTCTCGCGGAGCGGCAATCACAGTCCTTGCTACGGGCACGTCGTGTTGGGTGAGGGGCCCAAGTTCGGGCTAGCCTTTGTGGCCACACGCCATAGCGTGTGGGAATTGAAGATGCTAAAGCCCGGTTCCCTCTCGCAAACGGTCTGCGTCTTCACCGTAGCGTCCAGGACACGGATGATTGTGTGCTCGTGCAAACGGCCGGTGATCAGTATCGTGATCCAGCCGTTGTCCTCCGACAGGACGTAACCGACCTCTCGGGGTAGGTGGGTACTGGTCCTGAAGGTCACAATCTCGTGCGGCAACCACACCGCGCTCAGATTCACTATCACGAATGGCAGCGCGATCAACGCGGCTAGCCAGCCGACCACGGTCCTCAGGTCGGGCACGCCGAGCGCCCGCGTCACGCCGATAACCAGGCCGATTACGGCGGCAGCCGGCAGGTACGTCCACGGACTGAACACGGCTGCCAGCACGAACGCGCCCAGCATCGCCGCGGCCAGGCGCCAGGTGAAGGCCGGCCGCTCCGGCTTCTTGATACGCGATGCGCTGACCTCAGGAACGAGGGACGAGGTCATCTGACTGACGGCAGATGCCAGCATCGCCGCGGTCAAGATGGGCAGGCTGGAGAGCAGGCTAGCAGTCACGACGGTGGCCAGCCCGACGTACTGCAGGATCCCCAAGGCCGTGGTGAGGTCGCCCCTGGCGATGACGTAACACTTGAGGACGACGAACCCCGCCGCTAGCAAAATGCCGGCAAATGCGTTGACCTTGTACCAGTCGACGACTCCGGGCAGGGGGCGCAGGGCATCTCGCCACAGCTTGCGCGTGCGCGCTTTCCCGCCTGCCTCAACCATGGCACTATGCAGCTTTCGCTTGAGCTGGTCCACTAGCTCCTGCAAGCCGCGAGCCGTCTCCTCCCCGTGCTCCTCTAGCAGGTCCGCCAGCTGAGCCCGCCAGACGGCCTCCAGGGCGGCGCGGGCCTGCTCCCGCTCCAGCCCCGCCATAGCCTGGAGCTGGTCGCGTGTCTGATCCAGCTGCAGTCCCACTAGCAGCTCCCGCTCCCGGTCACCGCGGCCCAGCAGCCCCGGCACCTCCTGTCTCGCGGCTTCCGCCGCTTCCGACGGATCGGTAGAGGCCGCAGCAACCACCATCCGCGCGGCCGAGGCCGACAAAGCGATCGGATCCCATAGCATTTCGTCCCCTCCCGGCCGTTCACGCGGACCTTAACCATCGCATGACGCTGCCTGATCTGCGCCGGCTGATCTGCGCCGATCTGGAGTGTCAAACTAGCTTCCGCATGTTCACTCGCATCGGGGTTCGCAGGTCAGCCCAGCTGACCAGCGGCGCATAACCGGAAGCACCCGCCCTTTGCGCCTATGGTTTATTTACGACACCCGATCGTGCCCACTCCGATTCCCCCGGCTGCTTGCATGGTTGTACATGTCCACGGGCACCAGAACGCCCGGATCTGAAGAACCAGCCGGAGCAGCGGACGGCTCTTGCTGTGCGCGGGGTCTGCATACCTGGCACGGTGATCAGGCGCCGTCAACCCGCCCGGTGACGAGCTCGGTCAGCTCGAGGCCTGGACCGCGCAGGAGATCCCAGGGCCGGGTCGTTCCTGGGTGCACGGGAGCGCGATGCTGTGACCGGGGAGTGCACGGTCCCCCGCGGCCGAGCGCAGTACCGTGAGAGCAGGAGAGCTATGACAGGCCACGTCGATGACCCGGGTCATCAGCACACCGCGCCGGACCGCGCCTCCGGGGCGGCCGGGCCCATCCCGGTGCTGCGTCTGGACACCGCCCGCCGCGCGGACGGGACGTTCGGCGAGGCGTTCCTCGCCGGGCTGCGCACTGCCCTGCACGAGATCGGGTTCCTGCAGCTCACCGGCTACGGTGCGGCCCCCGGGCAGATCGGCGAGCTGACCGCGGCCGCGGCCCGGTTCTTCGCGCTGCCCCTGGAGCAGCGGCTGCGGCTGGACAACCGGCTGTCCCCGCACTTCCGGGGCTACACCCGGCTCGGGCACGAGATCACCGCCGGCCGGGCCGACGCCCGCGAGCAGATCGACTTCGCGCCCGAACAGGCTCCGGTGCCCCGCGAGCTCTGGGACGCCCCGTACCGGCTGCTCGAAGGACCGAACCAGTGGCCCGATGACACCGTCCCTGAACTGCGCCCGCTGGCAGCACAGTGGGCCGGGCTGCTGAGCACCGTCGGCCTTGAGCTCACCCGGGCGATCGCCGTGGCGCTGGCGCTACCCCAAGACCATTTCGACCAGTACTTCGCCGGCCAGCCGCACTGGTTCGGCAAGGTGATCCACTACGTCGGGGCCGCCGACGGCACCGACCTGCAAGGTGTCGGCCCGCACACCGACTGGAACTTCCTGACCCTGCTGCTCCA
>PLIQ01000076.1 GCA_003140115.1 Actinomycetota bacterium | reverse complement strand
GGGGAGCCCGACGCCCAGCACGTACCCGATGACCTGCCGCCGCAGCGTGATCGCGCCGTGGGGCCGCGCCAGGCCGCGGCCTCGGCCCATCTCGGCATGGGTCACGATGTGCACGTCGATGTCGCCCGAGTCGCGGATGGTCCTGGATCCGATGCCCGGCCCGGTGAGCATGGCGGTCAGCCAGGACCGGCGGCTCGCACCCAGCACGAGCTGGGTCGCGTTCTCCGCGCGGGCGAAGGCGAGCAGGGCTTCGGGGATGTTGTCCCCGACCACCTGGTGGTAGGTGCCGCCCACGGATTCGGCCAGCCGCCGCTGGCTGGCCAGCGCGGCCGGATCGGCGCCGGTCAGGCCGTCGGACTTGGTGACGTGCACCGCGAGGAGGTCGCCTCCGGCCGAGCGCGCGGCGATCCGCGCCGCCCGCCTGATCAGCGTCCGGCCCTCAGGGCCGCCGGTGAGCGCGACCACGACCCGCTCCCGGGCCTCCCACGTGCCCTGGATCTTGTGCTCGGTGCGGTAGCGCTGCAGCCCCTCGTCGACCTTGTCCGCCAGCCAGAGCAGGGCCAGTTCCCGCAGGGCCGACAGGTTCCCGGAGCGGAAGTAGTTGGTCAGCGCGGCGTCGATCTTCTCCGGCGGGTAGATGTTCCCGTGCGCCATCCGGCGGCGCAGCGCCTCGGCCGTCATGTCGACCAGCTCGACCTGGTCCGCGGACCGCACGATGGCATCGGGCACCGTTTCCCGCTGCGGCACGCCGGTGATCTTCTCGACCACGTCGTTGAGGGATTCCAGGTGCTGGATGTTGACTGCGGAGATCACGTCGACGCCGGCGTCGAGGAGTTCCTCGACGTCCTGCCACCGCTTCTCGTTGCGGGACCCCGGGACGTTGGTGTGCGCGAACTCGTCGACCAGGGCGATGTGCGGCCGGCGGGCCAGCACCGCGTCCAGGTCCATCTCCTCGAAGGTGGACCCGCGGTGCTCCAGCCGGGCGCGGGGGATGACCTCCAGCCCGTCGAGCAGCGCGCTGGTGTGCGGCCGCCCGTGCGCTTCGGCGAACGCCACCACCACGTCGGCGCCGCGTTCGGCGCGGCGGTGCCCCTCACTGAGCATGGCGTAGCTCTTACCGACGCCGGCCGCGGATCCGAGGTAGATCCGCAGGTGCCCGCGTCCGGGCCGCCCCCCGGAATCGCCGTCGGAGCCGGCGCCTACCCGGCCGTCGTCCTCAGCCATGTCCGGCACCTCAGGCCGGACGGCCCGGAGCCGCGGTCCGCTGGAAGAACGCGCTGGACGGACGCTGCCAGAGGAACACCACCGCGGCGCAGGCGATCAGCCAGCCGAGCGTGGTCAGCACCTTGGTCAGGCCGAGGCCTGGATGCTTGCTGACCAGGACGCCCAGGAAGCCGAGGGTGTGCAGTCCGAACAGGATGGTGCCGGTGACGCGGGCCCAGCTCCGGCCGGCCCGGCAGGCCCGCGCGATCCCCAGCCACAGCGCGATCTCGATCACCGACAGCACCACGGTCAGCGCCGCCACGCCGCCGACGGTCGTGTGGTGCGCCGCGGCCTGGACCGGGTGCTTGGAGATGATGGTGCTGGCCACGATGATGACGCCGATCGCGTAGACCACCGCGAAGCCGGCTCCCGCGTACATCAGCCCGACCGCGTTGCGCATGCTGTCCGGCAGCGAAGCAGGCAGCGAAGCGGCCGGCACCCGCGCGACCTGGTACGGCTGCGGGTAAGCGACCGGCTGGGCGTTCGGGAGGTACCCGCGCGGCGGCGCCGGCGATCCCTGCGCCCCGCTGTAGCCCTGCGGCTGAGGGTAGCTATGCGACGGGCTGTATCCCCGCGGACCAGGAAGACCCTGCGCTGACGGCGGCACCGGACCCAAGGGACCCACCGGACCCACCGGACCCACCGGGCTCAGCGGCGGCGCCGACGCCGTCACCGGATACGAGAGCTCCGCGGTGCTCCGGCCCGGCCCCTTGGTCTCCCGCTCCAGCCGGGCCTGGTAGGCCCCGATCACGTTGGCCACCGGCCGCGGCCAGAACGCCACCGCGGACGGCCCGGTACCCTGGTCCCGCCCGGCGATCGCGGCGGCCAGCGCCGCGGGGGTCGGCCGGGCGGCCGGGTCCTTGGCCAGGCAACCGGAGATGATCCCCCGCAGCGCGGGCGGCACCCGGTCCAGGGCGGGGTCGGCGTGCACCACCCGGTACAGGACGGCGGCCGCGGTCCCGGTGCCGAACGGCCCGGCCCCGGTAGCCGCGTACGCGATCACGCACCCCAGGGCGAACACGTCGCTCGCGGGCCCGGCCGGCTTGCCCTCGGCCTGCTCGGGCGACATGTAGCCCGGCGTACCGAACACCACCCCGGCGGCGGTCAGCATGGTCCCGTCGGTGGCCCGGGAGATGCCGAAGTCGATCACCCGCGGGCCGTCCGTGGCGAGCAGGACGTTGGGCGGCTTGAGGTCGCGGTGCACCACCCCGCCCGCGTGGATGGCCGCCAGCGCCTCGGTCAGCCCGGCCAGCAGCGGCCACAGCGCGGGCTCGGGCAGCGGCCCGTTCTCGCTGACCACCTGGTCCAGCGACGGGCCCGGCACGAACGCGGTGGCCAGCCACGGCGGGCGCTCGTTCAGCCCGCTGGCCACGACCGGCGCGGTGTAGATCCCGCTGACCGCCCGGGCCGCGGCGACCTCCTGGGCGAACCGGTGCAGGAACTCCTCGTTTCCGGCCAGATCGGGGTTCACGACCTTGATGGCGACCGCCCGGCCGGCCGGTGACAGGCCGAGGTAGACCCGGCCCATGCCGCCCGAGCCGAGCTGGGCCTGCAGCCGGTACTCGCCGATCACCCGTGGGTCGTCCGCCGCCAGTACCTTCATCTTCGCTCCCGGTGCCGTGTCCTGCGCCTCACTAGGCTAACCCGGCACCTTTGAAGAACGGGCCGGACCGGCGCCGCCAGAGCAACAGCACTGACCCGCCGCCCATCAGCCAGATGGCACCGATCAGGACCGTCCCGATGAGGCCGGCCGCGAAGTGCCGGTACCCGATCAGGACCAGGAGCGCGACAACCGTATACAGGCCGAAGAACACGGTGCTGGCCACCCGGGCCCAGTTCTTCCCGCTCCGGACGGCCCGGGCCACCCAGAGCCACACCGTGACCTGGATGACCAAGCTGAGGGCCGCGACCACCACCTCGCTGCCGAGCGTGAGCGACGCGAACGGATCCTTGCCCTGGTCGACGATCAGCACCGCGCAGATCGCCCAGATCAGCGCGTAGGCGGCGGCGGCGTACATCAGCCTGACCGCGCCGCGGACGCTATCCGGCATGGCGACCCGCGACCGGCCCCGCAGCGCCGTGGCCCGGCGCCCGGCGGTCCCCTCGGCGCCGATGTCGGCCGGGCCAGGGGGAAACGTCTCCCGGGCGCCGGCCTGGCCGCCGTGCGCGCCCGGGACATCCTCCGTACCGTCCTGCGCCCCCGGTGCAGCGTGGTCCTGCGGCTTCCCGGGACGAGGGGACGCCCCGTACGCAGGCTGCCCCGGATAGGCGCCAGCGGATACCCCGTACGTCGTGGAGTCGCCCTCCGCCAGCGGCTCCCCCTCCGACATCTGCGCCTCGAGCTGAGGCTGATACGTACTGATGAGGTTGGCGACCGACGGCGGCCAGAACGACACGGCCATCGGCCCCGTCCCCCGCCCCCGCCGGCCGAGCTCGGCCGACAGGGCCTTGGGTGTCGGCCGCGCCGCCGCGTCCTTGGCCAGGCACCCCGCGACCAGTTCTCGCAGCCCGGCCGGGAGCTGGTCCAGGGCGGGCTCGGAATGGACCACGCGGTACAAGATGCTGGCCGGGGTTCCCTCGCCGAACGGCGGGGAACCGGTAGCCGCGTAGGCGATCACGCACCCGAGGGCGAAAACGTCGCTCGCCGGGGTCGCGGGGTTGCCCTCGGCTTGCTCGGGTGACATGTAACCGGGCGTGCCGAACATCGCACCCGTTTGCGTCACCGCCGCGGCTTCGACCGCGCGGGAGATGCCGAAGTCGATGACCCGCGGCCCGTCGGCGGCCAGCAGCACGTTGGGCGGCTTGAGGTCACGGTGCACCACCCCGCAGGCGTGGATGGCCTGCAGCGCCTCGACCAGCCCGGCGAGCAGCGGCGTCAGCGCCGACTCGGGGAGCGGTCCGTGCTCGCGCACCACCTGGGCCAGCGAGGGACCGGGGACGAACCCCGTGGCCAGCCACGGAGGGTGGTCGTCCAGGCCGGTGGCGACGACCGGTGCGGTGTAGATCCCGCTGACCGCCTTCGCCGACGCGACCTCATACTGAAACAGGCGCAGGAAATCAGAGTCGCTGGCCAGCGAGGGATGGACGACCTTGATCGCCACGGCCCGACCGGCGGGCGACAGCCCGAGGTAGACCCGGCCCATGCCGCCCTCGCCCAGCCGCCCGCGCAGCCGGAACTCTCCCAGCAACCGCGGGTCGTCCGCGGTCAAAGCCTTCATGCCAGCTCCCGGTTACGGCCCGCCCCGATCATAAACCCGTGGCCTTATTGACCGTTCGCGCAGTTCATGATCATTTGACGGGGATTACCCTGCGTACCACATTCTGCGGTATTTCTGGCAGCCGCGGACGGTCTACGCGCGGACAGGTCCCGTCGGGCCCGAGAACGGCCGTCCGCGGATGGCATATTTTGCCAGTCGCACAGTGCTTTAGGGCTGGTAGGGGGCCGTCAGGGCTGGTAGCGGTAACCCATGCCGGGTTCGGTGAGCAGGTGACGCGGCCGGGCCGGGTCATCCTCCAGCTTCCGGCGCAGCCGCGCCATGTGGAAGCGCAGATAGTTGGTGCGCTGGCCGAACCCGGGCCCCCACACTCCGGTCAGGATCTGGGCCGACCCGACGAGCTGGCCCGGGCGCGGCAGCAGGATCTCCAGGATCCCCCACTCGGTCGGCGTGAGGCGCAGCACCTCCTCCGGCTCGCCGGAGCCGCCAGGCCCAGGCCCAGGCCCGGCTCCGGAGCCGCCCGCAGCACGGGTCACCCGGTGGCTGGTGAGGTTCACCAGCCACTTGCCGATCGTGGCCTGGTGCGGCCGGCCCGGATCGGTCTCACCGTCGTCGCGCCGCAGCGCGGCACGCAGCCGGGCCAGCAGTTCGGCCATGGCGAAGGGCTTGGTGACGTAGTCGTCGGCCCCGACGTCCAGCGCGCCGATCTTGTCTCCGGGACTGGCCCGGCCGGACAGCACGATGATCGGGGCCCTGGACCAGCGGCGCAGCTCGACGATCACCTCGGTGCCGTCGATGTCGGGCAGGCCGAGGTCGAGGATGACGGCGTCCGGCGGCTGGCTCGCGGCCAGGGCCAGCGCCTCGCGCCCCGTCCGCGCCGTGACCACGTCGTACTGCCGGGCCCGCAGGTTGATGCGCAGCGCTCGGAGCAGCTCGGGTTGATCCTCGACGATGAGGACCGCGTTGGCCCTGGCCCGGCCGGAACCCGGGGCGCCGGGAGGCCCCGCAGGTTCCGGCCGGGGGTCTCCCGGCTCAGCCATCACCAAGCTCAGCCGGACTTGGCCGACAGCTCGTCGAGCTTGATGTTCAGCGTGAGCACGTTGACCGTGGGCTCGCCCAGGAAGCCGAGCGTACGGCCGGTGATGTTCTCGGTGACCAGGTTGCGGACCTCGGAGGCCGGCAGGTGCCTGGCCGCGGCCACCCGGTCGACCTGGATGTACGCGTTCGCGGGCGTGATGTCCGGGTCAAGGCCCGAGCCCGAGGCGGTCACCGCGTCCGGCGGTATCTCCGAGATCGGCACGTG